>JAGCZO010000082.1 GCA_017959965.1 Clostridia bacterium | reverse complement strand
CCCGAGAAGTCGTGGGTCTCGTCAACGTAGATCCGCCTGGCCATGTAAATGCTCTTGGATTTTTTGATCTTGGAGCCGTCTACAGGCAGCTCCTGCACGATCTTATAAATTCCGTCCTCAAGAGTTACGGTGAGGGTCCCGGAGTATTTGTCGTCGCTGACCAGCACTATACCGAAGACGCCGACGTCTTTGATGTCAAATCCCGCGTATGCGGCGGTGCTCCAGTCCACCTCGTCAAGAGAATAATGAGGGCCGGTGCTGTCGTTGACTACGAACTTGTCAACTTTTTCGGCTGGGATCTCTGTCACGTTGCCAACGGCGGTGACGGAGGTGGTGTCCGAGGTAGCCAAAAATCTTATGTTTTCGTGGATCTTGTCGGAATAAACGTTATAGTTCCTGTCAAGAAGGAAGGGGGGCACGTCCTCCGATACTTTGACGATAGAAAAATCTTTAATGGTTATTTCTTCTCCCACGTAGCCTCCCGCGTCGATGCGGAACCCCGTGATGTAGTTCTTCAGGTTCGTGTTGTTGTCAAAGTAAACAAGATAGGAGTGGTATTCGCCGTCGGCTATGAGCTTGCAGTTGAGCGAGGACTCGCCGACAAAGTTGGTGAGCTTGCCGGCAACGTAAAAGATCTCGGCGTCGCCTGCGCCGGTGCATTTCATTGTGATGTAAAACGCGTCGTAATTATCCAGATCGTATTTTCCCTGGGGAAGGTTAAAGTAGATATACGGGTCGTGGATCGAGGTGACCGTCGCGGAGACCGAACCGTCTTCTCCGTACACCGGTTTAGTGAGGTCGTGAGTTCCGCCGCAGTCGTCAAGGGGAAGGCTGAGCTTCGCTGCCAGCGAATTCTCGCCGTTGGCAAAGGTGTGGTCAAGAATGTGGAGGTTGTAGTAGTATATGCCCTGGTCGTAAAGGTTTGCTCTTGCCACGGACCCGGCTGAGAAGAACGTCTTGCCGGTATCCATTTTCACATAGGTGTCCATGGTATTGGCAATATACTCGCCGCCGTTGGAGTTATAGAGAGACCTGACGCCGCTGAAGCCTTCAACGGGAGTCAGGCCGTAAACAAGCTTTGAATTGGTGTTTTCGAGAATGTAGGAAGACTTGCTGTTGCTGTTGAAATAGCCGTTCACGGCGTTTGCGTATTTTGCGGCGGTGGTGACGGTCTCGCCGTAGGGACCGTCATAGTCCTTGAAGACTACCGGCACCTGTGTCGGAACGGCGGGCGCATCCGTATTCGCGGCGGGGTCGTTTCCGGGAGTGCAGCCGAAAGCAAATATGCCCGCAATGCCGAGCACTGCCAGAAGAAGGGCGGCCTTAAGAATTTTCTTCATCATAACTTGTCCTCCGATCGTTAATTAGCCTTTATAATGAACTCATGACAGTCTTTCGATACCGTCTTTAATACGTTTCACAGTCTCGTCAAAACCGAGTATCTCGGCAAGCTCCGTTGCTCCTCCGGGCGTGGCGGGAAGACCGCTTACTGCGGTGCGGAGGGGCCAGAGTATCTGGCTGTTCTTAAGCTCGTTGGCGGCTGCGACGCCAAGGAGAAATTCGTATATCGCCTGGGAATTCCAGTTTGCTCTGAGGTCTTTCTCGGCGGCCTCGAAGGCCGCCAATGTGAGCTTCAGCGAATCCAGCGATATCGACTCGTCGGTCTTCATCTTCTTGTGGCAATAAAGCTCATTTTCGTAGTCGGGCAGCACCGCCAGAAATTCGATCCTTCCGGGGATCTCCGCAAGGGTGTTGATCCTGGTTTTTACAAGAAGGGCGATCTTTACAAGTGTTTCGCGGGAGGGCACGGGAACGCCGGCGTTTTTGAATACGTCCTCAACCGGTCCCAGCGCGAGGCTGAGAAATCTTTCGTCGTCCATTCTCTTTATGTACTCGCCGTTCATCCAGGTGAGCTTCTCAATGTCGAAAATAGCGGGGGATTTGCTGATGCCGGAAATGCTGAATACCTGCTCCAACTCCTTGAGAGTGAAGAATTCTTCGTTGCCCGCGGGACTCCAGCCCAAAAGACAGATGTAGTTTAAGATGGCTTCGGGAAGATAGCCCTTTGCCACCAGATCGAAGAAGGAGGCGTCGCCGTTGCGCTTTGAAAGCTTGTGGTGCTCGTCCTTCATGATAGGGGCGCAGTGCACATACGTGGGAATATCCCAGCCGAAGGCTTCGTAAAGAAGGTTGTATTTGGGCGTGGACGAGAGGTACTCGTTTCCTCTGACCACGTGGGTGATGCCCATCAGATGGTCGTCCACAACGTTGGCAAAGTTATAGGTGGGAAGCCCGTCGCTCTTGAGGAGGACCTGGTCGTCAAGGGTCTTGTTCTCCACCGTAATGTCGCCGTACACCGCGTCCGTGAAGGTGGTGGTGCCGTCAAGAGGCATCTTCTGGCGGATGACGTACGGAATGCCCGCCGCGAGATTTGCGGCGATCACATCCTGAGACAGATTTCTGCAGTGCCTGTCGTAGTTGAAGCCGGTGCCGAGGGCTTCGTCGCTGGTCTTGAGGCCCTCGAGCCTTTCCTTGGTGCAGAAGCAGTAGTAGGCCGCGCCTTTTTCAACAAGCAGCTCCGCGTATTTCTTGTAAATATCTCTGCGCTGGCTCTGGATGTAAGGACCGCAGTCGCCTTCCTTTCCGGGTCCCTCGTCATAATCTATGCCCGTGGCCTTGAGCGTATTGAACACCACGTCAAGAGCGCCTTCAACGTACCGCTCCTGATCCGTATCTTCGATCCTCAGCAGAAAATCGCCGCCGTTCACTTTGGCAATGAGATACTCGTAAAGAGCGGTGCGGAGATTTCCGATATGCATGTAGCCCGTGGGACTCGGGGCAAATCTTGTTCTTGTCTTCTTCATGAATAGACACCTCTTCTGAATCTTTTATGCGCCTGTGCGGGCGCGCGTTTTTCTCAAAAGATAATTTACCATAAAACCCATATTTTTTCCACATATTTCTTGTATTACGCATTTGTATAAGGGCTCCGCGATGTGATAAAATGTCCTTGTCCGGATATCCGGAACTTCAGGAAACGGCGGGTTTTCACTATGGCCGAACTGACCAATGCCATCAGGCTCCTCAAAGACGCCGGAGCCTTTGTCGCGGCGCACGAGTCTGCAAATGAATTTTCCGACGCGGGAGAGCTGGCGGAGCTTCTCGGGCTCGATCCGGACAGAGTTTTCAAGACTCTTGTGACAGTGGGAAAGAGCGGAGCACACCACGTCTTTATCGTTCCAAGCAGGGAGAAGCTTGACCTTAAAAAGGCTGCCTCTGTATGCGGGGAGAAGTACGTGGAAATGATCCCGCAAAAGGACCTGCTCAAGACCACGGGCTACGTTCACGGCGGTTGCTCTCCGGTGGGTATGAAGAAGCAGTTTGAGACATTCATTGACGAGACCTGCGTTCTCTTTGACGAGATCTGCTTTTCTGCGGGAAGAGTGGGAGAGCTTGCGGAGGTCAGAACTGAAGTGTTTCTGGAAAAATTCAACGTGAAGACGGCGGAACTTACCTGACAGCCGGACGTTTGCGGGTGTTATTTAGATTGATTACGGTTGTTTGAGGAAATTACTATGAAGATCACAGTGCTTGACAGAAATACGGTGACTATGGGCGACCTTGATTTCGGGCCGCTGGAAAAGCTTGGCGAAGTGTCTTATTTCGACGCATTGCCTGCGGAAGAGGTGATCGCCTCATGCCGGGGAGCGGACGCGGTCATTATAAACAAAGCCAAAATGACAAGAGAAGTCATCGAGGCACTGCCGGACCTGAAATATATCGGCCTTTTTGCCACGGGATACAACAACGTTGACTGCGCCGCGGCCCGGGAGCACGGCATCGACGTGGTGAACGCTCCCGGCTACAGCACTGATTCGGTGGCTCAGCTCGTGTTCTCGTTTATACTGTCCTTTGCCACAAGTATTTCCGAGTACAACGCATCCGTTCACAGGGGAGAGTGGGTATACTCAAAGACCTTCGCGTACTTTCCTTACAGACTGACGGAGCTTGCGGGGAAGACCCTTGGCGTGGTTGGCTTCGGCGCCATAGGAAGAAAGGTGGCGGCCATCGGCAATGCCTTGGGAATGCGCGTCATAATCCATTCAAGAAGGATCTATGACGATTGCCGATGGGAGCAGGTGGAAAAGGAAAGGCTTTTCAGGGAAAGCGATTTTCTGTCCCTCAACTGCCCCCTAAACCCCGGTACCGCGAATTTTGTGTCGAAAGAGACTTTGGCAATGATGAAGCCCAACGCGTATATCGTCAACACCGCAAGGGGCGGAGTGGTGGACTCGGAGGCATTGGCGGAGGCCCTGAATTCGGGCAGGATCGCAGGCGCGGGGATCGACGTGCTTGAGACCGAACCAATGAAACAGGACGACCCCCTGCGCACCGCCGCCAACTGTACCATGACCCCGCACATCGCCTGGGCTTCCAAGGAGGCAAGGGAACGGCTGATAGTCATGGTGACGGAGAGCCTGAAGCTCTGGTCGGAAGGGCGCAAGAGGTTTGTGGTCAACTGACGTGCAGGGGGCTTGTGACCGCAAAATAGTTATTTTTTGAAGGCAGAAAAAGCTGCGGCTGTTCGGGTCCGAACAGTTCGCAGCTTTTTCCTTTGTATGGCGTGTAAAAGTTCGGGTCTTCCCTTAAACGCTCGCATCAAGCACCTTCAGCACCAGTCCCGCGGAGGCGCCGGGGAATACGGCGGAAAGCTTTTCAACTGTTTCTTCAAGCTCGGAGGGCGTCAGCGTCCCGGTTATGAAAGCGGTGGTGGAGCCGCAGGTGACCATCTTGATGTTGTCGATTCCGGGGGTGAATTCACCGTCCGGGATGTTGTCCAGCCTGATATAGTATTTCGAAGAGCCGGTGTCTTTGGTGATCTCGGCTTCTTTTGCGATAAATCCGGGCTTGACGGCGTCGTTTTCAGCTCCGGTGAGGAGCTCGACGATATCGCCGCAGATCGCATTGGCGGTGGGAAGCTTGCCGGCGCCTATGCCGTAGAAGAAGGTGTTGCCGGTGTATTCGCCTTTGACAAGTATTCCGTTATACGCGCCGCTTACGGAGCAGAGGTAACTGGTGTTCATAACGAGCTGGGGCTCCACGTATGCCGCCACCTTGCCGTTCTCCAGACGGGTGCAGGCGATGAGCTTCACACGGCCGCCCAGGGCGCCGGCGATCGCAATGTCGTCCGCGGTAATTTTTCTGATGCCGGCGGTGGGTATCTTTTTGTAGTCAACGAACTGACCGTAGGCGATGGAGGAAAGAATCGCGATCTTCCTCGCCGGGTCAAAACCGTCCACGTCGGATGAGGGATCGGCTTCGGCATAGCCCCTTGTCTGGGCCTCCCAGAGGGCTTCCTCAAATGAAAGGCCGTCTTCCTCCATACGGGTGAGCATGTAATTCGTGGTGCCGTTGACAACGCCCATAATGCAGCTGATGTTGTTGGCGCCCATGCAGATCCTGAGGGGTCTGATGATGGGAACGCTGCCGCCCACGCTGGCTTCGTAAAGGAAGCGGACTCCTTTGTCGTAGGCGAGGCTCTCCAGCTCCCGCCCGTGCTCCGCCACTAGGTCCTTGTTGGAGGTGACAACGTGCTTGCCGGCCAGGATCGCCTTTTTCGTGATGGTATAAGCGAAATCCAGACCGCCCACCGTCACCACCGCAGCGTCGATCTCTTCGTCGTTCAGAACGCTTTTCGGATCGCACACGGCATATTTTTCATACGGAGTTCCCGTAAGATCTCTTATGTCGAGGATCGACTTAAGAGCCACCTTCCTTGAGTAGCGGGCGCTCAGCTTTTCCGACTCTCTGATCAGAATATCGGCAACGCCTGAGCCTACGACTCCGCAGCCTATCACGGCAACGTTAAACGCTTTATTTGTCATATATAAAATCCTCCGCAGTTTTCGGCATCAAATCCGGTGTCACTACTTCATTAAATCTTATTTCACGGTCAAAGAGGCCGCAGAGAGGCGCGGGTACGGGTATGCCCGTTTTTTCGGAGAGGAGGGCGCACACCTTGTCCTCGCCAATGCCTTCCACGGCATCGCTTCCGAAAAGGCTCCCGGCAACGCAGGCGTTGAACTTGAAGGGGCTGGCGGTGGACACACAGACCGTGTGGCGGGTCCTGTCAGACACCTTTTCAAAGACACTCACTCCGACGGCGGTGTGGGGGTCGATCAGATAGTTGTACTTTTTATAGATCTTGGCGATCTCTTTGGAGACTTCCCCGCAGTCGGAAAAACCGGAATCGAAATCATTTCTGATCTTCGAAAGAACGTCCTTCCCGACCTCGTATTTTCCGCAGGCCGCAAGCTTTTCCATAAGGTCCTTTACCGCTCCGCAGTCCTTTCCGAGAGCGTCGTATATCAGTCTCTCCAGGTTCGACGACACGAGTATATCCATTGCGGGAGAAGTGGTGGTCATAAACTCCCGGTTCTTGTCGTAAACGCCGGTCCTGAGGAAGTCGGCAACCACCTTGTTCTCGTTGGAGGCGCAGATTATCTTCTCCACCGGCAAGCCGGCTTTTTTCGCATAGTAGCACGCCAGTATATCGCCAAAGTTCCCTGTGGGCACGCAGAAATCGATCTTCTCGCCGAATTTTACGGTCCCCGAGGCGACCAGCCTCGCATAGCTGTAGAAGTAGTACACGATCTGTGGGAGCAGTCTGCCCCAGTTGATGGAATTGGCGCTGGAGAGCATCTTTCCGTCCCCGAGAAGCTTTTTCTCGAAGGCCTTGTCGGAAAAGATCTTTTTGACCCCGGTCTGGGCGTTGTCGAAGTTGCCGACGATGGCGACTACGTTAACGTTTGAGCCTGCCTGGGTGACCATCTGAAGCTTCTGGGTCTCGCTGACGCCTTCGGAAGGATAGAAGACCATGATCTTCACGCCTTCAACGTCCCTGAAGCCCTCAAGAGCCGCTTTCCCCGTGTCGCCGGATGTGGCTGTGAGGATCGTGATCTCCTTCGACTCTCCACGCTTTTCCACCGCTTTTTTCATGAAGAGGGGGAGTATCTGAAGCGCCATGTCCTTGAAGGCGCAGGTGGGGCCGTGCCAGAGCTCCAGCACCGAAAGGCTGCCGTCAAGAGTCGTGAAGCCTGCCGGTCCCTCCGGGAACTTCGCGGCGGTATACGCCTCGTCAACGCATTCTCTTATTTCCGCGGGATCGAAATCGTCCGCGTATCCGGCAATTACCTCCGCGGCAATTCCTTTATAATCCATGCCGCAAAGCTTTTTTATCTCGTCGGGTGTGAAACGCACTTCTTCTTCGGGAACGAACAGTCCTCCGTCGGAGGCAAGTCCCTTTATGACCGCTTCCGAAAAAGAAGTTCCGGCGTCCTTTCCTCTTGTGCTTCTGTAAGTCATTTTGAACCTCCGTGCCGCCGCTTCACAATACGCTTTACAATGTACGCAATAATGCGCCTCACAGTACCGAACAGGGCGGTTAAATGTTTAT
>JAGCZO010000081.1 GCA_017959965.1 Clostridia bacterium | reverse complement strand
TGGAGTCAATAGCCTTGATTCCTGTCTGAAGGGGCTCAAAAACCGACTGACGCTCACAGATACCGGGAGCGGGAGATTCTATTGCCCTGAACTCGGTGGTTGCTATGGGACCCGCACCGTCAATAGGCTGTCCTAAGGCGTTTACGACACGTCCTATCATGGCTTCGCCTACGGGAACGGATACGACCTTACCCGTTCTCTTTACGGTCTGTCCCTCACCGATATTATCACCTGAACCGAATAAAACGACTGAAACACTGTTTTCCTCAAGATTCTGAGCCATTCCGAAACTGCCGTCCTCGAACTCGAGGAGTTCGCCGGCCATACAGTTGATCAGACCGCTTGCGCGGGCGATACCGTCACCTACATTAAGTACGGTACCCGTTTCGTTCTGACGAATGGAGTTTTCATAGTATTTTATCTGGCTGCGGATGATCTGGGATATTTCTTCGGGTTTTAATTGCATAATTCCAATCCATCCTTAAAATGATTTTATTCTATAGTACTATTTCATCAAGTTTCCGTTTGATTCCGCCGAGACGGCCGGCTACGGTACCGTCGAGCTGCTTTCCGTCTATCTCGACTTTGATGCCGCCCAACGTCTTTTTGTCTATCCTTTGTACTAAGGAAATCTTTTTATTGCTGATTGCTTCAAGTTTTTCGGTCAGTTTCTTAAGCTGTTCGTCCGTTAAACGTACGGCGCTTGTAACTATGGCCTCGGAAATGCCGTGATCCTCGTTGTATCTTCTGACGAAGATCTCACAGCAGCCCTCATATTCGCCAAGCATGTCGCGCTCGCAGAGGAGTTTAAGAAAATTGACCATATATTTTTCACATGAACCGCCAAATGCCTTATCTATAAGGCTGAGACGTTCGGCCTTTTTAATTGAGGGCTCTGAGAGAAGCTTAAGATAATCGGGATTTTCCCTGAGTATCTGCTTCACGGTAAGGAGCTGATCACGTAACGGTTCAGTGAGTTTTTCCTCGGCGGCAAGATCGTAGAAGCTGCTGCCGTATACTCGTGAGCGTTCTGTCATTTTAACCTCATTTCTAAGCCTTAACATTGCTGATGAATTCATCTATCAGCTTTTCATGATCTTTCTCGCTGATCTCGCGTTCGATAACCTTTCCGGCAATCTCCATTGCCATGCTTCCGATCTCACCCTTGAGCTCATTAACGGCTTTACGCCGCTCCTGGGCGATATCGTTTTCTGCTTTCTGTCTTATGGATGCAGCCTGAGCGGTAGCCTCTTTGATCATCTGTTCGCTCTTCTCGGAAGCGTTCTTCTGAGCCGTTGCAAGAATCTCGTTAGCCCTTTCCTTTGCTTCGAGCATGTTCTGCTCGTATTCGGATTTGATGGCTGCGGCTTCTTCTTTTGCTTCAGCGGCTTCCTTTATGTCTGCGTCAGCTTTGGCCTGGCGTTTTGCCAGTATCTCACGCACGGGTTTGAAGAGGAATTTCTTTATAAGAAGTACCTGGATGAAAAGGTTACAGATCTGCGCGACAAAGGTCCAGTTGAACGAAACCAGTTCCTGGTTTTCTGTAAGAAATAATACATTCGACACGCGCCATAACCTCCCTTTAGCGTATTATGATAGGTATCAAAGCTTGCCAAGGAAGATTCCGGGTGCTACGAATATAAGAAGAATACCTGTAACGAAACCGTAAATACCCGTCGTCTCTGCGATGGCACAGCCGAGGATCATGGTTGAGGTTACCTCACTCTTACATTCGGGCTGGCGTCCGATTGCCTCAAGAGCCTTTGCTACAGCGTTACCTTCACCGATACCGGGGCCGATACCTGCGATAAGAGCAAGACCTGCACCGATAGCGCAGCCTGCAAGCGCAATACCTTTTGCGAGTACTGTGAAATCCATAAAAATTTACCTCCGTGATATGTTATGTTATATTTAGTTTTCAATTTTGCATTCCATCACAAACAGGATGGAAGCGGAATGTGCCGGGTAAGAGTTCCGGCTAGCCTTCGGCAGCTGAAGAAATATACTTTGTGGTCAGCATGCAGAAGATGAATGCCTGCATAACGCCCGAGAACCAGTCAAAGTAGACTGACAGGAATGCAGGGATGCCGACGTCTAAGAACGGGATCGAGCTGATCGCTTCAGGCAGGAATAGCCCGAACAGAGCGGCACTTGCTGCAGCTAAGGCTGCATAGATCAGCGAATTGATTACGAGACCTGAGAGTATGTTACCGAAATGACGGCAGGCCATACCTATGGGAGTCGCAAACTCCGACAGTATATTGAACGGAGTCAGGAATACGATCGGCTGGGTATATCCTTTCAGATATCCGCCGATTCCGCCGGCCTTTATTTTCTGATGTGTGATCATTATAAAGACCACTATAGCCCATGCGGCTTCCGTATTCAGATCGGCCGTGGGGCTTCTTACCCCCAGGAGACTGATCAGGTTGGAAAAAATGCTCAGCGAAAACAGGGCTGCGATGAAGGGAATGAAATTTCCGAATTTCTCGCCCATATTACCGAGTGTAAACTTATCGGCAAGTTCTACGAGCCATTCCGCAACTGCCTGGCGTTTGCTGATCTTCTCGACTTTCAGGTTATGTGTCAGGAAGATACATAAGCCGGTTATTATCAGCATGACTACCCAGCTGATGATCATGGTCTCGTTGATTTCAATCTTTCCGCCAAGTATTGGTACTTCAAAAGGAAGATCGATGGTCCAAAAGACTTTGGGACCGACAATGTTAATGTCCATCTTTTATCTGCTCCACCTCCTTTTTTTCAATATTTTTTAAAAATAATACCCGCTATCTTTATCCCTAAGGTCGGGAAAAGTAAGGGGATAATACCCGTAATGAAGGTAAAGCACGGAACAAGGATTGCAAAGACTATCCAGGCTATCTGCATAAGATAACGGTAGGTATAGCTGAGCTTCATCCTGTTCCTTGCGCGCTCCTCGTTTGTGTCGGAAGCAACCTTCTGGACAGTAAGTCCCATAAGGAAAAAGTTTCCCCAGGCTACCAGACCTCCTCCGAGTGCGCCGAGCACGACTGTATAGTCGAACTTTACATAATCGGCAGGCTCTTTGATAAAGAGGTTTATCAGGAAAAATACAAGTATCAGCAGAGCCACTCCGATGAATACATATATGAAGATGTTTCTTATTTCTTTTTTCAGTGCGGGCGAGAGCTTCCCGGAAACAGTTTCGGGTGTGCCTGTGTTGCTTCCCTTAACTTCGGCCTCTGTGGCCTTTGCTTCGTTGACAGATGCTGTTTCGGCTACATCTGCAGTTTCTCCTACAGCGTTTTCAACTGTCTCTGCAGCATTGGCGGTATCAACGGTCTCGTCTGTGTTTACG
>JAGCZO010000080.1 GCA_017959965.1 Clostridia bacterium | reverse complement strand
TTTCGGTCTCGACTTCTGTGTTTGCGGCCTACAAAAACCAGCTGATCGTTGACGAGGTCGAGCACGGCAGTATTAAGATCGCAGCGCCGGGCGACAACGTTGACGATAACGCAACTGTCCGCCTGTGGGTGTACCCTGACAAGGGCTACCAGGTGGGTGAGTGGCACGTTTATTACAGATCCGGCGGAAAAACCATTCAGGTGGAGCACTATTACGACAACGAATATCACTTTGTCGTGCCCAAGACCAACCGTACCAACAAATATATAATCATAAGCGTCACCTTTGTGAAGTACGAAACGGTGAGCCATACGGTCTCCGTGTCCTACTCGGATCAGACGGAAAAGGGAAGCTCCGTGTCAATTGACAGGGCAGACGGAATCTACGCTCCCGGCGAGACTGTGACGGTAAGCTATGATCTCCGTCCGGGCTCCCGCTTTGCCACCGATAAGCTGAACGCCTCATGGTACGCGGACGCCGATAAGCAGATGGTATATTTCCAAGATTTCCCGGATCTCACCGAGGTCAGCGAGAACACATACACCTTTACCATGCCTCCCTACGACGTCCATATCCAGTGCGTGTTCGGAGCGGAGAAGGCGACCATCAGTTATGAAAAGTATTTCGTGCCTGAAGGCAAGCTCGGATCTGAAATGTCAGAAGAAGAGCTTTCAAAATACGCCAATACCGTTCACGACCCTGTGACTTACGAATACAACCCGGACAATAATCTCAACATGCGCTGGGAGTACAGCGATAAATACCCGAAAGAGAAATACACGAATGACCGGCTCAGGCTGGAAAACTCGTACTACGAATCCGACGAATATATCGTTTCCGATATAAGCCTCGTGTATTACATTGGCGATGAGAAAACGGTGATCAGCGTTGTCGATTGGGATAACGTTGGCCCGAACAGAGAGCTGACCGCCAATGTTTTCGCGCCGGGCATCGACGCGACCCTTCTGGTCTCCATTGATAAATTTCAGAGGGTCGATTCACAGCAGACAGAGTGCGGAAGGATCGTTCCCAGCATTTCCCGGGCCGTGGAAGGCGATTACGTCTACCTGAAGCCTGTCACCGAAGAGACCTGGGAGCTGGTGGATCTTGCGGTGACCGACAGCCGCGGAAACACGTTGCCCCTTATAAACGGAAACTGCTTTGTGATGCCTGACTGCGACGTTACCGTCACGGGCACCTGGCAGAAGGAATATATCAAAAGGCATTGCACTTACACAGACGTTGACGGGAAGGTCTGGGATATGTTCTATTCCGACGAGTTCTTCGCCGGGCCGTCGACGGTCTACAATTCTCACCTGTGCACTCTTTCAATGTACATGACAAAGTTTTCAATGAATCCCGACGGACCTTCGGATGAAAACGACACAAGATATTATCAGGGACAGTCGGACAGAGTGCACGGCTTTTTTGACGCCATCGGTTTTACGGATTTTGAGGCAAACGAAGACTACAAGAAGCGGACGGCCTTCGATACCATCGGCATCGCCTGCGCGAGCAGAGTCATTGGCGATAACACGGTGATCGCGGTGGTGCCCCGCTCCGGCGGATACTACCTTGAATGGGGAAACAACGTGTGGCTCGGCGACGGATCGAAGTCTGACTACATGCACGAGGGCTGGTACAACGCCGCGAATAAGCTTATTGCCTTCCTCAAGAGCTACGTTGCGAAGTATAAGATAACGGGGACGGTCAAGCTCTGGATGGCGGGATTTTCCAGGGGCGGAGCGGTGGTCAACATTGCCGCGGGTCTTCTTGACAACGAGCCCGGCGACAGCATCTCACTTGGCGGCGGCGCTTACGTGGATCCAAACGATCTTTTCGCCTACACCTTTGAAGCGCCTCAGGGAGCGAATATTTATTCCACCACCGTCAAGACCCCCAGGCATTACATCTACAACAACATTTTCAATATCATAAACCCCAACGACCTTGTGCCCAAGGTCGCCATGAGCCAGTACGGGTTCACCAGATTCGGCCAGGACAAGTTTATCACGACACTCTTCTTTGATCCTGACAACTTCATATCCAACAGGCACAGCCCCAGAGCGCTCTACGGCACAATGCACGACGCCGCGGACGAACTTACGGGCGACCATATCGTCATGAACGGGATCACCGGAGACGAGGAATTCCTGGCAATGCTGGGTCTCACAAGCTACGTGATCGAGGCGGTAAGAGCCGCGGTGAACGGGGTGATGACCTTTGTGTCCGTTGACGACACCAAGGCCCTTTACGACCCCAATATCGTTGAGACCATTATTCTGGAAGAGCTGGTGAACGCCATCGGCACCAGAGATGACTACGTCAGACTTTACCAGGAGGGTATGAGAGACCTTCTGATGGCATTCATGTCCGACGTGAAAAAAGAGGATGAGGATCCCATGACGCTGCTGATCGAGGGCATCATTTTCAGCTGTCTCGGGGACATTGACGGCTCCGTGGTTCCCTTTGGCATCGTGGCCGCGGAGTTTGCGGACTATCTGTTCTATTCGCCGGAAGCCGCCTCCATGGAGAGCAAGCTGGTCCACGTGGCCAAGGCTATTTTCGCCGAAAGACCCAACGAGCTGGTGACCATGGCCCTTTATATCGGCACCATTTTCAGCAACCACAGCACGGACAACGTGCTTGCCCACATGCAGGCTCAGGACTTTTACCACACGGACCTCTACAACGACACCCACCCGAGAGACCATGCGGCTGTCATTCCTCTTCGGGGCAGCGCGGACATGGGACGTATCACATTTGACGGGTACAATGACATCCTGGTAGAAAAAGACGGTGAGACCCTGGTCAACGTCAAAGGCGACGCCTGGGGAAAGAGCAAGATCGTTGAGTGCGAAGGCGGCTTTGCTGTGGGGTATTATTCCTACGCTTTTTCCGAAAAAATGGAGCTGTTCTTCCCTCTGGACACCGACCTGACCGTCACCTTCAGAGGCTACTCCAAAAAGATACTCCATGAAGTTTCTTATGATATTTACCGCCAATACAACAGCGTCGGCCCCTACGGAGAGATCAAGACAAGGGTCGCCCACGACACGGATTTCTGTTCCTTTGAGACCGACACGGTGGTCAGGAACATTCGCGTTACCAGGTACAGGAGTGCGGTTATGAAAAGTGAAAAGAGCTTGATAATAATTGCATTGGCGGTCCTTGCCGTCAGCATCGCAGTGGCCGCGGTCAGCGCTTCTCTGTTCTTCGAAAGCCGGAACAGACTCACCGACGAACAGATCGTGAAGCAGCTGCTGGACGGACTCAGCACCAATATCACGCAGTACGACAAAAAAGGCTTTGTGATCTCCTTCAGAGAAAAGTACAACGTGGAGGCCAGCTCCGAAAAGGATATCAACGATATTGCGTTCAGTATGACTTATGACGGAGAGGGTACCGTCAGCATGTCCTATGAGCTGGACAGTTCGGAGGCGCCGGCTTTTGACATGAGCAACCTCATGAACTACGGTACCGGTTATCTGTCCGGGACCCAGAGCGAGAGGTACACCTACTACAACAAGTCCGTGAGAGTGGTTGACGGCGAGGACACCGAATACATACAGGACTCCGACTATTCCATTGCCCATGATTTCATCATAAAGATCGACGGAGACGACTATTACGCGGCCAGTGAGAGCGCTTTTACCGACGGCAAGGACAGCGCCAATAACAAAACCGACAGCTTCTGCGGCAAGATCAACAAGAACGTACTGATCGACGCGGTATCCTCGGAAAAAATGTCCAAAGCAATGTCCCGTCTTTTCTTTATGGAGACCTGGACGTACATCAGGCAGATCAACGAGCTTTCCACCGGCTATTTCAAGATGACAAAATTCGAGTCCGATGAGGAAGTGGCGGATTTTATCAGGGAGAACGGTATCGATATTGTCGATTACGGAAAGACCGTGAAAGTGGATTTTGCCCTGAACACCACTAAGATCTTGTCAGAGTATTCGGATGCGGGCCTTGGCGAAATGCCGAAGATATACGGCTCCATGGAAATAGAAAGGGAGACCGGAGATATTATCCATTTCGAATACAACCTTGGGGCTTTTCTCCTCTCCGTTCTGATGAAGACCAATGTGAACAAGCCCTACTTCAAGGCGCAGGTCGAGGAATTTATTCTGGAAGGCGAGATCTTAAGTTCAGGTCTGCCGGACAAGACGCCGGACAAGGCCTTTAAAGAATATGACGAGAACACAAGATCGGAATTTGTATATCA
>JAGCZO010000079.1 GCA_017959965.1 Clostridia bacterium | reverse complement strand
GCTTTGTCTGTTCTGAGATTTATCAGCTCTCACTCGAAGGACGGCTTCTTTTACATTGGCGCCGCCGACAATATCGGCTATTTCACTGAGGAAGAGGAATACGTAAGAGGCGTAAAAGACGCGGTATTTAAGGGCTGCGGGGCAGGCCTTCGAAGTATAGGAATCGACAGTATCGGCAACGTGAGAGGCTGCGAGTCCATGTACGACGACCGCTTTATCGAAGGCAATCTCAGAGAAAAGACGCTGGAGGAGATCTGGACCGATCCCGGCGCTTTCCTCTATAACAGACAGTTTGACGAAGCTATGTTGACGGGAGCCTGCGTCGATTGCGCTTACGGCTTTAAATGCGCCGGTGGCTGCAGGTCCTATAATTATTTCACAACGGGAAAACTTTATGAAAACCCCTTGTGCCCCAACGGGAAAAGATCATAATGATTATTATTTAATGTTCTCCGAGGTTCAAGTCATGAGCCTGAGAGAGAGCTTTAAGGAGGAAACTATGAGATATACGTACATAACAAAGGGCGTCTGCTCACGTTCCATCAGTTTTGACATAAATGACGACGTCATAACCAACGTTAGTTTCGTCGGCGGCTGCGACGGTAATCTTAAAGCCGTTTCGAAGCTTGTTGACGGAATGACCGTGGACAAGATCGAGGCCATTCTCAGAGGCAATACCTGCGGATATAAGAATACTTCCTGCGCGGACCAGCTGGCGATAGCGGTCCGGGAGGCTAGCAACTCCCTTGAGACGCTAAAATAATAACGTGTCCGCTTGTAAAAGTTTTGGCGTTTTGTTAATTCGTTTTTAGGAGAAAACTTATGAAAAGATTTTTGAGCTTTGCAGTGGTCGTTGTGATGGCCTTTTCGATATTTTCCGGAGGTTCTCCGGTCCTTTACGGGGAAGACGGAGAATCGGTTCCGGCTTACATTATCGGCAGCGAGAGCGTCAAAGCAGGCAAGACATTTGATTTGTTTGTGTCCGTGGAAAACAATCCCGGCGTTATTTCGCTGAGAAATTCCGTGTCGTATGACACGTACGCTCTGGAGCTTGTTTCCGTCACAGACCTCGGACTTTTCAACGGCTTTACGTCCCCTCCGAAAGATATAAAATCTCCTTACATACTCAGATGGGCGGACGCTCTGGCTCTTGAAAACAACCCTGCAAACGGGGCTTTTGTCAAGATCACCTTCCATGCCAAGGAAACAGCCGCGCCGGGATCCTACTTTGTGAGCATCGATCACATCGAAGCAAGAAACATCAACGGTAATAAGATTGCTTTTCTTTCCGCCGAGACCACGGTGACGATACTGCAGGCAGTCATTGGCGACGCTGACGGCGACGGAGAGGTCACAGACTGGGACGCAATGTTGTTTGAGCGTTATCTTTCTTATTGGCCCGTGGAGATCGATCTTTCGGTTCTTGATATAGATCATGACGACGAAGTAACGGACTGGGACGCGATACTTTTAAACCGCTACCTTGCCAACTGGCCCGTGGAGCTTACCCCAAAGGTCACTCCCGAACCTACGCCTGAGCCCACTCCCGAGGTCACCGAAGAACCTACGCCGACGCCTATCCCGGACGGTATCACGGACTGGGGCGCCGATCCAAATAAGCTCACATACGAGGACACTGAAAGAGCTGCCGCGCTTCTTGCATCAGCCGCAGACCTTCAGCCCGCCGTTCCTAATGATCCTCTGGAGGCTGAATTTGAGGATCCGGGCCTTGTGCTCTGGTTCGATCATTCCTATTACAACACACCCGCCGAGACTGTCACATCTAACGGCAGAAATACATACCAGATACTTCTTGCCAAAAACGAGATCGAAGGCTGCCACATGATGCTGGCCGCCCCCGTTGCAATGGAGGATCTGACTCTTGAAATTTCCGATTTCACGGACAGCCTTGGCAATGTTCTCGAGAAGGAGATATGCTACGGCTGGTATTTTGAGGACGTTGAGGGTAAGACCGTGGCTGATCCCATCCCTGTCCTTGAGCATGAGTTCTCGCTTAAGGCCGACATGAGCCAGATGTTTATCATCAAAGTGAAATCCAAAGCGAATACTCCTTCAGGTCAGTATTCCGCGACTGTTTCTGTGAAGGACAGTGACGGCAAAGAGATCAAAAAAGCAGTTGTTTACGCCTACGTCTGGGATTTCACACTGCCTGTTGCTTCTAACTGCAAAACGCTCACTGATCTTAACGAGTGGGCTGTTATCGTCGGCGCCAACAGGGAGAATACCACGCAGGACGGCCTTGAGGACGATCTTTACGCTCTGTACTACGAATATCTTCTTGAGAACAGAGTAAACTGCTACACTCTTCCTTACGCAAAGAGGGGTCAGTTCTGGGATGAAAGAGTCAAGCAATATCTTGACGATCCCCGCATGAACGCTTACACCCTTTGCTGGAAGATACATCCCGAGGCCACCCAGAACGAGACCTATCTCAGAGCTTACGTACAGGCAGCTTACAATATGGTATCCCAGAAACAGGAGTGGCTGGACAAGGCTTATTTCTACCCCAATGAGGGAGACGAGCCTCTGTCTAAAGCAGTGCTCGACAAGATCATATCCTACAATAAGATCTACACCGATATTTTCGGCGTGCACAAGCTTATAATCCCGATGCACTACAACACGCTGGTGAATACGAATGCCGATTACTTTAAATACCTGGAAAATGACGTCAACGTGTGGTGCGGCAAAACGTACTTCTTCAATACCCTTGCCGACAAGGCTTACAATAGCGCTCTTTACACCAACTTCTACGGAAAGAACATCGAAAACAAGTTCGGCACTTTTAAGAGCAGAATGGCTGCCGCCAAGGAAGAGGGCGATGAGGTCTGGTGGTACATTACAAGATTCCCCCACAACCCCGAAATTACTCTCTCCATCAGCGACGAGTCGATCCAGCACAGACTTCTGTTCTGGCAGCAGAAGCTCTATGACGTGGACGGATTCCTCTACTACATGTGCAACGAGTGGGAAAACGCCAAGCAGTGGAGCAAAAAATACGAGCACGCGGTCAGCGGCACCGTGGTCGATACCTACGGCAACGGCGTTCTGATCTATCCCGGCGGAGCGCTTCCGGAGTACATTGAAAAGTACGGCAGCGACGGATATCCGGGCCCCATTGGCTCACTGAGGCTTGAATCAATACGCGACGGCGTTGATGACTACGACTACTTCACGATCCTTGACGAACTTTACGGCGAAGGAACTTCGGATCTTATCATCAAACAGCTTACCGTGTCTCTGGGCAGCTATAAGACCGATACCGAGCTTTTCAACCTGCTCAGAACCGCCGTCGGAAATCTGATCGCCGCGAAGCAGTGAACCGGTCTTGAGAAATTGGCGTGATCCTTCAAACGAGGGCGTTTTGGCTCCGGAACCGATCGCAAAACAGATTGACCGGGAACTTAAATTCGGTTACAATAACAGGAGGGTCACGACCCTTGCTGTGAATAATAATTACGGAGGTATTGCTATGGAAATGGTATTTTATCGTTGCGAGATATGCGGTAAGATAATTGCCGTTGTCAAAAATACACCGGTCCCTACGTTCTGCTGCGGGAAACCTATGCAGAAGATCGAACCGGGTACAACCGACGCTTCTGTTGAGAAGCACGTTCCCGTCTATGAGGTTAAGGACAATATAGTCAAGGTTACCGTAGGATCGGTCCTGCATCCCATGACCGAACCTCACTATATCGAGTGGATCGCCATCTGCACCAAGAACGGAAACCAGCGCAAAGTACTTAAGCCCACAGATAAGCCTGAGGCCTGCTTTGCGATCTGCGAGGGCGACGAGGTGCAGGCAGTCTATGCTTACTGCAACCTGCACAGTCTCTGGAAGGCTTAAAACACCGGCATGAGGCCGTTATTATAAAATTGGAGGTTATTTATGTTGACTTATAAATGCACTATCTGCAATGAGGTTTTTGAAGTAAAAGAAGGCGACGAGCCTGTTTGCCCGCTGTGCGGTGCCGCCGGCGACGCTCTGGAGCTTGTAGAAGGCGCTGAAAAGAAAGAGAAAAAGAATCCCTATGAGGGAACTCAGACCGAGAAGAATCTTCAGGCTGCCTTTGCGGGCGAATCCCAGGCAAGGAACAAATACACCTACTTTGCTTCCAAAGCCAAGAAAGAGGGCTTCGAGCAGATCGCCGAGCTGTTCCTTAAGACTGCCGACAATGAAAAAGAGCACGCTAAACTCTGGTTCAAAGAACTGAACGGCATCGGAACAACGGCTCAGAACCTTGCCGCCGCCGCTGACGGAGAGAACTTCGAGTGGACCGATATGTACGATGACTTCGCAAAGACAGCCGAGAAGGAAGGCTTCCCTGAGCTGGCCGCGAAATTCAGAGGCGTTGCCGCCATCGAGAAGGCTCACGAGGAAAGATACAGAGCTCTCCTTAAGAACGTTGAGACCAGAGAGGTCTTTGAGAAGAGTGAAGTAAAAGTCTGGGAATGCAGAAACTGCGGACACATGGTTGTCGGCACCAAAGCTCCCGACGTTTGCCCTGTCTGCGCTCATCCCCAGAGCTATTTCGAGGTAAGGTCCGAGAATTATTGATCATCAAGGCAGGATAACTGTCTGACTTTTAAAATGCATTTCGGCGGGTAAATCTGCCGGAATGCTTTTTTGAACTTTTATAATTCATATGAGAAATCACGGAAAACCGGTGGTCGCCGTTACGCCGTCCACTGAAAACAACGGCAAATATCATGTTTCGGTTCCCTATTTTGACGTGCTTGAAAGGGCCGGGGTCATACCCGTGCTTCTTCCGATGCACCTTGATGATAACGACATTGAACAAGTCGTAAACATTTTTGACGGATTTCTTTTCGCGGGAGGCTGCGACGTTCTGCCTTCGGAATACGGCGAGGAAACTGTTGAGGCCTGCGGAGAGATTCAGCCCCAAAGGGACAAGCTTGAACTGGCTTTATTCAGAAGGCTTTTTGTTCTGAAACCTGCCAAGCCTGTTCTTGCGATATGCAGAGGGATCCAGGTCATGAACGTTGCCGCAGGCGGAAACCTTTACCAGGATATCGCTGCGCAATATGCTCCTGATGATGGTAAAACTGTTCTGACACACAGGCAGGAGCAGCCGTCATATATTCCGACTCATCACGTGACCGTCGCCAAAGATACTCTTCTTTACGGCATCATTGGCGGTATGTCTGATCTATACGTGAATTCTCATCACCACCAGGCCGTAAAAAAACCCGGCGCCGGCATGAAGATCTCCGCTGTCAGTTCCGACGGCATCATAGAGGCAATGGAATATGAAGGCTTGCCTTTCTGCATTGGCGTCCAATGGCACCCGGAGCATCTTGCCGCGGGCATGCCTGAGCAGATGAAGATATTCGAGGCTTTTGCAGCGGCTTGCAGAAAATAATGAAGGTTTGCAAGAAAAATCAATGATACAAAAAGGGTGCGTTATATTGACCTGCGCATTTTTGTAAAGTTTTAGAAAATCGAAAAAATGATCCCCGCTGTGGCGGTGACGATCCCGATGAGGTCACCCTTGCCGGGCTTTTCCTTGAAGGCGATAAGGCCGATGACAGCTGTAAATATGATGCACGCGGCGGAAATGATCGGGAACTGCAGGGAGGCATCCATGGTTTTGGCGCAGTTCAGACTGAAGATGTTGCCGGCGCCGTTTAAGACCGCGTAGAAGAAACTGATCAAAAACAGTATTGTGAATGCTTTGGCGTTTGCGGGAGCATTTGTGATTGGGTCAACAGGAAGCGGGTTTTTAGATTTGGCCCTAAGCGCCAGAAAGATAAGTATCAAAACGGAGCCTGCAATCCTCACGACGGTGCCGAGAAGCATAAAATCGTTCTCGCCAATAGCATCCTCGACCGTTGAAGCTGCTTTCGTCGCGATGCTTATAAGACCGTTCGTCAAAAAAACAAGGGCGCAGCATACAGCCGCGGTGAGCTTCCTGTTTTTGGCAGAAGGCCCCGCGTTTCCTGTTTGTATTTCTTTTTTTTCAATGCTGTTTATCACGTAGGGGATGACTGCCGCTGAAACCATCAGCGATACTCCGATCCATCTGAATACCGACGGATGCTCCCCGAGTCTTATTACTCCGTAAAAGAAGGGCAAAACAACGCCGCCCAGGAGCGTATATAGAGTCATCGCCGCTACCGTTGTTGACGTCATGCCGATTATCGAAGCGCAGGTGCAGATTATACTGGAAAGGGCGTAGATAAGCGCAAGACCTGCTGAGGTCCACGAGAAGCCGATCTTAAAGCCGTTTATGCAGAAGAATATGATAAACATGGCGGTGCCGCTCAGCAGGTTGCTCCACATTGACGCGTGGACGGTGCCGTCGGTACGTTTCTGAAACAGCTTAGAGAATATGAATTGGACCGAGAAGCAGATGCATGCTCCGGCAAGTAATAAATATTCCATGAAATGAGTTCCGGCTTCCTTGTTTATGCCGGCACGCGGCCGGTAATTCCTGCATAAATTTACTACTTAGCGCATTTAATTTCAACTTTCAAATTATGATGAAACAGCGAATACGTGCTCAAAAGAAACCTGCCGGACTTTGTTTCCGCGGGAAATGATAAGGCAAATAAAAAGTTGAATGATTTTTTTTGCTGTGTTAAAATATTTATATATTTTAACGCCTTCGAAGTGATGTCTTCGCGGGAGCTGCTGAAAGGTTTTGAAGAATATGAAAAAGATTCTATCCGTTGTTACAGTTCTTGTCTTGACCGTGAGTCTTTGCGTGGGGGTTTTTGCCGATGTTTATTATTCTCTCGACGCAGTTTATATCAATAACAAAGTTTACAACACCGGAGAATACCAGGGCACTGTCGGATCGGCCGAATCCTCGGGACTTGCCTTTTCCGGTCAGCTTTCCATAACTCAGGGCGACAAAGTCTACATCATGGGCTGGTTCGCCAGCAACGAAACTTCCGTTGACAAAGTCGTCTACAGGATCGACGATGAGACGGAATATGCCTGCTCGAACAACTACAGGGACAGGAAAGAGATCGCTTCATTGTCCCCGGATCTTATTCCATGGATAACGGAGTTTGAAGCTGACGATTTCACAAAATCAGGCTTCGGATCAGACAGAAACATGATGGAGCTTGTGGGGATCGGTGAGCTTCCGGCAGGTGAATACACCTTGGAGATCGTCGGAAAGTTTACAAACGGTGACGAGCTCGTCATGAAAACTTGTGACCTGACTGTCGAAGCAAAAGCCGCTCAGATCCGTGACTTTGATCCGGCTGCAGATGCCGCTTCCTTTGACTGTATTTTTGTCAACGGCTCTAAGAGGGCTGAGGGCGCTGCTCAGATAGCCGCACTTCAGTCCGGCATTGACGGTTCACTGGAACTGATCGACACGATCGGTCTTTCCGGCTCTTACAAATATACCAAGAAATCTTCTTACCTGCAGACTGCCTTCGACTGCTTTGGCTATATTCTTGACGACAATGATCCGGTTTTTGACGAATCCTTCAGAGTAACGTCCGATGAATATCTTGCAACCGAATCTCTCGGCACAAACTATTATGTGACGGTCGACGTTTCCGGTATTAAGGATGCCGGTTCACACGTTATCAGGGTGTGTGCGAGACTTACAAACGGCGAGACAGTCGTTTTTAACGGCGACGATAGTCCCGCGATAATTACCTATAAAGCGCCCAAAGCCGGTACCTATATATCCACCGACGAACCGACCTATTATATAGAAGCACAGGATGTTTATAAGGGCCAAACCTTTGACGTTTACGTTTCTATCTTTAACAACCCGGGTATTATATCTCTCAGAAATTCAGTCAAATTCGACGCTTATGCATTTAAGATCGAAAAAATTGAAAATCTGGGCCTGCTTGACGGGTTTACAACGCCTCCTTCAGAGCTCAGCTCTCCTTTTACTCTCAGATGGGCAAACTCTCTGGCTCTTGCTAACAACGACGCCAGCGGTCAGATCGTTAAGCTTACCTTCTCGGTCTACGACGACGTTATTTCCGGAGAATATGAAATTTCGATCGATCCCGTCGAATCGAGAAATATCGACGGCACTAAGATCCAGTTCCGTGGTGCAAGCGTAAACGTTCTTGTCACGAGCCCTCTGACAGGAGACGCTGACCGGGACGGTACTGTCACTGACTGGGACGGTATCCTTTTCGACCGCTACCTTGCGGCCTGGCCGGTCACGTTAAACGTTAATGCGATGGACGTCGATAAGGACGGCGAGCTCTCCGACTGGGACGCAATGCTTCTCGGCAGATATCTTGCGGGCTGGAAAATAGACGAGCTGCCTGACGAACCGGAAGTCATTCCTTCGCAGCCTGCTGTTGTCGAATTCACCGTCGCCAAAGTATTCTCGAAAAACATGGTCGTCCAGAGAAACGAGCCTCTCAAGATCTGGGGCTTTGCCGGCGAAGAGGCCGAGGGCGGCATTATTTCAGCGGAATTTATGGGCGAAAGGGCCATGACCACCGTAAAAGACGGCGAGTGGATGATCGTCTTCGACAGATCGTTTTCCGCCTGTGCCGACATGGGAAACGACATTAAGGTGTTCAGCAAATCTATGGAGGTCATCCTTGAGGACGTTCTCATTGGCGACGTTTACATGGTCATCGGACAGTCCAACACCGCTTATGATATGAATATGCATTGGGCTTCCGTCGATTCCAACGATATTGAAAAATGCGGACGCAACGCGGACTACAACAGTCTTCCCATCAGGATCAATTACAACACTCAGAATTCTCCCAATACGACCGTGAAGAGAGGCGGCGACGAGGAGGCGAAAGATATTACCCGCAAGAATTCCTGGAGGATCGCGAACCGTTCCAACATTTCAAACTTTTCAGCCATTGGCTATCTTTTTGCCCGTAACTATTGTCTTCTTACAGACTGCGAGGTTCCGGTCGGTATGATCGAGATCGACGGAAACGGCCAGCCTATCGTTGCTTTCCTCTGCAACGAGGTGGCCGAGAACAACGATATCGACCGGTATGACGCGACTCAGAACTGCTACATGTCCAAAGGTTCATATTCGGTCACTTCCAGATTCCTTTACAACGAATTCATGGCTCCATTCCAGCGCATGCCCATGGCCGGTATACTCTGGTATCAGGGCGAAAGCGACCATCCGGCTACAGAAGCTAACCGCTACCCGAAGCTCTTTACGGAATATGTTGAGTATATGCGCGGAACACACAACATTATAAACAGAGACTTCCCCGTCTACTTTATAGAATTCCCATCCATGTACACCCAGCCCGCAGGCTACACGGGAACTTCCTGGCAGTATATGGACGTTGGCAAGATCAGAGGAATGATGGGCAATATGGTCACCATGGCCGACAATCTTTTCCAGGTCCAGTCCAGCGACATCTGGAACAACAGAGAACACTGGAACAACCTGCATCCTGACTGCAAATACGAGCAGTCTCTGAGAGCCGCCAAGATCGCCTGTGCCTACAACGGTGAGGGCGGCATCACCATGGACAACGCTTCAGGGCCTATACTGGAATCCGTTACTTATTCCGAAGACGGTTTGACCGCTGTTCTGAAATATAAAAACGTCGGCGACGGTCTTAAGACTATCGACGGCAGCGATATCGTTAAGGGCTTCAATCTTGTCACAAGAAGTAATACGGTCGGCAATGAAGTCAAAGGAACGATCGTCAGCCCCGATACAGTCCACGTAAAATTACAGTCCAAGTTCTACGGTATAGCCTACAACGTCAAAACAGGCTATTATTTCGGAGAGGATATAAATCTCTGCAATTCCGCAGGCATTCCCGCGGGTGCGTTCATGTTCATAAGACAGTAAGTAAGAGATGGCCCGGGGCTGCCGGACCCAGTCCGTCCCGGGTCCTGAAAATACATCTAAGTTTTGGGAGAAGGTTTTATGAAAAGATCGATTTGTTTCATAATTGCATTGACATTTGTGCTCTCAATGTTCGCTCAGGGAACCGTTTCCTTTGCAGATGATGCCGGGTCAGACCAGCCGGGCTACAGCTTCAGCGGAGACGTTAATTCCTATTTCGGCGATGAGATCGAGCTCTACGTGTCAATAAAAAACAACCCCGGAATCATATCTCTGAGAAATCAGATCTCATATGACGAAGAGGATCTGGTGCTTAAAAAGGTTGAAAATCTCGGCCTTCTTAACGGATGGACCGTGCCGGCGGCTAACGTCAAATCTCCTTATATTCTGAGATGGGCCGATTCACTTGCCGCCGAAAACAACGATTCCAACGGCGATATCGTCAAGCTCACTTTTGAGGCGCTTAATCCCGGCTCTTTCACGGTGACCCTTTCTCATATCGAGGCCAGAAATGTTCTTGGCAAAAAGGTTGCCTTCAACGACGCCAGCGTGAAGCTGGAGGTCTCATATCCCGCTACAGGCGACGCTGACGGCGACGGTGAGATCACCGACTGGGATGCGATGCTCTTCGACAGGTACCTTGCCAACTGGACTATTGACAAGATATATCTCATCTGCCTTGACATCGACGGCGACGGCGAGATCTCCGACTGGGACGCAATGCTCCTCAGCCGCTATCTTTGCGGTTGGAACGTTGAATTGAAGCCCATGGAGACACCTACTCCCAGACCTACACCGGAACCTACTCCGGAGCCTACCGCGACTCCGGTACCTTTGGGTCCGATCTCCTCCACCGAGGTCACTATGAACGGATCCAAAATACTCAGTCATTTCAGCGGCGGAAATTCCGTTTCGGTCTCTCTTGTTGATGACGCTGATTTCGGCAAGGTCGTTAAGCTTTCCACCATTGCGGCCACAAACGATCCGTATATATCATTCAACATTGAAAACTACTTGAAGGCCTACGGCTTTGCGGCTCCCTCCGCCACCGCCAACAAAGTTTTTGTTTTGAAGATCAGACAGGAGAACTGCTCCAACACCAGCTGCGAAGTATTCTATTTCTCCGGTAATATTTACGGCCCCGCAGTCGGCTACAGCAGAACCAGAAGCTTCAACAACGGCGAGGACGGCTGGCAGTACCTGATATACAATATGTCCGACGCCAACGGCTGGACCGGCAACGTTCACGGATTCAGATTCGACTTTATGTTCACCGCGGCTTCTGCGGGCGAGTCTTTTTACATTGGCGAGATCCTTTTCTTCGAGAGCCTTGATGACATTGCCGATCTTCTGGTCTCTTCCGAAGATCTTCACGCTCTTACCGATGAGCAGCAGCTGGCTGCTTCGAACCTTATTGAAAGTGCCGTTGACAACGCTCCTGCTGTTTCCAACGATAAGCTCACCGCTGCCGATGAAGACAATGAGATCGATCTCTGGTTCGACGACGCCTTCGTTAAGACTCCTCAGGACGAACTTACTTCCACAGGCAAAAACACATACCAGATCAGAATGGCCAAGAACGAGATCGAAGGCTGTCAGTTCCTGCTTGCGTCATCTGCCGATAAGACCGGCCTTAAGGTCAATCTTAGCGAATTTACCGACGGTTCCGGCAATACGCTGAGACATACGATCTGCAAAGGCTATTACTTTGACGACGTTGAAGGTGATGATATCGTTGATCCTCTCCCTGAACTCAAGGGAAGCTTTGATCTTGCGGCAGGTAAGAGCCAGATGTTCCTGATCAAGGTCTACACCGACAAGACCACTCCCGCAGGCCAGTATTCTGCTGTTCTCACGATTGAGGATCAGGAGGGCAAAGAAGTTAAGAAAGCCAACGTTTACGTTTTCGTCTGGAAGTTCACTCTTCCCGACGCTTCAAATTGCAAGATCCTTGCGGACCTCAGCTGGTGGAATATTTACTCTTACAATCCTCCGTTTATGTACGTTGGCGACGACGGCCTTACCTACGCGAAATACTACGAGTACCTGCTTGAAAATAAGGTCAACGCATACAACATTCCTTATCTCGACGCCGATAAGAACCACGATGATCCTTTTGCCGACGAGAGAGTTGACAAATACCTCAATGACCCGAGAGTGCAGGCTTTCAACCCCGTCGGCTTCGGAACAGACAAGGTTACGCAGACAAGAATACAGTCCGCGTACAATTACCTCAAGCAGAACAACGAGTGGCTCAAAAAGGCATATTTCTATCCCATCGACGAGCCAAAGAACAAGGGTGAACTGGATCAGCTTATCTACTATGCTTCACTGATCAAAAACGTTTTCGGTGAGGATACGAAGGTCATTGCCCCGATGCATATCAACGCTGCTCTCGACAAGGATTCCACCGTTGACTACTTCAAATACGTTGAAGATTACGTAAACGTATGGTGCCCGAAGACCTATTTCTTCAACACCATGGCCGATCAGAAGAACAACCCGATGCTGATGACTCAGTATTACACTTCGATCCTTGAGAGAAATCTCGGTACGTTCCAGGACAGAATGGCCGCTGCTCAGGATGAGGGCGACGAGGTCTGGTGGTACGTTACAAGATTTCCGCATCATCCGGAGATCACGCTTTCCATCAGCGACAGCGAGATCGAGCACAGACTGCTCTTCTGGCAGCAGAAGCTCTATAACGTTGACGGATTCCTCTACTACCTTGTAAATGACTGGAACCACGGCGACGATCAGCCTTGGGGCAAGAAGCACGAGGTGGATAATTCCTATCCTTACAACGTATACGGCAACGGCGTGCTCGTATACAACGGCTTCGAGGATTCCGAAGGACAGCCTTACACCGGCCGTGAACGCTATAACGAGCTTGAGGACAAATCCTTCAACGCTTTCCCTGTCGGATCCATGAGGCTTGAGTCCGTCCGCGACGGTGCGGAAGATTACGATTACTTCACCATCCTTGACAATTATTACGGAGAGGGCACCTCGGATCTGATCATTAAGCAGATCACCACGTCCCTTGGCAATTACAGCACGGACGGCGAACTTTATAATCAGCTGAGAATAGCTGTCGGTAATTTAATTTCTGCAAAGATACATTAATAATTTTACTTATTCTGCAATCCATAATTATCAGATGAACAGGCCGTCCGTAAGGGCGGCCAAACCGATAACTTCAATACTTCTTAAGGAGATAATATGAAGCGATACATAACCCTTATACTTGTCCTCGCGTTGATAGTCTCAATGCTTTCGACAGGTGCCGTAAGCTCCTCCGGAAGGATCATTTCTTACGATGATTCGGAAAAGCTTACCGGAGACGCTGACGGAGACGGAGAAGTGACCGATTGGGACGCAATTATGTTTGACCGGTATCTTGCCGCCTGGCCTGCTCCGGTGGATCTCTCCGTTCTTGATATAGACAGAGACGGCGAGGTCTCCGACTGGGATGCCATTATACTTGCCCGTTATCTTGCAGGCTGGGATATCGAGCTGGATCCGGAGCCGGTTGAAAACAGAGAAAACGTTTTCGACGTCTGGAATGATTCCGTCAAGCCCGCCATCGGAACTCTGAAACAGACTATCCTGGAAATGACGGACGAAGGATTGTATGTGAAGGACGCCCGCAACGGTTCCACCAGCGGTTCCAGCGGCGACCCCTACGTTACTCTTGACGTTGCCAAATATTCCGAGCTTGCGGGCAAAAAGGAAATGACCGGAGCTGACGGCTCTTACATTGTCTTCAAGCTTAAGTCCGAGAATACGGACGGTGACTTTGAGGTATTCACTCAGACTCCCGCTGCCGGCGACAGCTGTAAATCCACATACGTTCATACCGGCATGTGGCAGTATACCATTGTCGATATGACGAATACCACTCTGGTACAGCATGAGAAGCTTAGCACCATTCGTATCGACTGGGCTTCCACATACATCAAGCCCACAGGCTGGATGGTCATCTCCGAGATCGCCTTCTTTGCCGATAAGGAAGAGGCTTTTACTTACGCAAACGTTCCGGTTGACCCTGACAGCTGTGAGAATATGACGGACGTTGTATCCATGCCTTCCGAGGGTGATACCAAGCCTTATCTGATCTACGAGAACGGCACAGTCTCCTTTACTGCAATTGACGGCGTCAACGCCATTGAGATAATTCCTGCTACTGCGGGCCAGAAGATAACTCTTGATCTGAGAGCTTTGGCGTCGCTGCAGGGTCAGTATCCCTCGCAGAAGAGATATCTTGCGATCCTTATTAAGACCGTTGACAACGCGGGCTGCACCGTCACTTTTAACAATTATGCCGATCTGACCGGAAAGCTCGTTTCTGTGGAGACAAAGGGCGACCTTACTGTTTCCGAGACCGGCTGGCAGGGAATGTTCTTTGACCTTGAGCATCTCCGCACAGACCACGCCAGTATGATGAAGATCACCTTCAGACTGTCCAGCCTTACAAGAAATACAGGCCGGATCTACCTTGGCGGTGTAGTGGTATCGGATGATATCAACGACGTTCTTGAAGCCGTCAGCCTGCCTCAGTACAAACTTAACAGTGCAGACGTTTCCTACAGCGATCCTCTGGCTTTCTCGATCCTTGAAGCGCCCGATGAGGACGACGGGATCTCGGTCTGGTTCGACCATCCAACCCAGAAGGTTCCTAAGACCGTTGTCGAACCTACCGATCTTTCCGGATACACCATCAACATGGCCAAGAACGAATCCGAGAACGCCCAGTATTTCGTTGCACCGTCTAAGGATATGAACGTCAGCATTACAGTCGACCCCTTCGATGACGGCAACGGAAATACTATCGTTCCGGAGATCACCTATGAGTTCTACCATAATATCGCCCATGAAATGATCCCGGACGCTCTGCTGGATCTTAAGGCTCCGATCTCCGTGGCCGCCGGCAATTCTCAGGCGTTTATGATCAGACTAACCACGACAAAGGATACCCCTGCGGGCTTATACAATTCTGTTATCCATGTATTTGACGCCGATACCGGAAAAGAGATCAAACGGTCTCCGATAGCCGTCAAGGTCTACGATTTTGCTCTTACCGACGAGACTGCCCTCAGAACATCATTTGCGCTCTGGCCCAGCTACGTTTCGAATTCCTACCCAGCTGGCGGAGACGGATACGACAGCACCGAGTGGAACGACGTTATGAAGAATTACTATGAATTCTTCTTCAAGTACAGGATCAACATAATGGATCTTCCTTACGGCTTGACGTCTTCGAGAGGCGTTGCCATCATGAATGACGCCAGAGTCAATACGGCAAGATGGTCCGTATACGATTACAGCGCATGGGATGATCTCGTGAATGACGGCTACACCGAAAAACCGATGTGGCTCAGTAAGATCATCTACTACCCCGGCGAAGCCGACGAGCCCAGGACCGAGGCTCACTTTGTCGCTCTGAAAAATGCCGCGGAAAAGGCTGCTGCCATCGACCCGGATTACAGGATGGTCATTCCTATTGAAAGAGACCTTGAACTCACGACCGCAGGTGCAATCACCAATATCAACAAATCCGACTGGGATTCTGTCGCTTTTGTTATGAATTACACCAACATCTACTGCCCGAAGCTTGACGCGTTTACTCCCAGAGAGCTTTCCAGGAGAGGCGGAGCCACCTTCCTCCAGAGCGTTGCTCAGGACAACAAATACGGCGTATACTATGACAGAGTACGCGAGGGCGTCAAAAATGGCGGTGAGCTCTGGGCATACATCTGCATCAATCCCACTCAGCCTTACTGCAACTGGCAGATCGACAACGACGGCACTGAGGCTATCGTCAGCCTGTGGCAGATGAAGCAGCTTGGCGTAACCGGAATGCTTTACTGGGCTGTCGACTACTGGAACGTCAGCTACTGGAGAACCAGCGAGCCCTGGGAGCACAATTCCAAGGGCGACGGCATGCTCATTTACAGCGGACATATCCAGCACAGCCTCTATCCCGTTCCAACCATCAGACTTGAGCTCATCAGAGACGGAATCGAGGACTACCAGATGCTGACTATGCTTGGGGATGCTCTCGGCGAAGAAGCGATGAATGATATGGTCTCCAAGGTCTGCACCAGCGTTGTTACCTACACAAACAACGACACCTATCTGCGCGCCGCAAGAGCACAGCTCTATGAGGCACTTGAAGCCGCATACAACGGCTGATCTTTGAAACTTCCCGGGGCATATACGTGTTTTCGCATTGCCCCGGATTCTTTATAGTAAAATCAAGTTTGAACTGGTATAATAAAGAAAATTCCTTCATTTGCGGCTTTTAGGCTGTAACTGAAAATGTTTTATAACTGCTTAAGAAGAAGGGTGTGATATTATGAAAAAACTACTGTCTTTAACACTTGTTGCCGCGATATTGCTCTCGATGTTATCGTCGGGGATCGTATTGTCTTTTGCCGAAGGCGATGCTCCGGCTTACGGAATTTCAAATGCCGAGTGCCTCCCGGGAGAGACCTTTGAGGTCATTGTATCGGTTGTTAATAATCCCGGTATTATTTCGATCAGAAACAACATTGCTTACGACACCTACGCTCTTGAACTTGTCAAGGTTGAAGATCTCGGTCTGTTCGCAGGCTATACCACTCCTGCCGCCGCTGTTTCTTCTCCCTATATACTCAGATGGGCCGACTCTCTGGCTTCTGAAAACAACGTGAATAACGGTGACTTTGCCGTGATCACCTTTAAAGCCAAGGATACTGCCGCTCCCGGATCATATTCCGTTTCGGTGAACCATATAGAGGCCAGAACCGCTGTCGGCGGGAAGGTAACCTTTGCGAATGCCGAAGCTAATGTCGTGATCCTTGACAAACTCATTGGCGATGCCGACGGAGACGGTGAGGTCACAGACTGGGACGGCATTATGTTCGAACGTTATCTTGCCGCCTGGAATGTGGATATCGATCTTTCAGTCCTTGATATAGACAAGGACGGTGAAGTCTCCGACTGGGACGCAATAATCCTGAGCCGCTACCTTGCGGGCTGGAATATAGAACTCAATCCCGAGCCTGATCCGACTCCGACGCCGGAGCCTACTGCTGAGCCTACTGCGGAACCTGTGGTCGATTCGAATCTTGTTTTCCCTGAGGACAATACGGTATTTGACGTTGAGTTCGCCAAAGAAGTTATTAAGCTCAACAATTCCCAGGCCGCCGCGGACGTTAAAGCCTCCCTCAACGCAATCGGCTTCAAAGTACAGGCACGCAACCAGAGGAACTACAACAAGGCTACCGACGACCAGTCCCACACCGTTGCTTATACCATCGGCACATCAACTGTCAATTACAAAGGCAAGGTTCGCAACGCAGTCATCGTCGTTATCAGAGGAACCTCCGGCGGTGAATGGTATTCAAATCTCGACTTTGTTCCTTCACACAACAATGACGCACTTTACGCCGAAAACTTCCTTCAGGCCTCTAACGAGGTATTCAGCACTCTTAAAAACAGGACCGCCAATATCGAGGATCCCGTATTCCTGTTTACCGGTCACAGCCGCGGAGCCGCCTGCGCTGATCTCCTGGGGCTTCTCTATAACGAAGAATTCGGCTCTGAAGACGTTTTTGTCTATTCCTTCGCCACTCCCGGCTGCATCAGAAGCGAGGAAGTGAATCAGAATTCCGACAACATATTCAATATTGTCAACCCCGCTGACTTCATAATTTGGCTCCCGCCTCAGGAACTTGGATTCTTCAGACCGGGTACAGATATAGTCCTTCCGGACAGCAATAGACTTGTCAGTACTATAAACAATCTTTATAGACCCATATCCAACATGCTGAGCGGCCTGACCATTCAGCAGTATTATGAGGAAAAGCATTCGCTTAAAAATGCCGGACTTGATCCGGAGAACGGAAAGTCCATCGCCGAGGAGCTGACGACAATTGCCGTGGCGGCGGGAGGCGGAGGAAACATCAATTCGGTCCTTTCCGAAGTCCTGTCCATCAATTCAAAGTCCGACTTGTATCCTATAAGACAGTTCGCGATGAACGCGGCATTAAGCGGGAAGCTTGATACTCTCCAAAAGCAGCACGAGGTAGCCACTTATTCAGCACTTCTGGAAAACTTCGTTTACGAGTCTGACCCTTCATGACAGAAATAGTTTTCTGAATGGTTTATCAATAAACTACCAGTTATTACGCACGGATGCTTTAAGACTGCCTCCGTGCGTATAATTTATTGATCCTTAAACGTTATTTGTTTTCAAAAAAGTGCTTGACAGGTACGAAGGTATTTGTTAATATAATGCGGCGCTTAAAAAACGCACGACTCATTAGCTCAGTCGGTAGAGCACCTGGCTTTTAATCAGGGTGTCCGGAGTTCGAGCCTCCGATGGGTCACCAAAAACCCGGTACGGAAATTCGCGCCGGGTCTTTTGTTTTTGAAAAGATAATTATATAATTATCCGGGGATGCTTACCTTAAGCAATAATTTTTAAATTTGAGGATCTAACTATGGATAACAGATCGAACGAAAAGAAACAAACAATATCGCCTTCTCTTCCTTCGGGCTTTAATGAATTTCTCCCGTCGGATCAGATACTGTTTAATAAAATGATGGACACGATCCGGGCCTCTTACGAAAGCTTTGGATTTCTTCCGATCGACACTCCGGTCATTGAGCGCTCTGAAGTTCTTCTTGCCAAGAGCGGCGGCGATACCGAGAAACAGGTCTACAGATTTATGAAGGGCGACAGCGACCTTGCACTTCGTTTTGATCTGACCGTTCCTCTTGCCAGATACGTCAGTCTGCACTACGGTGAGCTAACCTTCCCCTTCAGGAGGTATCACATCGGCAGAGTCTACAGAGGTGAAAAGCCTCAGAAAGGCAGATTCAGAGAATTTTATCAGTGCGACATCGACATTGTCGGCAACGGCACGCTTTCCGTTCTCAATGACGCCGAGATCGTGGGAGTAATTTACCAGACCTTCAAGGCTCTTGACCTTGGCGGTTTTACCATCATGATCAACAACCGCAAGCTCCTTGGCGGGTTCTTTGAGTCCTTTGGCGTTTCCAATATCACCGAGGTATTAAGAGCAGTCGACAGGCTGGACAAGGCGGGTCCTGAGGCTGTTGCCAAAGAGCTGACGGAACTTGGAATAAGCAAGGAGTGCATTGAAGCCACTCTTAAGCTTGCGGGACTTTGCGGCAGCCCTGAAGAGGTTCTTTCCGAAGTGGGAAAATGGAATATTGATCAGGAGCTTTTCCGTCAGGGCGTTGAAGAGCTTAGAACGGTCTGCGGTGCTATCGGCGCTTACGGAGTGCCTGCTGAGTCCTTCAAGGTGAATCTCAGGATAGCAAGAGGACTTGACTATTACACGGGTACCGTCTATGAGACCTTCCTTGACGATCATCCGGAGCTGGGAAGCATTTGTTCCGGCGGAAGATACGACGAGCTCGCTTCCAACTACACCAACCAGAAGCTTCCGGGAGTTGGCATTGCCATCGGCCTTTCAAGACTGTTCAGCCAGCTGAAGGAGTCCGGGCTTCTGAAGGAAACCGGAAAAACGTCTGTCGCCGACATCCTCACCGTTCCGATGGACGATACCGTTGAATATGCTCTCAGAGTAGCGGCCGCCATGAGAAAAAAAGGTTTTGCGGTGGAGACTTATCTTAACGGAGGTAAAATGGGCACAAAAATGGGCTACGCGGATAAGCTTGGGATCCCTTACGTTTTTGTCTGCGGTGAGAGCGAGTGCGACGAAGCTACCGTCACCGTCAAGAATATGAAAACCGGCGAACAGATAAACGTTCCCATGGATCTTGAAAACGGTATCGATATTACCGTTTAAATAATTCGGTAAAACTTTAAGGATATTCAGTCTCAGCATTTTTTAAAACTGTGCTGCGCTGAATATCCTTTTTTAAGAGAACTTTAAAGAATGTTTGCTACTATATTTGAATGTTAAGGCGATATATGTTTGCCTGGCTTTATCAATTTTATGAAGATAATTTTCAGAGGGGCCTGAAACCAGCATGAAATACAGAAATCTGATTACAAATCTTTTGTACGTTTTAATTCTTGTTTCGCTTGTGGCGTTTCTTTTGATCGAATTTGACGTATTGAATTTCGGCGAGTTTAAGAAAGTCGGATCGACTATATTCCTTGCCGTTGCCGTCCTCAGCGTTATCGTCATCGAAGTCGTTCTTCCTGTTATCGCGAACAGAGATATGCTGAAGAACAAAAAGTACCTGATAAGGGTCATAATTAAGAGCCTTCTTCTTTTAACTTCTGCTGTCGTTCTGTTCCTCTACGAACCCTTTGGCGTTTATAACAATATGACGGTTGCCCTCGTGGTCTTCATCGCCACGTATTTTCTGCAGTTCTTCATTAATCTGGAGCCAAACGCCTCAAGGAGAAAGACCCGGGAGGAAATTCCGGAGGAGGGTTCCGATCCTCAGGAATGATTCTTTACCATTGATAAGTTTTAACGAAGGTGGTTCCTGATCGGGGATCACCTTTTTTATGAAATATAAAAAATCAGATTTCATTGCTGTTGCGGTTTTTTCCTAACTGTCTTATAATTATCAAGCTGTTATAAATGTGATGCGGAAAAGATATCCGCGACAGTAATCCGGGAAATTATATTGGAGATAATTTTATGGCTATCAGAAACGTAAGAACAGACGATAATCCTGTTCTCAGGGAAGTGTGCAAAGAGGTCACAGAAGTAACCAACGGGATCAGGAAGATCCTTGACGATATGCTTGAAACTATGTATGAAAAGGACGGGGTCGGTCTTGCCGCGCCCCAGATCGGCATCCCCAAAAGGATGATAGTTGTAGATGACCGTGAGGGCAACGTTTTCAAGCTTGTCAATCCTGTTATTATCGAAGAAGATGGTGAACAGCTTTCAGTTGAAGGGTGCCTGAGCGTTCCTGGCTTCAGAGGCAGGTGTAAAAGGCCTATGACCGTCAGTCTGGAGGCCATCAATGAAAACGGCGAGAAGGTCTCAATAAAAGCTGAAGGCTTTCTTGCAGTTATATTCTGCCATGAAATTGATCATCTCAACGGGATCCTGTATAAAGATAAAGCCGTTGAGTTTGAGAGAGTCGAGGATAACTGACCGGCTGCGGAGGACCTTGTGAAAAATTCAAAAAACATTAAGATCGTATTCATGGGAACTCCTGAATTTGCGGTACCCGTTCTTGAAAGTCTATACGATCATTTTGACGTTATATGCGCCGTCACCAAGGCAGACAAGCCTAAGGGCCGCGGCGGAAAAATGAGTGCCTGCGAAGTCAAAGCAATGGCGCTGTCTCTTGGCATACCTGTACTTTCTCCTGAAAAGATCAGAACGCCGGAGTTTTACGAGGAACTGTCAGACTTCAAAGCCGACTATTTTGTCACCTGCGCCTACGGAAAGATTTTGCCCGCCGAAATACTCGCAATGCCGAAGAAGGGTACAGTCAACGTCCACGCCAGCCTTTTGCCCAAATACAGAGGCGCCAATCCCGTCCAGAGAGCAATCATGAACGGCGACAACGAGACCGGGATCACCGCCATGATGACAGATATCGGTATGGATACCGGAGATATGCTTCTTTTCGAAAAGGTAAGCATCGGACCTGACATGACTTTTTCGGAACTCCATGACGTTCTTAAAGTTATCGGAGCGGAACTGATCGTTAAAACTATAGAAGGTCTTGAGGCAGGCACCGTCAGCAGGATAATTCAGAACGATGCTGAAGCTACCTTCGCGCCTATGCTTGAAAGAGACGAAGAGCGGATCGACTGGAACAACGACGCTTATCAGATCAGAAACCTGATCAGGGGACTTAACGACAAGCCAGGGGCTTACAGCACGCTGAACGGGATCAAATTTAAGTTTTTCAAAGCTGAAGTCGCAGAAGACGGCAGCTTCTTCGAACCCGGGACCGTTGTCAACGTTTCCAAAAAGTATTTTACGGTTAAGTGCGGCAAGGACGCACTGAACATTTATGAGATACAGCCTGAAAATTCCAAAAAGATGGATACGGCAGCATACCTCAACGGCCACAAAATAGAAGGAAGATTTGCATAGACCCGTGAAGCCGTAACGTCAAATACCGGGTCTTTTGTATTATTAACGGATTTATCGCATTATGTGTGATCTACAAAAAATCAGACTGCTGGATCTCGACCGGGAGGAGCTTGCCGCTTTTGTCTCCTCTCTGAATATGCCCCGTTACAGGGCTTCCCAGATCTACGGCAGGATCCTGGCGGGAGATGATATCCCGGATATCACTTCTCTTTCAAAAAAAGACAGAGAGGTTCTTTCGCAAGCTGCGGTTTCCGGTCTTCCCGAGATTGTCTCTGTCAGACAGTCAAAGCTTGATGAGACCGCCAAATATCTCTTCAAAGTATCAGGCGGAGTTCTTGTGGAAACCGTTTTGATGAAATATTCCTACGGCTATTCCGTCTGCGTCTCCTCTCAGGCAGGCTGCAGGATGGGCTGCAGGTTCTGCGCATCCTCCGGTATTGCCTTTTCCAGAGACCTCACCCCCGGCGAGATCCTTGGCCAGATAATTGCCGTCAATAAAGACAAAAACATAAGGATCGGCCACGTGGTTATTATGGGCATTGGCGAGCCGCTTGACAACTACGACAACGTCATCAAGTTTCTCAAGCTTATCACCTCCGAAGACGGTCTCAACATCAGCGCCAGAAAGATATCTCTTTCCACCTGCGGTATTGTCCCGAATATCATAAGACTTGCCGGAGAGGGTATTCCCGTGACGCTTTCCGTGTCCCTTCACAATCCATTTGACGACGAACGGTCAGAGATCATGCCTGTAAACAGGCTCTATCCTCTTGACGAGCTTTTTAAGGCCTGCAGGGAATACGTCAGGCTCACAGGCAGAAGAGTCACCTTCGAGTATTCCCTTATTTCCGGTGTCAACGATTCCGCAAGACACGCCAATGAGCTTGCCGCGAGACTTTCGCATCTTCAATGCCACGTCAATATCATTCCGGTCAACAAGGTCACCGGCACAGGCTTCGAGAGGCCGGACCGTGAGGCAATAAACAGATTCGCGAAAATGCTTGAAGAGAAGGGTATCCCCGCCACCGTAAGACGTGAGCTGGGCAGAGATATCAGCGCGGCCTGCGGACAGCTGAGAAAGAGCGTAATAACAGAACAAAGCGCGGATCAGTCACTGTCCGCCGACAAAGAAGCATGAGCCTCTCCGGCTCAATATATGCCGGCGGTCTTTTGTTGAATATATGTGGAAAAGTAGTATAATTTATTATTGATCATTACCTGCGGCTTTTGATTTTTTCCTTTTAAAAGCTTATTTTAAAGTTTTTAATGTAGAATCACATTGCCGCGGTCAGCTTCGCCGTTTATTTAATTCCTGAATTGGCTGAAGGAGGTGACAACAACATTGGAAAGCTATGCTATCAGCCGCCTTGGCTTCGGAAAGACCGTAAATGAGGATTCATTCGGAAGCTGCAGCTCCGCTGACGGGAAAGTCAGATTTTTTGTTGTCGCCGACGGAATGGGCGGCCACGCCGCGGGAGACGTGGCGGGAAGCATCACGGTGTCGGGCTTTATCAATGCCGCAGAGAATTACCGCTATGAAGATGAAGAGTCTCTTCGTAAGTTCATTACAGCCACTGTAGTCTCGGTCAGCAGGTCCATAGAAGACGATCAGGCGGAACACCCGGAAAGAAAGGATATGGGCTCCACCATCGTTTTGATCGCGTTTATAGACGGAGAAGATAAAGCTCTTCTTTGCAACGCGGGAGACAGCAGGGCGTACTGCTTCCGGGAAGGGAAACTCTGCCAGATCACGAAGGACCATTCCATTGCCCAGCTGATGCTTGACAAGGGATACACCCGCGAAGATATCAAAAAGTATCTTTCCACGAATGCTATCACCAAAGCAATGGGATTTTTATCCGGAGAAGGCCCCGGAGGACTTCCTGATATTTACACTGCCGATTACAGAAAGGGCGATCTGTTCCTGCTTTGCAGCGACGGCCTGACTTCGGTTGCAGACGATCTTGAGATCAGCGCGATATTCAAAGAAAATGAGCACGGCTCATGCAAAACACTCTGCAAATCCTTTGTGAAATGCGCTCTCGGCTTCGGCAGCAAGGATGACATAACCGTTGAACTCATAAGGATATGATTTTATGGGGTCTCACCCCGGTACGGAAGAATGGAAATTACTGACTTAATACCTGAAGGAACAATACTTAATAACAGATATGAGGTTAAAAACTTCCTAGGCATGGGAGGTATGTCTGTTGTTTATGAGGCAAGGGACAAGATCCTTGACATTGACGTTGCGCTGAAGGTCCTTAAAGCCGAGTATGCCAGAAGCTCGGAGAACGTGGACAGGCTTGTCCGCGAAGCTTCAAATCTCAGCGGCCTCAGGCATCCCAACATCGTTAAAGTATACGGCCTCGGCCATTACAACGGCAGGCATTACATCGCAATGGAGAAGATCGACGGCGTAAACGTTGACGAACTTATCCGCCAGGGAGGAGCCCTTGACTGGCCCGACTGTGTCGAGATCATAAAACAGGTATTGGCGGCACTCTGCTACATTCATTCCAGAGGCGTTGTTCATAAGGACGTAAAACCCCAGAACATTCTGGTGGATGAGAACAAACACGTTACTCTCACTGACTTCGGTATCGCGAAGACCGACAGACCCGATTCTTACACGAAGACTGCCGGCGACCGGGACGGATCCGTTTATTACATGGCTCCCGAGCAGGAGGCAGACGGCACCACGAATAAGAGTACCGATATCTATTCCCTTGGCGTCACGTTCTATGAGATGCTTGTGGGCGCTGTTCCCTTCGACGGTGAATCCGCGGGATCCATTGCGCTTAAACGCAGCAAGTATAACGTTATTCCGGCCTGCGTCGTGGATGAGAATATTCCGAGAGCCATCAGCGACGTTGTCGTGAAAGCCACAATGCGTGATCCCGCCGACCGTTTTTCCACAGCTGAGGAAATGCTGGACATGCTGATCACCGCATCAAGAGATCCCGAAGCGATCCTTGTTCCGGCTCAGTATCTTCTCGACAAGGGCATTATTACGGAGGACTGCTACCTTGCAAAGGCTGAAGGCGCGCACAGGGCCGATAACTCCGGTGAGGCTGACGGAGGCGTTGAGGATATCGACGCCCAGTCTGTTCCCGGCGAAGGAAGAAGCCGGGACCGGAGCCGGAGAGGCAGCCGCAACGTTTACATTGCAAATGCGGACGAGGTGGAGGAATACGCTTCCGCTCCGAAGACGCCTTTTGCGAAGAGACTCCTGGCTATCATCGTCATTGTCATGTCCCTGATCCTTGGCGGCGTTATAGTCGCATTTTACGTTGATTACTATATCGGAAACAGACCTGTTGACGAATCCGGTGAAGTGGAAAAAGTCTACGTCGTTAAAAACTACACAGGATATTCCGCCTCGGAAGTAATTGAAATGCTTTCCAGGTACGGCATCAACGCCCGTACGAACAAGGTGGATTCCGATAAATATCCTTCCGGGTACATTCTTTCGCAGAATATTACGGAAGGCACAGAGCTCAAGAAAGGCGATACCATCACTTTCAGCGTCATTCTTGAAAAGGGCAGCGAGATACTTGAGAATTACGTGGGCAAATCCGCCAGGACTGTTGAGACCTTTCTTGAAAATCAGGGTCTTAACGTTAAAACGGTGGAAGTCAACGGCTCCGCAGGCGACGGCGTGATACTGAATATGAGCCCCTCTGCGGGCCAGATCGTAAAGAAGGGCGACAGCGTCACTCTTTACGTATGCAAAGGAAACATCGGCGATTCCGTGGTCATGCCTGACTTAGTCGGCGACTACAGCAATCCGGTCACATATGAGCAGGCTCTTCTTATCATAGAGAATTCCGGACTTACTCTCTTCAAGGTCTATCCCATGCCCGAAGAGGATCTCACGCTTTACTTCTCTACGCCTACGCCAACACCGACGCCGACTCCTACTCCGAGCCCTACGCCGAGTCCCACTCCTGCGGAAACTCCGACGCCGGAACCTACCGAGATACCGGAAGAAACCGAAGAGCCTTATTCTGAGTGGACCGAAGAGCCCTCAGGCACTGACGAACCTGAGAACACCAATGACCCTGAATACTCCTTTGAGCCTACAGCCGAGCCAACACCGGAGCCGACATCCGAGCCCACGCCTGAGCCCACGCCTGAGCCCACTCCCGAACCAACACCGGAGCCGACTCCCGAGCCTACGGACACGCCTGTACCTACAGACACGCCGGAGCCGACAAAAGGTCCTTATCATGCTTCGGAATATGTTGTCGCTCAGTATCCGAAGGCGGGCGAGACAGTTCAGAAGGGCACTCCCGTCATTTTATACTTCTACGAAAAAGATGCTCTTGACAGAGTGTCGATCCCTGTTATCGAGTTCATCGAGTGCCCCAAGGACAGGTTATCCAGGGGTGTTATTAAGGAAATAAGGATAGAATTTGAGAAGGGCGACGATTACGTATACACTAAGCTCAACATAAAAGAAGAGGAATTTCCTCTGGCTGTTGAGGTACCCTTCAACTGGGGCGAGACAGAGACTACCATGAAGATATACGTGAACGATATCAGAAACGTTTACGAGATGCGCATTGTTAAGAGGACCGAGGAGCAGATGATCGCGACTCCCACACCTGCTGAATGGGCTTTGATCGAGACTCCAACGCCGGAAGAAGAGAATACTCTTGAACCTGCGCAGAATAACTGAATCTGGATATACGATACATAAATACCTGATTTTTTGATCAAGCGACATATGGTTGAGAATGACATTGGCTCTAAGACAGGCGGAATGCCGGCGGAAGGAATAATAATCCGCGGTATCGGGGGCATATACACGGTTGCCTCCGGCGGCTCTTTCTTTGACGCCAGGGCAAGGGGCATTTTCAGGCTGACTTCTTTAAAGCCCATGGTCGGCGACCACGTTACTTTAAACGTTGATCGTGAGGACGGCAACGGATACGTTATCACTGAGATAAAACCCAGAAAGAATTTTCTTGTCCGGCCTGCAGTTGCCAATGTGGACTGCGTTTTGTTTATAATCGCGGCCGCCAATCCGAAGCCCGATCTCGTTCTTCTCGACAAGCTCCTCCTGTCCGTAAGGCAAAAGGGCGCGAAGTGCATGCTGATCGTCAATAAAAGCGATATCGACTCGGATGCCGCAGAAAGCATTAAAAACGCCTATAATAACGCTGTTGACGGGGGAGTGTTCGTATTATCTCTTAAACAGGAAAACGCCGCAGAAGCCCCTCAGATGATCAAAAACGCCCTTCCGGAAGGTGTGACTGTGCTTTGCGGTCAATCAGGCGTGGGAAAATCCACGCTTACAAACAAACTGCTGGTCAGAAACGCCATGGAGACAGGAGGGCTCAGCGCCAAGACCGAACGGGGCAAACACACTACAAGGCATTCAGAACTGTTCGACGCAGGAAACGGGAAATATCTCATCGATTCCCCCGGGTTCAGCTTTTTCGATGCCTTTGACGTTTCCGCCCAGTCGCTGCCGGATTACTACCCGGAGTTTGATTCCCTTGGCAAATGCAGATTTCAGGACTGCAGTCACACCGGCGAGCCGGGCTGCTGTGTTACAAAGCTGCTTGAAGACGGGATCATTTCCGCCGGCAGATACGAGAGATACAAAGAGATACGTAAAGAACTTGTCTTAAAAGAAAAAAACAGGTATAAATGAAACGTACAAGGGATTCATTTATGTTCGACGGAGGTTTTTAAGATGGCTTTAGTTTCATGCTCGATGCTTTCCTGCAATTTTGCTTACATGGGTAAAGAACTTGAGACGGTCCAGAGCGCGGGAGTGGATATGATCCATCTTGACGTTATGGACGGGGCTTTTGTTCCGAATATTACTTTCGGCGCTCCCGTCATCAAATGTCTTCTGCCTCTTAAGAAGGTGCCGTTTGAGTCACATCTTATGATCGAAAACCCGGAAAAATATATCGGAGATTTCAGAAAGGCAGGCTCGGATATAATTACGGTCCATGCCGAGACCTCCAATCATCTTGACAGACTTATTTTTCAAATAAAGGAGACAGGCGCCAAAGCAGGACTTGCGATCAATCCCGCCACGCCTCTTTCCGCAGTAGCCGAGACCCTCAGGTACGTTGATATACTGCTTTTGATGACTGTTAATCCGGGCTTCGGAGGACAGAAATATATCGAATACGTTACCGATAAGATCTCAGAGGCTTCCGAACTCAGAAAAGAAAAAGGCTACAGCTACCTGATCGAAGCAGACGGAGGCGTTGACAATATTCACGGTCCCAAGGCTGCCGCGGCAGGGTGCGATATCCTTGTTTCGGGTTCATACATTTTCAGAAGCGCAAATATCAGAGACGCCATAGACAGCCTCAAAACAGTTTAAGTAATTTCCGGAGATATCCTTATGATCATTAAAGCAAGCCTGGCGGGTATCAATTCCAAAGTTGACACCGACAATAAACACCTGATCCGGAAAACGGAGCTTTTCCGTTTTGACTACAGAGGAGAGCCTCAGGTCATTGTTAAGGTGACCGATCTTGAGCTGAGGAATTTCAGCTCGAAATATACCGGTTACTCCAAAGATCAGGCTGTTATGCGGCTGTCTGCGGAAAACTTTTTCAGTGCCGCGGCTGAGTTCGGCTGCTTCGGCATTAAAGCCGCAACGGTGTCCATTGGAGATAAGAATTTCATTATTGCCGCCAAAGGCGAAAAAGATAGAAATTCCTTCGTTTCTTCCATTTTTTCCGCCGGACACGGTATTAAGCTTATCGACGACTCCGTTGCCGCCGTTGTCATAAACGGATCCGGCGTTTTTGTATACGGAACGCCCTGGTCGAGCAGGACTCCTTTAAAAGAGAAAAACAAACTCGACGGAATAATTATTCCCTCGGATGTGATCAGCATAACACCTGCGGGAAGAAAAGAACTGATCGACAGAATGCTGCTTTGCCTTATACTTCCCAAACGCGCGGAACAGCTCAGCGTTATTTATTCTTATATCGATGGGCTGAACGATGCGGTTCCGGTACTGGCTGTTCCGGAAAATGATTCCGGCGCCTTTTATTCTTACGTTACCCTCGGTATGAACGGGTGATCTTACGGAGTGACCTGCTTTGGCTTTTGACGGTGTTGTTGCGAGATGCATAAAATGGGAGCTTGAAGGCATTCTGCCGGGAGGCAGAGTGTCCAGGGTCTTCCAACCGGAAAAGGACGAGATCATTCTTGTCATAAGAAACAATTCTTTCAATTACAGACTTCTAATATCAGCAAACTCGGGTACTTCCCGTGCAGGCATAACAAACGTTTCCAAGGAGAATCCCATGGATGCTCCTAATTTTTGTATGTCTCTCAGGAAGCATCTCATCGGCGCCGAACTTGTATCTGTTGATCAGGTGGAATGCGACCGTATTCTTAAGCTTGTTTTCAGAGCACGCAACGAGATGGGGGATGAGGTCACCAAAACTCTTGTCTGCGAGATCATGGGAAGGTACAGCAACATTATTCTGCTCAACGACAAAAACGTCATTATCGACTGCATCAAGCGGGTCGACGAGAGGACAAGCTCCTTCCGTGAGGTCATGCCTGCCCGCATATATAAGCTGCCGCCTCCCCAGAACAGGATCCTTCCCCAGGCAGAGGATGCGCTTGACGTGTTCAAAACCGCTTTTGCGGATACGGAAAGCGGTTCCGTTTGTTCGCTTCTTCTTAAAAGCTTCTCGGGATTCAGTAAAAGGCTATGCGAAGGCATACTTAGATCCGCAGGCATCGATCCATCGGAGGACATCTGCCCGGTAAAAGCCAAAGAGCAGCTTTGCGAAGCACTGTTTTCATCCCTTGGCGCTGTTCTTGAAAAGATCAGAAACAATAATTACAGTCCTGTCATTCTTACCGGCTACTCAGACGACTACAACGATTTTCACGTTCTTGACGTCTGCGCCGAAGGACGCTTCATTCCTTATTCCACCGCCTGCGCATGTATCGACGAATTCTTTAAGGGGAAGGATGAGGCTCTTCACAGAAAGAACGCCACCTTGGAGCTGACAAAAGCGTTAAAGAACGCCTTCGAAAGAACGGAGCGTAAATTAAAAGGCTGCGAAGAGGATCTTAAAACATCCGAAAACTTTGAGGAATTTAGGATCAAAGGCGAGCTCCTTGCCGCCAATCTCTATTCGCTTTCCGGGGGAGAAAGCGGGATCAAGGTAATAAACTATTTTGACGAGGCAGCTCCCGAGATAATTATCGACCTTGACCCCAGGCTCAATCCCGCCGCCAATCTCAGAAACTATTTCAGACAGTACAAAAAGCTGAAGGGCAAAAAAGAAAATGCAGTCAAAGGGATCGAAGCCGCCGAAAAGGAGCTTCAGTACCTTGCCACCGTTAGATTTTCCCTGGACAACGTTTCGGGCGCTGAATCCTTATCCGAGATCAGTGAGGAGCTGATCGGCGGCGGATATTATAAGCCCGGGAAGGAGCAGGGCAAAAAGCGTCCTCCTTCCGTTAAAAAGAACAATTTCGAGGAGCTTACCGCCAAAGACGGTACTGTTATCTGGGCGGGAAAAAACAATATTCAGAACGACCTCATCACCACAAAACTTGCGGCTCCCAACGATATCTGGTTCCACGTTAAGAACTACCCCGGCGCCCACGTTATACTGAGAGCTTCGCTTTCGGGTGGCTCCTTCACCGCCGCTCAGCTTTATGAAGCCGCGGAGCTTGCCGCCAAAAGGAGCGGATTTACAGGGGGCTCCTGCGAGGTGGACTATACCAGAGTAAAACACGTCAAAAAGATCAGCGGCGCAAAACCCGGCATGGTCAATTACACCGATTTCAAGACTATCGTTGTAAAGCTTGACGGTAACAAAACAGAATGATCGGTATTGAGACGTATATGCCTCTGCGCAGTGCGGCGGCGTTCTTTTATAATTGATACGATTGAAATAACAAGCCTTTGCATTGTATAATTTCATATCACAGACCGGAGGGTTTTAACAATGGGTAACAGTAATTTTGACCGCTTTGGCGTTATGCTTGACAACTCAAGAAACGCCGTTATGAACGTTGTCTCCGTGAAGAAGTACATCGATCTGCTGTCTGATCTTGGCTGCGACTTTCTGATGCTTTACACAGAGGATACCTACGAGGTGAACGGCAGACCTTATTTCGGTCACCACAGAGGGAAGTACTCGAAGGAGGAACTCAAGGAGCTTGACGCCTACGCCAAATCAAAGGGAGTTGAGCTTTGTCCCTGCATCCAGACCCTTGCCCATCTTAACGCGATCATGCGCTGGCCGGAATTCGGCGCTCTTGCGGACTGGGGCGACATACTCTGCGCAGGTGACGAAAACGTTTACAAGCTCATTGAAGACATTTTTTCCACACTGGATGAATGCTTTACCTCAAGGACAGTGAACATCGGAATGGACGAGGCGGAAAGCATTGGCCTCGGAAGATACCTGCGTGAGCACGGTCTTGAAAACAGAATGGACATTCTCGTCAGACATCTTAAAAGAGTCGCGGAGATCGCGGCCAAGTACGGCTTTAAGCTTCTTATGTGGGGCGATATGTTCTATAAGCTTACGGGAGGCCCCGAGGACAAGGCCGCCTTTGACAAGACGCTTTCGGAAAGCATTCCGGAAAACGTCAATCTCATATACTGGGATTATTATTCCACCGAGAAAGAACATTACGATTCCAGGATCTTAAACTACAGAAAGCTTCGGGAGGACGTATGGTTTGCCGGAGGTCTCTGGACCTGGTCCGGCTTCACTCCTCATCTTTCCTACGCCCTCAGGGCAACGGAAGCGGCTCTTAGGTCCTGTATCGAGCATAAAGTAAGAAACGTTTTCATGACAGTCTGGGGCGACAACGGCGGTGAGACCAGCAGGTTTTCAATTATTCCCGCTCTGTTTGCGGCCTGCGAGTTCTCAAAGGGTAATTTTGACATGGTCGATATAAAGTCTGCTTTTGAAAAGAAATTCGGCATTGGCTTTGATGATTTCATGCTGCTGGAGCTTCCCGACACGCCGAACACAGACAACGGATCCATCAACAATCCCGAAAAATATATGCTTTATTCAGATCCTTTTATGGGGAATCTTGATTCCCTTGTAAAGGGCGATGAGGGCGAAAGATACCTTAAGTGCGCCGAAAAGCTCGAAAAACTTACACATGGCAATGACTACTCCCATGTCTTTGACGTTGTTTATAAACTCGCCAAAGTTATTGCGATAAAATACGACCTTGGCGTCAGGACAAGAGAGCTTTATCTCAAAAAGGATGTCAAAGGTCTTACGGGCATTATAAGTGTTTACGACGAGCTTCTTCTGAAGATTGATGATTTTTACAACGCCTTGGAAAAGTGGTGGATGATCGAAAACAAGCCTCACGGGTTTGACGTTCAGGATATAAGGATCGGCGGCCTGATCAAAAGGATAAAGCATTGCAGAAACAGGCTTTTATTGTACGTTGAAGGCAGAATTGACAGAATAGAGGAGCTTGAGGATCCTGTCCTTCATCCCTTCTGCGGCGACGTTAACGATAAAGGGTCCGTCTGCTACAATTCCTGGGGATACTCCTGCACCTGCAACGTTCTCTGATTATTATTTTAAAAATATTTCAGACAGGGAGGGTTTGGTGTGATCGTTAAGCAGTACGTTAAGGAATTTGAAAGCTTCGGGCTCGGTATGTTCGTCCATTTCGGCCTTTATTCGATTATCGGCCGGGGTGAATGGGTCAAGTTTCTTGAAAAGATACCCGACGACGTTTACGATAAGCTGACTGAGCGGTTTGATCCTTCCGAAAACTGGGCGGATGAAATTGCGGCCTGTGCAAAAAATGCCGGATGCGGTTACATCACGCTTACCGCCAGGCATCACGACGGATTTTCCCTTTATGACACAAAAGGACTGACGACCTACGACGCTCCCCATTCCGCCTGCGGCCGCGATCTGATCAAAGAGTTCGTTGACGCCTGCAGAAAATATGATATAAAACCTTTTTTCTACCACACGCTGCTGGACTGGCACGAGAAGACTTACAGAACCGATTTCAAAGCATATCTTGAGTATCTTAGAAAAAGTATAGAGATCATATGCTCAAGCTACGGAAGGATCGGAGGAATATGGTTTGACGGCATGTGGGACCGCAAGGACGACGACTGGGAGGAGGATAAGCTTTATTCACTCATCAGAAAATACCAGCCCGACGTCATGATCATAAACAATACAGGTCTTGACGCAAGAGGCGCCCTCGGTCATATTGAGCTTGACAGCGTGACCTTCGAAAGAGGCTGTCCTGTTCCCATAAATCTTGCAGGCTCACCTAAATATATCGCATCCGAGATGTGCGAGGTAATGAACGACTGCTGGGGCATTGGCGTTGACGATATAAATTATAAGTCGCCGGCGGCTCTTATAGAAGAGATGGTGACTTGCAGAAGGACCCGGTCAAATTACCTTCTGAATACCGGACCGAAGCCCGACGGAAGCCTCAGGACTGTTGACAGGGGGATATTTGAACTCATCGGCAAGTGGACGTACAGGTTCGGTGACGTTTTCAGGTACGGGGTCCCGACCGAAAATGCGCGGGTCATCAGCGGCGGAAAGGATTTTGTGCTCGAAAAGGGCGGAGGGTTTTATCTGTTTTGCTTCGGACTTCCCACCGTTGCGGATCCCAACGTTTCGGAACGTGTGTTTACCGACTTTGACAGAAAAGTGGAGATATTAAATCCGGCTGCTTCTTCCTACAGGTTGACGGCTCTTGACACGGGTGATCCCCAGTCGTATGATCTTGACGGGAACGTTATTACCGTTCACTGCTCTCCTTTTTCCTTCGGGAGAAATCTTGTGGTAAGAGTTATTAAAATAGAACCGGAGGTGTCTTAATGGCTGAATTCAGATCTTGCGATATCGTTGCGATAGGTGAAGTGCTTATCGATTTTACTTGTGAAAGCAAGGATGATGCGGGGTATCCCTTGCTCCAGGCTCATCCCGGCGGTGCACCCGCCAATTTCCTTGCGGCCGCAGCAAAGCTTGGCGCAAGAACTTCTTTTATCGGAAAGGTTGGAAACGATGCCTTCGGAAGGCTGCTCCTTAAAACCTTGGCGTCAAAAGGCATCGATACGTCAAACGTTATCGTCACTGAAGACGCCTTCACGACTCTCGCGTTCGTTACTCTTGATGAAAAGGGCGACAGGGAGTTTTCCTTTGCCCGTAAACCGGGAGCGGACAGCATGCTCAGACCTGACGAGATCTCTGTGGAGCTTATTAAAAACGCGGCAGTACTGCACATGGGCTCCCTTTTAATGACAACAGAGTCCGGCAAGGCTTCGACTCTTTTTGCAAGCGACGTTGCCCGTGAAAACGGTGTGATCGTTTCTTACGACCCAAATTACCGTCCGCCTCTCTGGAAGAGTCCCGACGACGCCAAAGAGATGATGCTTCTTGCCGCGGGAAAAGCCGATATGATGAAGATTTCCGAGGATGAGGCTGAATTTATGTTCGGCTTTAAACGCGTGAACGCCGCCGAAAAAATACTGGAAGCGCTGCCGCAACTTAAACTTGTTATGGTAACGTTAGGGCCCGACGGAGCAGTGATCAGATCAGGCAAAAACGAGGTAAGAGTTTCTGCTCCCAAGGTCACTCCCGTAGATACCACGGGGGCCGGAGATATTTGCGGCGGAAGCCTTGCCGCGGGTCTTCTTAAGCTTGAGGGCTTTGATGCCCGGAAATTTGCGAAGGGCGAGCTGATATTATCCGCCGATATGCTTGAAAAGGCAGGCCGATACGCGGTTTGGGCTGCCAGCATGTCCACAATGAAACACGGCGGCATGGACAGCGTGCCGTCTCCCGAAGAGTTTGTTTAACATCGTTAATT
>JAGCZO010000004.1 GCA_017959965.1 Clostridia bacterium | reverse complement strand
TGTAGTATTGTACTTGTGAAAGATGATACTTTTAGCAGTAAAATCGCGGCGTTGCCGCGGTAAAATCTTCTGACTTCGTCCTCGGATGAAATCGTTCGCTTCGCTCACGGTGAAATTAAATCCGTCTTCCTTATCCGGCGAAGCCGGATTTCATCGCGAAGCGATTTCATCCGAACAAAGTGAGGATTTATCCCGTCCGTAAGGACGGATTTAACTGAAAGAGACCGCTTCTGTTCAATAAACAACAGCGGTCTCTTTTGTGGTGGAGATGAGGAGAGTCGAACTCCTGTCCGAAACCGTCTCAAGCCTGACTTCTACGAGTGTAGCCGTATGTTTGGATTTCCCCGGCACCAGCGCCAAACGGCCGGCTCGGATCCCGGGTAGCTTCATATTATCCGCACACGTTCAAAGCTTTGCGTATGTGGTTGGCGGCGTTGACCCTTAAACCCGCAGGGCTCAAATTGCTGACACCGCTTGCCGAAGGCTTGAGGAACCCGCGGGGCGGCGCAAGCTGCGCTCAGGCAGCCTGAAGTGCAAAATTATCGTTTGCGTTTAAATTTAGATTTCCCGTTTTTTAAAGAGGCCAACGGGAACCTCTACTCGCTATCCGACCCTTGGCGACCCCGTCGAAACCGGAACATCCCCGCGCCGGACCGACAGTATACCATCATTTTTCCGATTTGTAAAGAAAAACGCGGAACTTCGCCGTTTGCTTTAAGAAAATCCGTGAAAGTCTTGCGGGTAACAGGCGCCGTCATTCAGCGGGGAGTTTAAGACAGATCGATCCGGGCCATGTGGCTGTTGACACGACTTAAAAACGGGTGGTAAAATTGCATCGGCGGGTTATTGTTTCAGATATTTTTCGATCTGCCGGAGGAATGATGGGAAGACTGTTCACCAATGATTACAGCGAGACCGCGAGGCCGGAGATAATCGAGGCGCTTGCGGCGGCGGGAAATGATCAGAACAAAGGCTACGGGCTTGATATACACTCGGAAAATGCCGAAAAACTGATCCTGAAACGTTTTGGCGTTGAGAACGGAAAGGTGTTTTTCGTTTCGGGAGGCACCCAGACAAATATGTCGGTGCTCTCGTTTTTGCTGAGGCCTTACGAGGCTGTCGTGGCATGCGGAACGGGACATATCAACGTGCACGAGACGGGAGCCGTGGAGGCGTCGGGGCATAAGGTCGTTACCGTGCCCGGAGAGGACGGAAAGCTGCTGCCTTCCCGAATCGAAGACGTTGTCAGGAAGCATTGTGACGAGCACATGGTCAAGATCAGGGCGGTGTACGTTTCGGATTCCACTGAGACGGGGTCGGTCTACAGCAAGGCGGAGCTTCTTGCCATCAGGGAGACCTGCGACAGGCTCGGGCTTCTTCTGTTCCTTGACGGGGCAAGGCTCGGAGTCGCGCTCACCTGCGCCGCCAATGACATTGAACCCGAATTTATAGGCAAAATATGCGACGTGTTCTACGTTGGCGGCACCAAGAACGGACTGCTTTTCGGCGAGGCTGTCGTCTTTTCGGACGCAGGGCTTGCGGAGGATTTCAGGTACCATATAAAGAACAGGGGCGCGATGCTGGCAAAGGGCTTTGTTCCCGGGATCATGTTTGAAAGAGCGTTCACGGACGATCTGTATTTTGATATTGCCGCGGACACGAACAGGGCGGCGGTCTATCTTGCGGAAAAGCTTAAAGGCAAGGTCAGCTTTGCAAGTGAACCCGTGACCAACCAGATCTTCGTTGACCTTAGCAGGGAAAAGGGCGAGGCGCTTATGCGCAAATTCGGCTGCGAGCTCTGGGAGGACAACGGCGACAGGCTGGTGGTGAGGATCGTGACTTCTTTTGCCACGACGGAAGCCGACTGCGACGAGCTGACCGCGTTTTTCGGATAAACCGGATTGGATAACCGTCCCGGAAAACCGTATTACAAAACCGTTTCAGAAAACCGGAGGGTCATATGTCTGATATTGCGGAGATTAAGGAAAGACTTGACAAAATAAAAAGGCTTCTCAACCGTTGGTCCTACGAGTACTACGTGCTCGACGCGCCGACAGCCACGGACTATGAATATGACGATCTTTACAGGCAGCTTGAGGAGATCGAGGCTGCTCATCCGGAACTGAAAACGGAGGACTCGCCGACGCACCGGGTAGGGGGAAAGATCCTTGAAAAATTCGAGAAATTCACCCACAACGTGCCTCTTATGAGCCTTGACGACGTGTTCAGCAAAGAAGAGGTCTTTGCCTTCTGCGACCGGGTCAAAGAGGCTCTCGGATACGAGCCTGATTACGTTGTGGAGCAGAAGATCGACGGCCTCAGCGTCGGCGTGACCTATGAGAACGGCAAAATGACCGTCGGCGCCACAAGAGGCGACGGAACGGTTGGCGAGAACGTCACGCAAAATCTAAAAACAGTGAGATCCCTTCCCCTCAGCGTGGAAGACTCCTCCATCACAAAGATCGTCGTCCGGGGCGAGGTCTTCATGCCCCACAAGGCTTTTGAAAAGCTCAACGAAGCCTGTGAGAAGAGCGGACAGAACACCTTCGCCAATCCCAGGAACGCGGCTGCGGGCTCCCTCAGGCAGCTTGACTCGGGCATCACCGCGTCGAGAAATCTTGACATATTCGTGTTCAACCTTCAGGAACTGGAGGGCAGGCAGGTCTCAAAGCACTCAGAATCCCTGGAACTGATGAGAAGCCTTGGCTTCAAGATAAGCCCGGACTACAGGATCTGCCGCACCAAGGAGGAGATCTGGGATGCGATATGCGCGATCGGCAGCGCAAGGGCGGACCTTGACTATGATATCGACGGAGCCGTTATAAAAGTGGACAGCCTTTCGGACAGGGAAAGACTGGGGGCAACGACCCACGCACCGAGGTGGGCATGCGCCTATAAATTCCCCGCCGAGAAAAAGAACACCAGACTGACGGACATAGCCGTGCAGGTGGGAAGAACAGGCGTGCTAACGCCCCTTGCGGTGATGGAGCCTGTTTTCATTGCCGGAAGCACCGTCTCCAAGGCGACTCTCCACAATACGGACTACATCGAAGAAAAGGACATTATGATAGGGGATATCATCACCCTTATCAAGGCCGGGGACGTGATACCGGCTGTCATCGGCGTTGACGTGGACGCCCGGGGCGACGGCTATGAACGCAGGAAATTCGTTATGCCGGACAGATGCCCCGTGTGCGGAGGTCCGGTGGTGCGGGAAGAGGGCGAGGCGGCCTACCGCTGCACCGGTATCGAGTGCCCCGCGAAACTGGCCAGGAGCCTTGAGCACTTTGTCTCCAAGGACGCCATGAACATCGACGGCTTCGGCACTCAGCTGGTCTCGGCCCTGCTCGACGCGGGTCTCATAAAGACCATCCCCGATATATATAAGCTCAAAGACAGAAAAGAAGACCTTATCTCCATGGAAAGAATGGGCGAAAAGTCCATCTCCAATCTCCTGTCCGCCATCGAAAATTCAAAGCGGAACGACTTTTACAGGCTTATTTTCGGCCTCGGCATCAGAAACATCGGCGTCAAGGCATCTAAACAGCTGGCCGCTGAGTTCGGCAGCGTGAGAGCCATTGCCAATGCCACCGAGGAGGCCCTTTCCGGGCTGGAGGATTTCGGAGAGATCATGGCCAAAAGCGTTGTCGCCTTTTTCAGAGACAGCCAGACGGAGCACACTTTGGCAATGCTGGAGGAGCTTGGCGTCAACATGACAGCCACAGAGCAGAAAAAGGCTTCCTCCGGGGCGCTTTTCGGCAAGACCTTCGTGCTCACCGGCACGCTTCCGACAATGACAAGAGACGAGGCAAAGCGGCTCATTGAGTCGAAAGGCGGCAAGACCTCCGACAGCGTGTCGAAAAAGACGGACTACGTTGTGGCAGGCGAGGCGGCGGGATCGAAACTGACGAAAGCACAGCAGCTTGGCATTGCCGTTATTGACGAAGACGCGCTCAAGGCATTGGCGGGAGACTGAACATTTGGCTTAAAACAGCTCATGCCTTCCTGACTTAAAAGCTGCCGGACAAGGCGGTTCCGGAGGCGTTTTCCGGAAGTTTCCCTAAAGAAGCGGAGATACGCGGGTTTTGACGCCTGAAGAAAACTGTGCAGTATAACCAAAAAGAAGCTTGAAATCTCACAAAAATTATACTTTCAATTTTGCGAAAATGTTGCTATAATATCCGCAGCGCATTCTACGTGCGGCGTAGTTTATTTGGAGGATGAACAGATGGCTAGCTTAAAGCTGAAAAACATTTACAAGAAATATCCCGGCGGCGTTACCGCCGTTAATGACTTTAATCTGGATATCCAGGATAAAGAGTTTATCGTTCTCGTAGGTCCTTCCGGCTGCGGAAAGTCCACAACGCTCAGAATGATCGCGGGCCTTGAGGAAATTACTTCAGGTGAGCTCCTCATCGACGGAAAACTCGTAAACGATATTGCTCCTAAGGACAGAGATATCGCGATGGTTTTCCAGAACTACGCTCTGTACCCCCACATGACTGTTTTCGAAAACATGGCTTTCGGTCTTAAGCTCAGGAAGACTCCTAAGGGCGAAATAAAGAAGAGAGTTCAGGAAGCTGCCAGGATCCTCGAGATCGAACATCTGCTTGACCGTTCCATTAAGGCTCTGTCCGGCGGACAGAGACAGAGAGTCGCTCTCGGACGTGCCAACGTCCGTGAACCTAAGGTCTTCCTCATGGACGAGCCTCTTTCAAACCTCGACGCTAAGCTCCGTGCTTCCATGAGAACGGAGATCATTAAGCTCCACCAGAGACTTCAGACTACCGTTATCTACGTTACCCACGACCAGACAGAGGCTATGACCATGGGCTCCAGGATCGTCGTTATGAAGGACGGCTACATCC
>JAGCZO010000078.1 GCA_017959965.1 Clostridia bacterium | reverse complement strand
CGTGACGGACGAGGAGGGCAGAAAGCGCTCTCTTGAAAGAAAGCTCCGGACGAGCCTGGAAAAGAATTTTGAGCTGCCCGAAAACACCTTCGCAAGAGCGGAGGACGGCAAAACGAATCTTTTCTGCGGATCCATAGGAAGTGAGACCGTTGTCAAAGCCAAAGAGCAGAAGACCGCTTTTGCGGTGGAATGCGCAGTAAGGATCGACGCTCTTCCGGAATCCGACAACGCGGGATACGCGATCAGATTCGCGGAAAACGCCAACGGCTTTTGTGAGCTCCGGGTGAACCTTCCCAGGCGGACTCTTGTGATAAGCGAGCTGAGAAACGGCAATGGAAAGGAGCTTTTCAGGAAAGAAAACTTCTTCTTCACGTCTTTGGATTTCCACAATTTCAGGCTGGAGGTATCGGAGACCTCTGCGACCTTGTGGATCGACAGCGGTCTTTACACCTCCGCTCAACTTACTCCGGAAAAAGGAAGCGTATCCGTAAGAGTTAACAACGTCAACGCCTCCCTGAACGGACTTCTGATCGAGAGCTGACCGGAAGCACTGCGGCGAAGCCAATATACTGCAGCTTTTGGGAGACAAATAATATTTTCAATTGTTTACAAAAACGGGAAATGTGATATCATCCGCTGCGGAGGCGATGATGATGGACGTTAAAAACGGCGCAGCTTCCTTACAGATCGATAACGGTAAATTATTAACGGAAACGGCGGCGGAAAACGGGACCGCCGGAGACGCGCAAGAGGCCGCATTGAAAAAGGAAATATCCGGACTTCTCAAAGACCTTGGCATTCCCAGGACCTCAGGAGGGTTCCGGGACTGTGCGGAGGCGGTCCTTTTGGCAATGGATACGGATGAGCTCTACGGAGCCCTGTCGAAGGTGATCTTCCCTGAAATTGCGAAAAAACACGGGAAAAGCGATACCGCGGTGGAAAAGTCGGTACGGGACGCATTGACCAGGGGATGGAAAAACGGAAACAGGGAAAAGTTCAGAGCGGTCTTCGGAGACGGCTACAGGCCCTTGAGGGGCAGGCCGACGGTCATGGAATTTCTGGCGGCGGCCGGAGACTATATTAAAGACGCGGGATAGAATCGTTATGGGGATCGTATTGACGGTAATAGAAATACTGGGTACAGTGGCTTTTGCCATTGCAGGCTCGCTTGTCGCCATAGAGAAGAAAATGGATCTTTTCGGCGTGGCGATACTGGGGCTTGTAACTGCCACGGGCGGGGGATTTCTCAGAGATCTCATACTCGGAGCGATCCCTCCGAGAATGTTCACGGAGCCGGTATACGCCATCGTGGCTATCGGCACGTCGCTGATCATGTTTATACCTGCCGTGAGAAGGATACACGGCGGCGCTAAAAAGGTCAGGGATATATTCCTGCTCGTTGTGGATTCCCTTGGACTTGGCGCTTATGCAATGGTCGGAATGGGGTTCGCCATCGAGGCAGGCTATGGCGGCAACGCATTTCTGCTGATATTCGTCGGCCTCGTAACTGCCGTCGGCGGCGGTATCATGAGGGATATGATGGCAGGAAACAGGCCGTACGTGTTTGTAAAGCATTTTTACGCCACAGCGGTGCTTCTCGGGTGCGTGACGTTCGTGCTGATCAGGCTGTTTGCCGACGACATCACGGCAATGATCATCGGCGCCGCGGTGATCTTTGTGCTCAGGATACTTGCCGCGGTGTTCCGTTGGCATCTCCCGGTGGCCCATGATCCGGATGAAAAAGCTGCAAAATGACAGTTGCCCGGCGATGTAACGTATAAGATCCGATACGGAGGGACACGCGATGAAAATATGCAGGGATCCTTTTTATACCGTTTTGGATACGGAGCTCGTAATACCGGGGCTGAGAAGGCAATACAAGATAATACATATAACGGACCTTCATCTTTCGGTCTTCGATGAACTATCCACGGAAGAGGAAAAGCAAAAAGCCATAGCACAGGAGGGCTTCTGGCAGGAGGGCAGGGAGCGTGTCGCCCGTATTTTCAATGAGCCCTTTGACGATTCAAAAAGGATCTCAAGCCATGAAATACTGGATAAGATGATATCTTTCGCAAAGGAGGAAGACCCGGACCTGCTCGTTATGACAGGAGATATGCTGGACTATATCAGTCCTGCGGGCATCAGAACTTTAAAAGGGGCTCTTGAAGAATACAAGGGCAGAGTAATGTTCGTTGAAGGCAATCACGATGAAAACTGCGGTTTCGCGAAGAATGACGTTGATACCGTAGAATTTGAGGACCTGATCCTGGCCGGGGTAAACAACGGAAGCTTTACCGTTTCATCGAGGCAGCTTTCACAGCTTAAAACTCTTTGCGAAGGAACCAAACCTTTGATCATAGTTCAGCACGTGCCGGTGATGACGGAGAAAAACAAAAGCGTGCTCTCAAGACTGGATAAGTACTATTACATAGACAAAAATGCGCCGAAAGACGGTAACGCCCGGGAATTTGCGGAGCTTGAGGAAAACTGCGAAAATATAAAAGCGGTATTTTGCGGACACACCCACGGGTTTTTGCCGATGGAGTTGGCGGAGGGAAGGCCGGAATACTGCGGGTCATCTGCGCTCTGCGGTTTTGTTCACAGGATAACTGTGAAGTGACAGGGAGGACAAAATGAAAAAAGCTTGAACTTACGGTGCAAGGGAAAAACCGTTCAGGCTTGACTTTTTTCCCTTGATACCTCAAAATATGAAACGTTAAAGATATTATTGGCAGCGCAGGGCGCAAGATCCTGCCGCGCCGCGGAGGATGATCGTATGAGAAGAAGAGTTGTTTTTGCAGTTGTTATTGCCGCTTTGCTTTTCTGCTGCGTCGCTGCCGGCGGCTGTGATAATAACGGAGGGAAAACAATGTGGTTTGAGACGCCTACCGTGAAGGTGCTGAGCGACCGTAAGCCCGGCAAAGACGCTCAGTACACCGTTTATATAGCCGGCAACGAAAAAGAGGGCTGCCAGGCGGTGTTCAGATACGATCACGAGACAGGTCCGCTTAAAATAGAAGTCAAGGAACCGGAAAACGAGGACGGGGTAAAGCTGGGCGTGGAGCTGTTCAAAGAGGAATACGTGACGACCACTTACGCTGAACCTTTTTGCGCGGATGAAAAGCTGATAGGTCAGACGGTGATGTATCCGGACGGGCTGCGGCCCTTTGACGGTGAGCTTCCCGTAAACGCCAATGAATCCACCCCTCTGTATATTCTTTTTGACTCAAAGGACGCTCCGGCGGGAGAATACAGGACGGAGGTCGTTGCTTACGCCAACGGCGAAGTGATCGACAGAGGCGAGATAACGGTCCGCGTATGGAATTTCAGCATGCCCGAGGGCAGAACCATGTCTGCGGTCTCCGACCTTGGCGTGTATTCTATACAGAAGGCAGAAGGGGTCCAGGGACAGGAACTGACGGAGCTTTACCTTAAATATTACGAATTCATGCTTGAGCACAACGTGACGCCTTATTCGCTGCCCTACGACATCCTTGACGACAGGGCGGATGCGTATATGGACGATCCGAGAGTCACGCGCTTCAGAGTTCCCTATTCTTCCGACGACAACGTTATCACCGCTTACTACGAAAAGCTTTCAACAAAGCAGAAGTGGCTGGAAAAGGCGTATTTTTATCCCCTTGACGAGCCCGGCGACACTGCCGCGTTCGGACAGGTGAATGCGGCTGCGGAGAGGCTTAAAAAGCTGTTCCCGGAATACAATATGGTGGTTCCCTTCTTTATGGACCCTGACATCAAAGCCGGGGTGGACGCCATAGACTACGTGTCGGACGATCTCAACATATGGTGCCCGAAGCTTTACTGCTTTGACTCCGAGAACATTTACTCTGCGGAGCAGCTTATCTCGAAGGCGCCTTTTGCAGACAGAATGAAATCAATGCGCAGCCGGGGCGACGATCTTTGGTGGTACGTTTGCTGGGAGCCCGGAGATCCCTACGCGAACCTTTACGTCAACATGCCCGGCGTGAAGCACAGATCGATCTTCTGGCAGGCCGAGCAGTACGGCGTCAACGGCTTCCTCTACTGGAGCTCCAACTACTGGGAGCAGATCTCGGATCCCTGGCAGGACGCCAATACCGTCAAGTGGCTTTCAAGCTACGTGTACGGCGACGGCTCTCTTCTGTACAGCGGAAAACAGGTCGGAACAGACGGCCCCTGCTCCTCGCTGCGTCTGGAAGCGGTGCGGGACGGTATCGACGATTATGAGCTTATAAGGATCGCAGAAGAGGCCGGCGTCAGGGAAAAACAGATCAGATCGATACTGAACAAGGTCGCCAGGAGCATCACGGACTATTCAACGAACGACTTGGACATTTATAACGCAAGAAAAGAGCTTGGAAGACTTATCGAGGAAGCCCTCGGAAGCATTTAATTCCGGGATATACAACAAAAACGGACCGGGCAGGCATCGTGAAAACGGTACCTGCCCGGTCCTGTTTCTTAAGGCAGCCATCAGGCTATGCCGGGAATGTTGTTTTTGATCCTGCCCAGGGTCGCGTTGTAGAGTTCCTCCGTTGCCAGGGCCATTTTTGTGACTGAGAAGTCGCTGCCGTGGGGGTAAATGTAAAGCGTGTCCGTCAGGGTGTTGAGGTCGACGCAGTCGCCGTACTTGCCAAGGTACTCATATTCTATGTGGCAGGAATAAAGTGAAGACGGGGGCTTGAGCAGCTCAAAGGGCTTGCCTTCGGTATCGATGCCTTCCACTCTGAACCCGTTCATGTCGTGGATCATTTTGCCTTGTCCGAGGCTCAGAAATTTATCGGCGTTGGGCAGAGAGTTTATGTGGACGTCAAGCAGGCCCGTGGAATAGGTCCCAGACAGGACTTCCGACCGCACGCATTCCCGCTCCCATTCGTACCAGTCCGGAATGTGCGAAAACTCGGTGATACCGTCGTCTCCTGACAGCTCGCTGAGACCGGATAAGGTCCAGGACTTTCCGCAGGCGCCGCAGGTCAGCTTCATGCCCTTGGAGCTCATGCGGAAATCCGTGCCGCATTTAGGGCAGCGGTAAAGTACCTTGTGCAGTCCTTCGGCGTGCTTTTTATATTTTACGTTGATGCCCCGTTCCTTCTGCCAGGCGAAGTCGTCATACCGGAAAGCCTGAACGAGCCGCCTGTTTATTTCTTCTGCGCTCGTATTCCTTAGCTCCTCAGGGGTGAATTGAAGTGTCATCTCGGCCTCGGTTGGCTTTACGCCTCTGTCGTGAAGATTCCAGAAGGGCGAGTTCACGTGGTGCCCGTGGCAGATGAGAGTCACTACCGGCACGTTAAGGAGCTTCGCCAGCTTTCCGAGAGAGGAAGGCAGTACGGCAGTGGTGCCGCAGAGAGAATATCTTGCCTCGGGGTCTATTATCGCCACGTCGCCGTTGGCAATGGTAGTTTTGAGCTGGCGGACGAGAGTGATGTCGTTGGTGAATTTTCTTTTGCATATGCAACCGATGTCCCTAAGAAGCTTCTCGCGGCCTATGAAGCCGTCTATCGCGACAACGTAATTGGCGGTGTGAGGCGCGATGGCCTTGACGGCGACCTTGAAATCCATGAAGGCGTTATGGTTGCAAAGAAGCAGGTAGGGCGGCTCAATGCCTTCCATGCCCGTTTTGGTCAGCTTGCTCTTGTGTTTAATAAGGTCGGGAGCGCAAAGAAGAGATATGAGACCTTTGAGGTACCATTTGGTGTGCCTTGGCGGCAGGGACATATCGAAACGTTTTACGGAATCATCCATAACGGCCTCCCAGTGTAAGATGGTGGTATTTTACCTTTTTTTTGAGAAAATCACAATAGCGTTAAGATTTTTGGGAATTAAAATGCAAAACGCCAATGCGATCCGACGCTCCGGCGCGAACAGCGGCAGGGCTTAAAAGCGCTTTTGGGTGAAAAAGCCCCGGACCTGAAGGCACGCGGAAACGGGAGCTGAAGCGAGCATTTTTTCATTCCGGAAAGGGGCAAAATAACGTTTTTCCGTTTGACATACACCTTTTACAAGGTTATAATAACCGTTTTATCCCGATATAAAAGCTTTTGGGAGGAGGGACAAATATGGAACGTGTATATAATTTTTCTGCCGGACCGTCGGTTATTGCCGAGAGCGTACTCAAGAGGGCACAGGCCGAGCTTGTGAATTACGGTGACGCCGGAATGTCCGTCATGGAGATGAGTCACAGATCGCCGGTATATCAGGCAATCATAGATGAGACAGAAGCGCTTCTTCGCGAGGTGCTCAACATTCCTGATGATTACGCGGTGCTCTTTCTTCAGGGCGGCGCGTCGTCCCAGTTCGCAATGATCCCGCTGAATCTTGCCAACGGCAGCGGAGCTATCGATCTCGTGCTGACAGGACAGTGGGCTACCAAAGCTCAGTCCGAGGCTTCCAAATACTGCGAAGTCAACGTGGTCGGCTCCAGTAAGGACAAGACCTTCAGCTATATTCCTAAGCTCGACAAGTCGACGTTCAATCCCAACGCGGACTATTTCTACATTTGCTCGAACAACACGATATACGGTACCAGGTTCGCCAAGCTTCCCGAATGCGGCAGCGTGCCTCTCGTTGCCGATATGTCGTCATGCATCCTTTCCGAAAAGATCGACGTTACAAAATACGGACTGATCTTTGCCGGCGCTCAGAAGAATATGGGACCTGCGGGTCTTACCGTTGTCATCATCCGCAAGGATCTCATTGGCAAGGCGAGAGACATCACTCCCACCATGTTCAACTATGAGATACACGCCAAAAACGGCTCGATGTACAACACACCGCCAACGTTCGCCATCTACATGTGCAAGCTCGTGCTGGAGTGGCTGAAGAACGACATCGGCGGCATCGAGGCCATGGAGGAAATAAACCACAAGAAAGCCAAGATCATGTACGATTATCTTGACTCGTCAAAGGTCTTCAAACCGACGGTCAGCGGAATCGACCGCTCGTATATGAACATTCCTTTTGTCACCGGAAACGAAGACCTGGACAAGGCTTTCGTAAAAGCCGCCGCAGCCGCGGGTTTTGTGAACCTGAAGGGACACAGAAGCGTTGGCGGTATGAGAGCGTCGATCTACAATGCGATGCCTGTTGAGGGCGTTGAAAAGCTTGTCAAGTTCATGAAGGACTACGAGGTAACAATATGAAATATCAGATAAAACTTATGAACAAGATCGCCGCGGAAGGCGTTGGCGTGTTCCCGGCAGCAAACTATGAGGTGTCCGAGGAGATCGCGCAGCCTGACGGCATCATGGTGAGATCCGCCAGCCTTCACGAAATGAATTTCGAAGACAACCTTCTGGCCATAGCCAGAGCGGGTGCCGGCGTCAACAACATCCCCGTTGACCTTTGCTCGAAGAAGGGCATCGTTGTTTTCAACAGCCCCGGCGCCAACGCCAATGCGGTAAAGGAGCTCACCATAGCTTCCCTGTTCCTGGCGTCAAGAGACATTGCGGGCGGTATTGCCTGGGCAAAATCTCTTGCGGGAGACAGTGAGTGCGCGAAGCTGGTGGAAAAAGGCAAATCCCGCTTTGAGGGCCCGGAGATCGCCGGCAAGACCCTCGGCGTGGTCGGACTTGGCGCTATAGGCGTCATGGTGGCCAACGTTGCCCGCGACCTGGGCATGGAAGTCTACGGCTACGACCCGTACCTCTCTGTGGACGCCGCGTGGCACCTTTCGAGAAAGATCCGCAGAGCCGACTCCATGGACGAGATCTGCGCTGTCAGCGACTACATCACCATCCACGTGCCCCTGAATCCTTCAACAAGAGGTTCCTTCAACGCGGAAGTCTTCGCCAAAATGAAGGACGGCGTCAGGATCCTTAACCTTGCCAGAGGCGAGATCGTGAACTACGATGACCTTGCGAGCGCTCTGCTTTCGGGCAAGATCGCAAAATACGTCACAGATTTCCCGTCTCCCGAGGTCCTCGACATGACAAATACCGTGTCCATCCCCCACCTCGGCGCGTCCACTCCCGAATCCGAAGTCAACTGCGCTCTTATGGCCGCAAAGGAGCTTAAGGATTACATCGAGTACGGCGTTATAAAGAACAGCGTGAACCTGCCCAACGTTGAGGCAATGCCCGACTGTGCGGTGAGAGTCTGCATCATCCACGAGAATATACCCAATATGATCTCCAACATAACCTCGATCTTCGGCTCAGAAAAAGTCAATATCGAGCACCTCACCAACCAGTCCAAGAAGGAAATGGCCTACACGGTCATCGATACCGAATCCGAGATAGGCCAGGCCATTCTCGACAAGATCGCCGCGACGGAAGGAGTCATCCGCGTACGCGCAATAAAATTCTGATAATAACGGTTTTTCCGCGGCCCCCGGTGAACGACTGAAAGGGGCCGCGTTTTTTTTATTTTCCGGAGAAATGTACGACGAAAACTTTATGATAACGGAAAGCGACGGGCTTGTACTTACCGAGATGACCGAGGGCGCGGCAAGGGAGATCTCGTCCTGGCGGTACGGCGGGGAGTATTCCATGTATGACCTTGACGGCAGCGCCGAGGAGGTGGAGCAGGTCATGAACGGCCTGCATTTTCCCGTATACGAATCCGCCTCCTTTGACAAGGAAAACAGGTCGGTGATAACTCATCCTGTGGGTTTCGTTGCCATCGGCCCTTCGGCTCAGGTGGTCAGCGGTTCCTCACGGGAGCTTTACGGGCGGTCCGATGCCACAGATATCGCGATAGGACTGAGACCCGATCTCTGCGGCCTCGGGAAAGGCCTGGGGCAGAGACTTACGGGCATCGCCGTCAACTTCGTGCTGGGCGAGTTTCCGGAGGACGGAGTAAGACTTGCGGTGGCCGCCGAAAACAAAAGGGCGGTAAAGGTCTACGAAAAATTCGGCTTCAAAAAAACCGGCGAGTTTACGGCCTTTGTGAAGATAGAAGGCAGGAGAAAGAAGAAAACGTTCCTGATGATGGAGCTTTAATAATATCGATCTGATAAAAAAAGAGCCGGCCGCTCCGAACTGAATCGGAACGGCCGTCGCTGTTCATATTGGCCCGAAAGATCAATCCCAGTTGATGCGCTTCTCTTCGACTACAAGAGGCCTGCGGATCACGCGTTTGTTTACGGCGACGACGTATTCCCCTACAAATCCGGTAAAGAACATGAGCACGGAGCCCACCAGGAATATGGCGATGAGTATGGGGATCACCCAGATCGACCAGAGCACCGGCACGAACAGCGCCACGATGATGTACGCGAGGGCGAGAAGAATGTTGAACACCGAGAGGACGAAGCCGAGGCACATCGCAAGCCTGACGCCCGCCCTGGTGTAGGTCGTAACGCTCAGCATCGCCGCGTCAAGGAGGCTGACCCAGTTGTTGTGAGTTTTGCCCGCTCTGCGCTTTTCCTGGGTATATTCAATGTCCTTGCGCTTGTATCCGTACTCGGCAACCACGCCCCTGAGGAAGGGGATGGGGTCGTCCAGCCTTCTCATTATATCCAGGAACTCGTTGTCGTAAAGGCCGAAGCCGGTGAAATGCTCGATCTGCTCGATGGTAGAGAACTTTTTGATGAGCTTGTAGTAGATCGTACGCAGACCGTATACAAGCTTGCTTTCTTTGCTGTGGCTCTTTATACCGCAGACGATCTTGGCCCCGTTTTCCCATTCCTTGACGAATTTCGGGATCATGTCGACGGGATCCTGGAAGTCGCAGCAGAGAAGGACCAGAGCGTCGCATTTTGCCTGGAGCATTCCGTAAAAGGGAGAATTGAACTGGCCGAAGTTCTTGACGTTGAAAATGGCTTTTACGCGTTTCTCTTTGGCGCATATCTCTTCGAGCTTATCCCGGGTGCCGTCCACGGAACAGTTGTCGATGAACTGAACGTCGAATTCATACTTGCTGAGAGTCTCGTCCTTCTCGAAAATATCGATCACAGCCGCCGTAATGGCTTCAACGTTCTCGATCTCATTGTAACACGGGATCATTACCGTAATTTTTTTCATAGAACCTCCGTTTATTTACGGGTTATTACCTGCGCAAATTTTAAGGCCGCGTCTGCCTTCACACTTTCCGTGTCAAGTTCGGAAAGCCTTGCTTCAAGATCTTTGTAAAGCCTGCCAACGGATTCCTTCAGGGAAAGAAAGTCGTAACGTCCGCCAAGGTTTTCAAGCATGAGGGAGTTGTTTCCCGTGTACTCCGGATTCAATCCCTCGTTCAGTACTTTTATGCCGGGAGCTTTTCCGGAGACCTCCTTCACCGTCCGGGCGATCTCCTCAAGGGTGACCGACCGGGTGGGGGTGATGTTGAATATCTTATTGGGAATCCTTTCGCCGCCCGTCAGCTTCTCAAGAAGGATGCCGATGATCCTGCAGAAATCGTCGATGTACAGATAGTCGAACACCACGTTCCTGTTTATGACGATATCCATGCCCATCATAGTCTTCACGCAGGCGTTGGAGATGAACTTGTACGTGTAGTCTTCATATGGCCCGAAAAGGGCGAATATGACGGGCATGAGCGTAAGCTTTCTGCCTTTCTCGCCAATGTATTTTGCGATCCTGTACTTGCCGAGACCGTAAGGATCCTTTGGCACCGACAAGCCGATGGCGCTTTCGGAGACCTTGGCAAGAGGCCCGGATTTGTCGTACTGAGCTCCGCTGCCGAAGATCACGTGGACCGTGTCCGGAAGATCTGCGAGCGCTTTTTCAACGTTTTCGAAAAGCCGGAAATTCAGGTCCGCCACGTCCGCGCAGTCGTTGTAGCCGTTTTTTCTGGAACCTCCCACCGCAGCGCAGTTCAGGACAACGTCGGGCCTTTGAGCCTCCATGAATTCCCTGACGGCCGCACCGTCGGACAGATCCACAAGGCTCCTGGTGACGGGGACGACTTCATATCCGTGAGCCGTGTCATGTGAAAAATATTCGGTCAGGCTCTTACCGACAAAACCGCCGGAACCTAAGATCACTATTTTCTTCATATCGCTCCCGCAACCGGATCACCGGGGATATTCCGCTGTATTTGCGGCATTTCGAAAAGTATATAACTTTGGGGAGGGCTTGTCAAACTAAAGCCCTGCCGCCATTTCTGAAGTCAGGCGAATCTGTCTGTGGCTTCCTTCCTGGTTTTCCACCTGCCTCCCGTGAAATCGGGGATCTCGACAGGAGCGGAACCGTTGGCGATAGAGGCGGCAGAAAGGGGCGTGATAGCCATCAAAATGGCCGCGTCGTAGACGTCAATGGGGAAGGGCCTTGCCTTCAGAACGTCCTCGAAGAACTCGTTGTAGATCAGGTAGTCCATGCCGCCGTGGCCGCCGCGGACGCCTTCGTTGAGAAAACGCTTCCAGATGGGATGGTCGTATTCCTCCGCATATTTCAGGGCGTTGTTCCACTCGGGAGACCAGTTCCAGTGGAGCTCCTCGGGATATTTGCCGTCGATGAAGACATAGTTTCCGTCCTCCTGGTACATGCCCTTGGTGCCCTGGATGGTGAAGCCTCTGGAATAGGGCCTGGGAAGGGTGGTGTCGAGCTTCAGGGTAACGGTGGCTCCGTTGGCGCACATGATATTGGTGACCACCACGTCTCCCTGACGGAAGGCAAGGTCCTTGAAATCCGGGTTGACCTCCGGATGCTCCTTGGCGTATTCGTTAAGGCCCGCCGCTTTGCTGGCCATGGAGGAAAGAGCCACGGGGCGGTTGCCGTAGTTGAAGTCGAGGATGACGCCAATGGGCCCGAGATCGTGGGTGGGGTAGTTGTGGCAGTTGCGCTCAATGTAGTTCTTGAGCCTGTAGTGCCTGTTTTCCTTGCCGAAAAGGACCTCGGTGCGCAGGTCGTGCATGTAGCCGCCGCCTGCGTGAACGATATCGCCAAGGACGCCCTGCCTGACCATGTTGAGGACCATAAGCTCGGTCCTGCCGTAGCAGCAGTTCTCAAGGAACATAAACGGTGTGCGGGTCTTCTCCTGGCAGCGGACCAGCCTGAAGCAGTCCTCGAGAGAATAGGCGCCGCCAACCTCGAGACCTACGGGAATGCCCGCCTCCATGAAGTAAACGGAGATGTCAACGTGATCCTCCCAGCCAGTGGAGATCACCACTGCGTCGCAGAGCTTTCTGTCGGCCAGCTCTCTGTAGTCGGTAGAACCGAAGGGCTTCTTGCCGCAGGAGGCTTCGACTCTCGCGGAAGCGCTCTCGACTCTGTCTTCATAAACGTCGCAGAGGGCGGTCACGGTAACGTTGTCCATAGTAAGAAACAGGTCCACCAGATACCCGCCTCTCGCGCCAAGACCAATCACACCAAGTTTAAGTTTTTCCATAACAATTCTCCTTTTCCGAATGCTTTTTTAACCGCAAAGCATCTGAAGTAAGTTTTCATTTAAATCGAACGACGATGCAGTCGTCAAGCTCGGTGGCAAGACCGGTCTCATTGATGGCCGGGTACGCCTCCTTGTTCGCCGAAAGCTCCTCGTATCTTTCCATAGTTCCGGGGATAAACTCATATCCCAGATATTTGATCACCAGCAGCAGCTCCTCGTTGCAGCTGAACCTGTCGTCGATACCCCAGCTGATGACTGAACCGAAATCAGCCTGATTGGCGGCAAGTACGTAAGTTTCGTTGCAGTCCGTGGTCTCAAGGCGGAACCCCGCGGCTACGGCGGCGCTCTTAACAGCCTTATACAGCGGATCGTCGGCCCGCACGAATTTACGGGACATTATGTCATCGGAAAGGGTGTACTCGCCGATGAATATCACGGGCTTTTCGCCAATGCTGTATTCTCCGCTGCTTAGCTTTTCGCAGCAGTCCACCAGCACCGCTTTTTCCTCCTCCCAGCGGAGATCGTTGTTGCAGAAGTAAATGTTCAGGTTCACAACCTGGACGGCGACCATGAACGTTGCGCAGACGGCGGTCAGGACCTTCAGCGCCTTTGGCTTGGAGCCCCGGCAGGCGTAGTACACAAGCAGAGCCATGACAAAAGCGACGAAGGGCGCAAAGCTGAGACAGGTCCTGTATTTGACCGCGCCTCCCGTCAGAATGCTTATGCCGAACAGACCTGCCAGCGTTCCGGCGGCGCAGAGTATCACGGAGCCCCGCTTTTTGGCAGCGCCCACCGCAATAAACAGAACAAGACCAGCTCCGAGACACATCACGAAAAGACCTATAGGGAAATACCAGAGACCCGCCAGGAACAGCTTCCTGAATATAGAGTAGAACATGTCGACAAAGTAACCTGCGGAAAGGCTCGTGGGCAGAGCGATGTTGCTTCCCGGAGGAACCGTTATGCCGAAATCGATGAGCTTTGTAAGCAGAGTTCCGACGGCAAACTCAATGATGATGCCTGCAAACGCGGGCAGCACCAAAATAAAAAACTTTTTGACGAAATGGGTATTGTCGGGCACGCCGGAGCCTTTCAAAGGCTTCTTTTCGGAAAAAACGATCTCCGTGAACACGTAAAGGCTGGCGAGAACAAGATAAACAGCAGCAAATGCCTCGTAAAGAGACACTATTGCCATAGAGACCAGCACCGCGCCGGATATCCTGAGGACCGTCAGGAACTTGTTTTTTTTGCGTCCTTTCTCACTTATGCCTTCCGGGTCTTCCGCTCCGGAGTTTTTGCCGATACGAATGCCCGAAGTCATGAGAAGCAGTATTGCCGTGAGAAAATAGCCGACGCCTGAGTTCAGATTGGAACCCTTATATACGAACAGTTCGTTTATCAGAGGATAGGAAATGAAGGCGCAGGCAAAGAAGGTCAGCACGCCTTTGGAAAGACCTCCCTTTGAGGCCTTGTCGAATGCGATGATAAGGAGAAGCGCGGCGGCCGTTATGAACAGTATTGCGTATATAAGTTCGAGAAGAGGGAAGATCTTGAAGAGCCCCAGAGGATATCTTATGAAGGGACCGGTGAAGCGGCCCTGGGAAAACAAACCGCCGTTGCGGTAACGCTCCCTGATCATATCGTCAATGCCGACGTTTGATCTGAAAAGCTGCCAGCCGAACGACAGCAGGGACGCTGCGGCCACAGGCACGACCGTTTTCCAATCGAGGAGGGTTTCTTTCAATTTTCCCGAAAAACCGTTCACTCGTTCACCTCTGTCCGCGGCTGCGGGGCACCTGAGAGAGAAGCGCTCCGGCCCGGGTCAAATCACATCAAAATAAAACCGTAACCGCAGCGAAGACCGCAATGCCTTCGCCGCGTCCGAAGGCCGTCAGCCCCTCGCCGCTGGTGGCGGTGATGCCGCACCTGTCAGGGGCAATGCACAGAAGCTTTGCCAGGGACTCCCTCATTTCGGGAATGCGGCCAAAAAACTTCGGCCTTGCGGCTTCGATGGATACCGAGACATTGACGATACTGCCTCCGGCAGCCTCCAGATCCTCCATCGCGGCCTTGAGGTACATTGCCGAATCCGTAATGCCCGCTCTGCACATCTCGTCGGCTCTGCCGCCAAGGATATTTTTACAGGTGATCCCCGATATCGCATTGGTCAGGGCGTGAAGCACAACGTCCCCGTCGCTGTTGGCGGAAAGACAGGGCATGTCATCAAAAACGATCCCCCCGAGCACGAGGGGTTTTGCATATTGTTTGGCAGGATCTTTTTCAAAAGCGTGAGAGTCCTGGCCAATGGCAAACCTTTCGGACATGGCTTCACCTCCGATCGAGTGAAGTTTAACACAAAAACGATCAAATTGCCATTGCTTTATTAAAGAAAAACCTGCGCGATATACCTCGCGGACGTTTTACGGGCAGAGAAGATCAAATTGTTTTCCGGGAAATGCGCCTTCGCGCAAACGTGCGGTTTTTACCCTCTGAAGGGGTTGACAAAGAATTAATAAGACGTATAATCAAGCGTTCCCGCGGAGCAGCCCCGAAACGAGGCCCTTTGAGGCCGAACGGCAACGCTCCTTATGTCGGAGGCGGATTTATGGAAATATTGCTTTCACTTTCAATTGCACTTATCGCGGGCCTGGGTCTGTCCAGGGTCACCAAGATCTGGAACCTGCCCGCCGTCACCGCTTACCTCGTTGCCGGAATTCTCATAGGACCTTTCTGCCTGGGAAGGCTGGGTATACAGGGCCTTGGCTTTACCTCAGCGGAAAACGTCAGCTCGTTCTCGATCATTTCCGAGGTGGCGCTGGGCTTCATTGCTCTTGCCATGGGCAACGAATTCCGCCTTTCAGACCTTAAAAAAACAGGCAAAAAAGCGGTGGTCGTCGCGATATTCCAGGCTCTTATGGCGACCGTTCTGGTGGACGCGGCTTTGATAGGCCTTCATTTCATAATACCCGACGTGCTTCCTCTTTCCGCAGCAATTACCCTCGGCGCCGTGGCATCTGCGACTGCTCCCGCCGCGACGCTGATGATCGTCAAGCAGTACAAAGCCTCCGGCCCCGTGACCTCAATGCTTCTGCCCGTGGTGGCGCTGGACGACGTTGTGGGCCTGGTGGTATTCGCAGTCTCCTTCGGCATCGCCAAAGCGTTGGAGCACGGAACGGTAGACGTGTTTTCAGTAATAATCGACCCCATCGTCGAGGTGATCGTGTCTCTGCTCCTTGGCGCCGTCCTGGGTCTGCTGTTTCATTTTACCGAAAGGTTTTTCCACTCCAGAAGCAAGAGGCTGTCTATCTCGGTTTTTTACACCTTCCTGGCGGTGGCGCTTTCCATGCTTGAGTTCAAGATAGGCCCCGTGACCGTCGGCTTTTCGTCCCTTCTCGTGTGCATGGTGCTGGGAACGGTTTTCTGCAATCTTTGCGACTTCTCCGAGGAGCTTATGGACAGGCTCGACCGCTGGACCGGCCCTCTTATGGTGCTGTTCTTCGTGCTAAGCGGCGCGGGCCTTGAAATCGCGGTCTTCGGAAGCTGGGAAGTTATCCTTGTCGGTGCGGTGTTCATACTGGTCAGATCCTTCGGCAAGATATTAGGCGCAGGGGTCTCGTCAAAAATGATGAAATGCGAACCCGTTGTTCAGAAATACCTGGGCATCACGCTGCTGCCTCAGGCGGGAGTAGCTCTCGGCATGTCTCTCAAGGCAATGTCTCTTGGCTCTGCAGGCATGGTGGTGAGGAATATCGCGCTTTTCGCCGTCCTTGTATATGAACTGGCCGGACCGCTGATGACGAAGATCGCCCTGAACAAGGCGGGGGAGATCAGCGAGAAGGACGTCGCCCCGAGAAAAAAGGCGCTGGACGAAGCCAAAAAGGCGAAGGAAAAACAGGGATAATCAGTGAATGATCAGTGAATAATTAATGAATGATCAGTGAATAATTCGTGAACAATGGTGAATAATAGCGCAAATTTGCGTAAAACAGCGGGAAAACAGTGCCTGATTCAGCTGAGAAATAGTGAAGCAATAGTGAAAAATAGTGAAAAAATAGTGTAAATTTAGCGGAAATTTCAGAGGTATTCCGGACCGGTACGGAAAAGAATCAGACAGTTCTGCGTGCCCGAAAAAAGGCCCGTTATTTCCCTTGCCGTAAGGCGCTCCGGAAATATTT
>JAGCZO010000077.1 GCA_017959965.1 Clostridia bacterium | reverse complement strand
TCTTCTATATCACCCTTGTAAAGCTCGAAGGAGACATCCTGAAAAGCCGTGGCCCACTTTCCCCAGTTTCCGTTTGCTCCGTCGCTGAAGCCGTAGCCGACAAAATGGCGGTCCTTCAGCTGAACGTGACCGTCGGGTCTGTGAGCAATTCCGTCATTGTGAAGAAACTGGTAGAGACCGTTTTTGAAGGTCTCCATCTCAACAAAATCAACACCGTCTGCGGACTCTATAACGGTAATTCCGCTTTTATCACTGAATCTGTCGCTTGTACAGAAGCCGTAGAATTTACAGTTGTCCTCGAGGAATATCATATCCACCGAGTCCCAGTTCTTTTTATTGAACACAGGACCGTAGTCCTGAAGAGTCAGAGGCCAGTTTTCCGAAGTGTCGGCTATTGCCACACCAAGGAACTGACCGTGGCCGCAGGTCCAGGTGTAATAAACGTAAAGTGTGTCTCCGACGACAACAAACGAAGGCTCGCCGGCCCCGTATTTCGTCTCATCCTCGTTATAATACACTATAGGTTTAGGGTCGCCGCCCCAGCCAGAACCGTTCCATTTTTCGAAAGGCCCGTCGGGAGTTCTTGACCTTGCCACAAAAACGTGGTTGTTGACGCCGCCGTTAAAAGTCGTGGAGGTGTATCCAAGATAATAATATCCGCCGAAATAGACAACTCCAGGATCGCAGCAGGAATAATAATCCATGGAATCGGGATTCGGAGTCAAGACGACTTTTTCATCGCCGAAGTTTATGCCGTCGTCCGAGTGTCTGTAGGATATCCAGTCCCATTCACCCTGAGAACCCGTGCATGAGAACCAGGCATCGCAGGATCCGTCCGCATAGTAAATAATGGAAGGACCGTATCTGTACCCGGCGCGGTCGTAAAGAGGTGCGTAAACAATATTGGGCTCATCCGCCGCTTTTACGCGAATATGAACGTCAGGATCCGGTTCACTGTAGGGCAGTTCGTCGTCAAACAGTTTGATCTTATCAAAGCCGAATAGTCGGCAGGAGGTCAGTGCCGCAGACGTAAAGAGCAATAACAAAGATATGATCAAAGAAAGAAATATCTTCTTCATAAGGTTTTTCCCACCTGACAACGGCGCTGAAACCGCCGCTTTTTCTTTGTTAATTATACAAAAACACTCAACCGCAAGTCAATCGATTCAGCCTCTCGAATTCTCATATGCGTAAGAATGCTGGTAAATGGATACCTCGATGTTTACGTTGTAACTCATGGAGCAGGAAATGACCGTGTTTACAATATCCTTCATTCTGGTCAAGGCCTCATTGTCGGGTATGACAAGAATTATTTTTTTGGATCTAATCTGAGCTTCAGTGATCTTGACTCCGTCGCAATCACCGCCCTTAAACGAGCTTAATCTATCTGCATTTTCAGATACAAGCTTCCTTAGATTCTCATATGAACTGTAAGTCGGCGCAGTGGTATCCACGCTTACGATCATAAAACATTCACCGGTCTTTTTGTCAAAAATATCTATTACAGGAAACTTGTCGGGAAGATTGCCTCCGTACAGTTCCTCAAGCACTCTGCCTCTTTCAAAATTGTGAAGCTCCCAGACGTTGATATCGCTGACCTTATATCTTGGACATCCGCCGTACAGCCAGCCGTCAAAGCTAAGGGAATAATCGACCTTAACGCCCTTGTTTCCCGTGACAAAATTAGGGAACAGATAGTCGCTCCCGGTCCTTACGCAAAGCTTCATTTCGCCGCCGTTTTCCAGAAAACTGCTGCCAATAAGTGAAATAACGTGAGCTTCTATCGGAATACCCGACCGCTCTATTTCCTTCTGAAGTTCATTTTCCACGGCGGTCTTCATTACCGCCTCAAACGCCGCTGATTCAACGGAATCAATTGCTTTGCCGGCAAGGACAGCTGCAATTTGTCCCGAGATCCCGTCTTCAGGAAGAAGTTCCACCGCCTTGGTCCTGACCCTGGCGTCAAGAGAATCCAGTCCCAGGTTGTAAAATATCGAAACGTCCCCCGAAAGCTTTTCAGCGGAGGAAATGCAGGCGTTTGCCGTAACGACGTACAAGGCATAATATTGCAGGATCGACACAAGAAACAATACGAACGCACAAAAGACCGGAATTATTATTGCCGCCTCAAGGCTGAGACTTCCTCTTCTGCAATTGAATTTAGTAAGAATTATACGTTTCAATATAGAACCGCCCTTTCTTTTCGTGAAGTATATTCCTGAAGACCACCGTATCGATCATTATTTCGCTTTTTAAGGCTACACCTGCCGCAAATTCAGACAGGTCACGGTATACCCGGTTGACCTTCCAGTAATTCAGTTCAAGAATATCGCGTATTCTCAGAAGCTTGGTTCTGTAGCCGGTAAGAGCAAGGAGTATCCCGAGGTAGTCTGTGTACGACATCGAGGTTATATTATTGCTTTCCTCTCCCGATATGATTTCCTCAACCTGACGGGCGGTGCCGTCAAGATCGCAGCTCCAGTCATCGTCGGTTTTAACGAGAGGAACTGTATCTCCGTCTCTCAGCTTATAAATGTCAAACGCGGATTCAAACAGGCTCCATATCGTCACCAGCAAAGCGATCAGAACCGGGTGATCCGAGACGGATTCGATCCTTTCCATTTTGTCTTCATCGCGAAGGATATGCAACATGTTCAGTGTGGTCCTTAGGCCGAAGATCGATGAATATGCTGCCGTGAGATTGCCGTCATCCGTCCGCCCTCCGAAAATAATATATTCGATCTCACCGTTCATATAGCTGTAAGAGGCAGGCCTCTTGTCAACGGCCGATGAGGCAAAATATGACATTACGTAATCGTCAATATAGTAATAGTCAAGGATCGAACCGCTGTCCGCGTTATCAAAAGTGTCGGAGTATTTTCCGAGGCTTTCCCCGTATAAGTTTTCGATACTTTCTACAGTAACAGATGATCCGAGTTCCGGCGATTCGGTGATGCCTGCTTTTTTTGACGGAAGCTTCTTATACAGTTCTTCGTCGATCTCTGTGTTGTCCTGGGGCATAAAGTCAAGGAACACCCCCGCCGCTTCAACCGCCTTATCGTATAGCTTTTTGAGCGGAGCTGTATCGGCAGTTTCCTCCTCAGCAGGAATAATTACAGTCACGAAGCAATAATTCTTATAAGCGTATTCCGCTTTATCGATTACCCGTTTAACGTCTTCAAACCTTATAACATCACTGTCCGCCGCTGTTGCCTCGAAGCGGTTCTGAGCGTTTAATACCGTATCAAAATTGACAATGTTGTTTTCAAGCTTCTGACATATTTCATTGTAATTGCCAAGTGAAGAAAGCTTTTTCCTGCAGCTCTCAAGTCTGCGTTCGATCTCATCCTTGTCCTGAACGTCGGAAGATTCTGACGCCTTTTTCGCATTTGCCAATGACAATTCCGCCTTTTCTGTCGATCTGAGTATTTTTAGAGCCGTATCACGAGCCTGACGGCAGTATTCACTATAAACGTACACCGGAAGCAGCAGCGGAGCCATTGACGTTTTTACAGCATCTGCTCCCTTTTCGTCTGCGGGAATGATCCCGTTTGTGAAATTGCCGGCAACACCGTTCGTGAGGACTTGCATATTGGCAATAAAGGAATCAGCGTCGAAGCCGTTTACGCCCGAGAAGGGTATGCCTTCAAAACCGTTAAGCAATGGTTCCAGCTCGCGTAGCAGGGCCTTTATCGTCTCATACGTGCCGTCAAAATCGTTCAAATGTCTGTAGACGTCAGCATCATTTTTCAGGTCACATAAAAGAGCTATTCTTTCCGCGATAAATTCGGCGAAATTGCCAATGGATCTTTTGCTCATCAGATCTCTGATCTCCCTTTGCAGAACGTTTTCCTGATCAAGATGATCGTAAAACGCCAGACTGTATTCGCCGACCCTTCGCGGTGAAACGTAGTATTCGTCGAGCTTATCATAAGACAGAAGCTCCGCTTTAACATTCAAGTTATTCTCTTTTATGATCTCGTAATATCTTGTAAGATATGAATTCTTTTTAGAAGTATCCAGACAGTACAGTCCGTAATAGTTCTCAAAAGTACTGTCGAAGTCCGACATGACGGAGGAACAGGCAAGGTCATTGATCCTTTGAGCGAGAAGCTTCTGATGGGAAACGGTAATATAGTCCCAGAAAACGAAATTGATAAACATGAAGCAGGCAGTCACTATGCAAAGCATTGGCGAGACCGCCCCTTTAGAGCCAAGTCCTGAGTCCATGTCTTCAAGCCTGTTATTTCCCGAACAGCGTTTCATAGATATTCCCTCCGGCGTCAAATACGGCGCTTATCCCCCTGTGAAGATCACTGTAGTTAGGAGGTGCCTCCCGTGAGTATTTTTCATAAGAGCTTAGTTTGGAGACAAAAAAGAAATTTAAAGTAAACAGCAGACATATGAATATGATCACTGCCGGAACAACAAAGGAAGCCTCAAGACTGAAGCTTCCTTCATCGCCTAAGCGACGTTCTTTGGGCCCTGTCATATTAATAACCTCCGATAATAAAAAAGAGCCTCTCATATGAAGAAAGCTCCCCGTGAAATAAAACGAACTCCGGAAACGGTACTATTGTTTAGAGAAAAGCGATCTGACAAAATCAAACGAGTAGAAAAGTCCCATGGCAACAGGCTGGTGAAGAAGGTATATCAGGAGCGAATGTCTGCCACAAAACGAGAAAAATCTGATCAGGAAGAAATTCGGATCGGCTTTTTTGAAAAGTGTCTCCTTTTTCTTGTATACCGTCTTTCCGAGGACAACTCCGGTCATGAACCAGCCGGCATGAGGGAGGATCTGAAAATAGTCGCCTGCC
>JAGCZO010000076.1 GCA_017959965.1 Clostridia bacterium | reverse complement strand
GGCGGCGATCAGAAGTCTGTGGGCGTATGATTTTGAAGGCGGTGCCTTGGCAATGCCGCAGCGGCTGCCGTTGTCAACTTCAGCGATCATTTCAGACCTCCGGCAAGAGCGTAATTCTTCAGATCCTCAACGGGGACCCTGATCAGTCTGCAGCTGCCAACATCCGTCGGAACCACAAGCGTGATGGACTCGCCAACCGTTTTTTTGTCGCCTGCGGCGGCCCTGCATATCTCGTCGGACCCGTAGGTCGTGCTGAGCGGAAGTCCGTAAGATAAAAGCGCCTCTCTCAGGACCGTTTCGGTACCCTTAGGCGCAAGCCCCAGCTTCACCGCCGCAGTTGTTATAATATTCATGCCTATGGCAACTGCTTTGCCGTGGGCAATACTGAAGCCGCTGAGCTTTTCCACAGCGTGGCCGAAGGTGTGGCCAAGGTTCAGAAGCATCCTGTCGCCGCTCTCAAATTCATCTCTCTCAACGATGTCGCGCTTCATCTCAACGCAGCGGGTGATGATGCCGCTGTAATCGTTTCTGACCGGCACATTCTTGACCTTATAGAACAGGTCCCCGTCGCCAAGCATTCCGTACTTTATGATCTCAGCGCAGCCGTTTCTGTATTCCTCCTCGGGAAGAGTTTTCAGCGTATCCGTGTCGCAGATTACTGCCGAAGGCTGCCAGAAGGCACCGACCTGGTTCTTGCCGTTGTCAAGGTCCACGGCGGTCTTTCCGCCCACGGAGGAATCAACGTCCGCCAGAAGCGAGGTGGGCACCTGGACGAAGGCAATGCCCCGTCTGTATGTGGCCGCCGCAAAGCCTGTGATATCTCCCGTGATGCCTCCGCCGAGAGCAACCGCAACGTCGCCCCTTGTGAGGCCCGCGGCGCACATATTCTCAACGATCCGCGAATAGACCGAGAGATTTTTGGAGGCTTCTCCCGCCTTGAAAACGAATTCGAAATGCTCCAGGCCGCTTTTTCTTACCGAGGTTCTCAGCGCTTCACCGTAAAGGGGGAAAACGTTGTCGTCAGACACTGTAAATACCTTGCCGCCGCGGCAGAAGTTCTTTATGACCTGCCCGGCGTCCCGGAGGAGACCCGCTCCGATGACTATATCGTATTTTTTCGAGGCGTTTACAGTGACCTTGTTCATTTATCCGTCGACCTCCTCTTTACGCTTTCTGCCCTCAGCCAACAGCTTCTGCAACGTTACGGCATCCTCGCTTGCTATAGCTTCTCTGTATTCGGAGAGGCTTGCGATGAGCATGTCTATTTCCTTGACGAGATTGTCTTTATTGTCTATAAAAAGCTCCGTCCACATCTCGGGGTTCAGCCAGGCCACCCTTGTCATGTCCTTGTAGCTTCCGGCGGAAAAGCCCTTTCTTTCGAGAGCCGTAGGGCTCTTTATGTACGCGTTCGAGACAACGTGAGCCAGTTGCGACGTGAAGGCTATCATCTCGTCGTGTTTTTCCGCTGTGGTCACTGTTATTCTGCCGAAGCCCGCGGGCTTCAGACAGTCTTTGACCTCTTCAAGAAGAACGATGTCGTCAAATCGAGGCGGCACGATGATCATCGGAGCCCCTTTGAACATGGTCTCCTTGGAGTACTTGAAGCCGGAATACTGTGTGCCGGCCATAGGGTGTCCGCCGATGAACCTGAAGCCGAACTTTTCCGCCAGCCTCATACCCTCCTCAACGATGCCCCGCTTTGTTCCGCAGGTGTCGATGACAAAGGGCTTGTCTCCGATGAAGGGTCCTTTCTCCTCCATAAATTTAACAGCGGCTCCCGGGTACGTGCAAAGAAGCACCAGATCGCAGTCTTTTATGTTCTCGTCGGTAAGTCTGCCCTTGGCGGCTCCCGACATGATGGCGAACTGCAGAGTCGACTCGCTCCTGTTTGCCGCCAATACGGTATGCCCCGCGGCGGTGTATGCTTTTGCGAAGGACCCGCCGATGAGGCCCAGACCCACAACTCCTACGGTCATTTCACAGCCTCCCTGACAGCAAGGACTTTTGTTACCAGCTTTTCGTATTCCTCAGGTCTCAGCGACTGGGCGCCGTCGCAAAGAGCGTTGACGGGGTCGTTGTGGACCTCGATTATAAGGCCGTCGCAGCCTGCGGCGGTGGCGGCAAGAGCCATTGGCGGCACCATTCTGGCAATTCCCGTAGCGTGGCTCGGGTCGACGATGACCGGAAGGTGCGAAAGCTCATGGAGCATGGGTACCGCGGAAAGATCGAGAGTGTTTCTGAAATAATCGGAGAAGGTCCTTATACCTCTCTCGCAGAGAATTACGCGCTCGTTTCCGCTGGCCATGATGTATTCGGCGCTCATAAGGAGCTCCTTGAGGGTATTGGCAAGGCCTCTCTTCAGAAGAATCGGCTTGTCGACACGGCCCAGTTCTCTTAAGAGGTCAAAATTCTGCATATTTCTGGCGCCAACCTGCAGAACGTCAACGTCTTCGAAAAGCTCGATATCGGAGGCGCTCATGATCTCCGAAACTATGGGAAGACCCGTTTCTTTTTTCGCGTATTTCAGGTACTCGATACCTGTTGCTTTAAGTCCCTGGAAATCATAGGGAGAGGTTCTGGGCTTGAACGCGCCTCCTCTTAAAAGATTGGCGCCTGCGGCCTTGACCGCTTTGGCGACGAACACGATCTGTTCCTCGGACTCGACGGAGCAGGGACCCGCTATCAGGCAGAAATTGCCTCCGCCGATCTTGACGCCGCCGACTTCCACCACCGTATCGTCCGGGTGGAACTTTCTGTTGCAGCATTTAAAGGTCTCAGTAACTCTGCTGACCGTCTCGACAATGTCAAGGCTGGCCACAAGGTCCACGTCGACTCCGCCGGTGTCACCGATAAGTCCCAAAACGGTTTGAAATTCACCCCGCGAAATATGTACGCCGAGGCCCATTCCCTTCAGCCACTCGATAAGCTGGGATTCCTTCTCCGGCGATACGCCGCGTTTTAAAGCAACAATCATTTTTCAGCCTCCGTATTGCTTTTAATCGTTTTTCGATTCAAAAAAAGGTGCCGCATTCTTTTTTGCGCCACCCTTTTATGATTATTGTTTATGCTCTCATAAAAAATTGCGTCGCAAAAGAAACCTTACTTGAGGCTAAACCACCAATAGTATCCTGCGAAGCGATAATAGTTGTTCATGAGAATCCTTTCGGGCCCGGATATCCCTTCCGTGCCGGTGCCGCAAACCGCCTTTTTTAAGGCATATCTCCGCGACAGGCGTAGTTTATCACGGTGAAGCGGCCAAGTCAAGCGTAATTTTTGCAGGGATCACCGTTTTATTATCAGCTGTCTTTTGACCCCTGTCAGCCGTTTCACAACAGATCTCCCGGTGTCGGAAACAAAGGCCCCGTCTATTTACCAAGTAAGCCCGGCCGGATCGGCCGGGCCGGGCTTATTGCCGTTTTATTCGGCAGGTCAGCTGCCTCTCTTGAGCATGAACGCTCCCGCGGGTATGCCCGCCGAGTTGCAGAGATTGATCTCGTTGCCGAAGTAATACGTCGTCTTAATGTTATAGCCAACGCCGTAGGACTTGCTAATGAGCTTCACCTCTACAGTGTCTTTTCCGACAATGGTACCGGTGACGCTTGTCCCGGCGTAGTTGCCCGACGATACGTTGTTGAAGCCTCTGACCGTATCGCTGCCGTCAATGGTCTTAAGACCGTCGCCTACGTTCTTATATTTGATGATAGCCGTCAGTCCGTCCGCAGAATAGGTGACCGATTCTATGATCGGGCCGGAGGCATTGTCCATCGTGATGTCGCCCTCTCCGTTGAAGGCGCAGGCTATCTTCGCCGCCCTCAGAGCCTGCTCATATTTGCAGTTCGGGTGGAGGTTGTTCCAGAAGGTCTTATCGGCCCAGACGTCGCCTGACTGTACCTGGAACATATTCTCTGACATCATGACCATATTGCCCATCATGCCGCGGATCTTGCCAACGTCCATGTAAGCCCATCCCTGGCTGCCGGTGTAACCCGAAGGCTGCGTGTACATAGACGGGAATTCAATGAAGTATACAGGGAAGTTCTTGTTTACGGTGTTGTGTGTGCCCCGCATGTACTCTATGAAGGCTGTGAACACCTGGGGATAGCGGTTGGCTTCCGTAGCGGAGTAATCGCTCTCGCCCTGGTACCAGAGTATTCCCGCGATAGGCATGTTCTGGAAGGGAGCCATGAACTCGTTGTAAAGGAATCTTGCGTGATTTGCGTTGACGCCGGTGGTCTTGTAGTAACCCGCGGATGCGTCATACTTGTCGGTGTTGTACTCCTCCGCCACCTCGTTGCAGAGGAAGGCTCCGAGAGGCTGGCCGTTGCCGTCGATCTCGATCATTCCCACAGGAACCTCTCCGCCTGTCTGAAGCACGTAGTTGCGGGCAAAAAGATAACCGATGGCCGAGAAGGAGCCGATGTTGGATTTGTTGCCGATCCTCCAGGAATTGGATCTTGTGATATCCTTAGCCTCAACGTCTCCGCCCCTCTTGACTGTGGTGTTGGGCGAGTTCTGAGTGTTGTAGTTGATCCTTATGGGGAGATCGTAGTCCGCGTTCCGTCCGGATCTCTCGATGTCATTGGCGTCAACGTATGACCAGTGGGTGTTCATGTCATAAGCGCAGTTGGACTGGCCTGCGACGAAATAAACATCTCCTACGAGAACGTCCGTGAGCTCCACGGTCATGGTCTTACTGTAGACCTTGAGGCTGTTGCCTTTGTTTGCATTGGCGGGGAAGGATTTATCGAAGGTGATCATCCATTCGCCGTTTTCAATAAAGGCCGAGGCCTTCTCGCCCATGAACTCGGCTGTGACCTTGCCGCCTTCCGATGCCGCGTCAGCAAAGCCCCAGACTTGAACGGGTTCGTTTCTCTGTATGACCATGTTTTTAGAGAAGACCTTGGCTACGGTGAAGTTCACTGTATCGGGCTGCTCGGGAGTGGGTTCGGGCTCGGGAGTGGGAGTCGGGACCTCCACCGGAGTCAGTTCTATCGGCCATCCGGCAAGATAACGGTTAAGGATTATGGCATCCCAGTCGTTGACATCTCCGTCTCCGTCCACGTCAAGCACAGCGGTATTGATCTCGATGGGCCATCCCGCAAGGTAGCGTTCGAAAAGCACGCCGTCCCAGTCGGTGACCTCTCCGTCTCCGTCAGCGTCGCCGACGAGGGGAGCCAATATTTCAACGTCACCGGATCCGGATAAGAAAGTGACCTTCTGTCCCATGACGGTCCTTGCCTCGAGATGGTCGACGGAGACCGTGTAGGATCCCGGTGCCGCAGACTCTTTGGCAGTAAAGGTCAGTTTAACGATCTCGCCGTTGCTTTCATTGTTCTCCGCGGCAAGGGCATTCGCCCATCTGAGGGGAAAGCTTGAGGAGAGACTGTCCGGAGGCGAGGTAAAGCCTTCCAGGAGGCTCAGATTTTCGATATCGACAAGCTCCAGAGCGTAATCGTTGTATGATATCTGGCATCTCAGCGAGATTATGCCGGGGTTGTTTTCAATGGCGACGTACAGCTCAACGGTCTCACCCGGGAAGCACGAGGCTCCGCTTACGGTATAGGCCGGAGAAAGCGTGTCCATAACGGCCGTCTCGCCAAAGGAAAAAAGCGGTCCTACGGTCAGCATTGAAAACATCAATGACAAAACCAGGGTAAAGCATAACAGTTTTTTCATAAGCGTTATCTCCTAAAAACGACCTTCAAGGTCTTATATTCTTCAGCCGGCGACAGCAGCTGCCGGCCATTTCTTACTGATGTCATCATATTACAACAAAGGGAATATGTCAAACAAGGCGCCTTGCCAAAGGGATCTTTTCCGGCTTTCACCGCCCGCCTCTATTTCAAAGGCTCAAAATCCTGGGCCCCGTGCTTGCAGAGCGGGCACACGAAATCCTCCGGCAGCTCCTCGCCCTCATAGACGTATCCGCAGATCTTGCACACAAAGCCCTTCTTTCCTTCCGTCTCGGGCTTCGGCTTCACGTTGGCGAAGTAATATGAGTAAGTCATGGTATCTCTGTTCGAGATCACCCTGGCCTCAGTAACTGTGCAGATGAACATCCCGTGGGTGTCGAAATCAACGTATTGCTCTACTTTAAGGGACATGAAAGCGTTGATGTATCTCGAAAGGAATACCAGACCGTTTTCGGATCTGGGCTCGTCCAGGCCCTCGAATTTGTTTTCGTTGCGGCCGCTTCTGAAGCCGAAGGACTTGAACACGTCAAACGGAGCGTCCACGGACAGGCAGCAGAGGTTCATAATACCTGTGCGCTTGATGACGTGGTGTGAATAGTTTTGCTTGTTGATGCACACCGCGATGCGGTTCGGAGAGCTGGTGATCTGGCTGACGGTATTGACGATCAGAGCGTTGTCCCTGGTGCCGTCGTTGCAGGTCACGGCGTACAGGCCGTAACCGATCTTGAAGAGAGCCTTCATGTCGTTCTTTTCCGCGTAGTCGCTCTTGGCGGCGATATATTCTCTGCAGAGCTCGTCCGCCAATGCGTCCAGCTGCTTCTCGGACTCTTCGTTGAGTGCGGAAACGATCCTTACCGTGTTCTCGGCAAAGACGATGTTCTTTGAGTTTTCGAACATGCCCTTCATCACTTTGGCGGCAAGGGGAGCCCAGGAGCCGTTCTCGATGAAAGCAACCGTCCTGTTCTGATAGCCTCTTTCAGTGAGACTTTCGATGAACTCACGCATGTACGGGAAAATTCCGGTGTTGAACGTGGTGGTGGCGAAAACGGTCTTGCTGTAGCGGAAGGCGTCCTCCACCGCTTCGGCCATATCGGATCTGGCAAGATCCACCACCGAGACCTTCGGGCAGCCGTTGGCTTTGAGCTTCTGTTCAAGCTTGAGAACGGCCTTTTCCGTGTTCCCGTAGACGGAGGTATAGGCGATGAGTATGCCGTCGGTCTCCGCCTGATAGGAGGACCAAATGTCGTACTGCTTAATGTAGTGGCTCAGGTCGTCCTTCAGTACCGGGCCGTGGAGCGGGCAGATCATTTTAATATCGATAGCGGCGGCCTTCTTGAGGACTGCCTGGACCTGAGCGCCGTATTTGCCTACGATACCGAAATAATAGCGCCTTGCCTCGCAGTCCCAGTCCTCCTCCTCGAAAACGTTGTCAAGGTTTACCGCTCCGAACTTGCCGAAGCCGTCGGCGGAGAAGAAGACCTTTTCAAAGCTGTCGTAGGTCATGATGACCTCGGGCCAGTGGACCATGGGCGCGGTGATAAAGTGAAGGGTGTGGCGGCCCAGAGAAAGCTCGGAGCCCTCACCCACGACCAGCCTTCTTTCCTCGAATTCCTTTCCGAAGAAATTCTTCATCATCGCAAAAGCTTTGGCGGAGGAGACGATCACGGCGTCGGGGTATGCGTTCATGAAATTGACGATGTTTGCGGAATGATCGGGCTCCATGTGCTGGACCACCAGGTAGTCGGGCTTTCTGCCGCCAAGCGCCGCGGCAATATTGTCCAGCCATTCATGGGTGAACTTTCTGTCAACGGTGTCCATGATGGCGATCTTACTGTCAATGATCGCGTATGAGTTGTAAGCCATTCCCTCGGGCACGGTGTAATGTCCCTCGAAAAGGTCGATCTGCATGTCGTTCACGCCAATGTGATAAATGTCGCCGGTTATTTTCATAAATTACTCCTGGTTTTTTCTATAAAAAAGCCCTTCCTCCGCAGTCTGCAGCGTCAGGGCATAATGATTCTTATCGGGTATTATTTCAGAGCACCGAATTTAGCCAATTCTTTTCTGAGAAGTTCTCTGTGGTCCGAAGAAATATCGCAAAGAGGCATTCTGCATTTGCCAACGTTCATGCCAACGAGATTCATCGCCTCTTTGACAGGCATGGGATTGACCTCGCAGAAGAGCGCCTTGACGATTGGAAGAGCGTTGATCTGCATGCCGAGACCTTTTTCGATATTGCCCTCTTTGATGCTCATGACGATGTCGTGGACGTATTCGGGAGCAAAATTGGCAAGTACCGAAATGACGCCGTGGCCGCCGCAAACGGTGGAGTAGAAGGCCTGGTCGTCGTCGCCGGTGTAAATGTTGATCTCATCGCCGCAGCGTCTCTTCACCTCCAGCATCTGGCCCATGTTGCACTCTTTAACGCCATTGATGTTGGGTATCTCGCAAAGTCTCTCGTAGGTAGCCGGATCGATATTGAGGTTTGTACGGCTCGGCACGTTGTAAAGGAGCACAGGGATGTCAATGCTTTTCGCTATAGCGGAAAAGTGTCTGTAAAGGCCCTCCTGGGATGTCTTATTATAGTAGGGGGTGACGGTAAGTATCGCGTCGGCGCCCATCTTCTCCGCTCTCTTGCTGAGCTTTATGGCGTGAACGGTGTCGTTGCTGCCTGTGCCGACCACCACAGGGATCCTGCCGTGAACGGCTTTAACGGTATGCTCTGCCACCGCCAGATGCTCCTCGTCGGGCATGGTCGCGGCCTCGCCCGTGGTGGCGCAAATGACGATGCAGTCGCACTTATTATCGATCTGGAATTCTATCAGTTCGTCAAGCTTATCGTAATCGACCTGCTCGCTGAATTCACCTTTGAACGGGGTTACAAGAGCAACACCTGCTCCTTCAAAAATCAGTTTTTTCATACTTGTCCACCTTCCAACAAACTTTTCTTCCGTACGTACCGGCATTCTGACCGCCGGCGGTATATTAAAAATTGGAACGAAACACGGTTCCGATGATCAGATCCATCCCTTGGCGCATAAATATTCCGCCATGAGCACAGCGCCGCCCGCGGCACCGCGCAAGGTATTGTGAGCCATTCCGATAAACTTATAATCGTACTGTGTATCGGGTCTGAGCCTTCCCAGTGAGACGCTCATTCCGCCGTCATTGTCCCTGTCGAGCCTGGTCTGGGGACGATTGTCCTCGGTAAAATATCTGAGGAATTTCGCGGGTGAAGACGGGAGTCCCAGAGCTGTGGCTTCGTTGCTGTAATTTTCCCACAAATCAATGATTTCGTCAAGTGCCGGTTTTTGTTTAAACGTTACGAAAACGGCTCCCATATGTCCGTCGGTCACAGGGACCCTGATGCACTGAGCGGTGAAGGACATGGTCTTGTCGGGCACTATCGCGCCGTTCTCTATTTTTCCGAAAAGCTTAAGAGGCTCTATCTCGGATTTTTCCTCCTCGCCGCCAATGTAGGGGATCACGTTGTCGATCATCTCGGGCCAGGACTCAAAGGTCTTTCCGGCGCCGGAGATGGCCTGGTACGTGCATACCAAAACCTTTTCGATGCCGAATTTGCGCAGGGGCTGGAGAGCGGGCACGTAGGTCTGGAGAGAGCAGTTCGACTTGACCGCAATGAAGCCTCTTTTCGTGCCGAGGCGTTTTCTCTGGAAGGGAATGATTTCCGCGTGCTCGGGGTTGATCTCGGGCACTATCATTGGAACGTCAGGCACGAGTCTGTTCGCGCTGTTGTTTGAGATAACCGGGCACTCTCTTTTGGCGTAAGCCTCCTCAAGAGCCCTGATCTCGTCCTTTTTCATATCTACTGCGCAGAACACAAAATCAACGGACTGCGCGATCTCGTCAATATCAGCGGTGGCGTCCTTCAGAACAAAATTCCTGAACTTTTCAGGCATGGGCGTCGGTATCCTCCACCTTCCGTCAACGGCCTCGCCGTAGGTCTTTCCGGCGGACCTTCCGCTGGCGGCAAGGACCTTCACGTCAAACCAGGGATGATCCTGCAGGATGGCAAGAAATCTCTGTCCGACCATACCCGTTGCTCCGATAACACCGACATTGTATTTTTTCAAAACCAAGCACCTCTTTTCGGAAAACCGGCTGCGGTCCGCCAAATTCCCGGGGCTCCCGTATACCGTTTTTCCAAGCATCGGCAATCCGGCAAGCATTGATTTCCGGCATTGTCGCTAACTGGTTATGTTAGCATTACACCGTCTTATTGTCAACGCTTTTTTCCTTTGCAGACACTCTCCGGGCAGGCCTTTTATTTGGCGTCAACGCTTTTCTCAGTCCGCGGTCATATCCGTTCCGGTCCCGTCAACGTTCCCTGACGGACCGCTTTCCACACACCCGCTGGAACAGACCGCAAGCATAAAAGCCAGCAGCACCAGGGCCGGATATTTGATGAGACGCACCCATCTTTTCATCCAAAACGAGCCTCCCGCATAAACTCACCTGTAATATCGGTATTATATCATTTTTTTGTGGAGAAGTCCCTGATTTTTTTGTATAATTGGCGTATCAAATCGGCCGGCCTCCTGCCGGCACGGAGGTTTTACATGCCAATATCCAATATTATTGTAAAAAGGCTTGACGCTTTTAAAGAAAAAATCATGATCACCCTCAGCGGGAAGCCCTCGGGGCCCGTCAGTGTGTCCGTGTTTTCCCCCGCGGTCGGGGAAAGACTTCTTCTCGGGAAATATGAAGTTGAGGCGGAGGACAGCAAGCTCATTATAGGCAGATCTGTCACCGGAAGAGACGGCGCCTTTCTGAGATATGAGACGCCCTTTGAAGGTCCCGTATTCGTTTCTTACGTTGAGCCGGAGTTCGACTACGGTTACCCTGAAGGACTGTCGAAAAAAGGCCTCCAGATAAGCGACCCTGTGGACGCCGAAGTCCTTGGCGTCAAGCACACGGCCATTAACGTCGCCATTACCGACGTCATGAAGAAGACCCCCTCGGACAGCACCGAGCCCTTTGAATTCGACGGTCACACTTATTACGTTGACATGAGCGAGATCCGCTCCTACGACGAGAGGTTCCGGGAATTCACCAAGCGCGGCATACTTGTAAATCTTATACTGCTGTGCGGGAAGCATTGGCGTCAGTACGTGCCCGAGGAAATGAAGCCCATCCTGCTCCATCCCGACTACAACGACGAGGGAACCCTTTCGGCCTTCAACACGGTGACCGACGAAGGCGTCCGCTGGTATCAGGCGTTTGTGACGTATCTTGCCAAAAGGTACGGCGATCCCGCATCCACAGTCGGACGCATCTACGGCATGATCATCTCCAATGAGGTCCAGTCACAGTGGATATGGGGCAATGCCGGCGAAAAGACCTGCGCCGAATTTGCAAAACATTACACAATGGCAATGCGCCTCGCCTGGGTCGCGGCATCCTCGGTCTCGTCCGCGATAAGAATATACGCCTCCTTGGACCACTTCTGGGGCCGGGCCATGGATCCTTCAAAGCCCACACGCTTTTACGGAGCCCTTGAGCTTCTTTCCGAGATCAGGAAGCTCGCGAAATCGGAAGGCGACTTTTACTACAACATCGCCCACCACCCCTACCCTCAGGACCTCTCAATGCCTGACTTCTGGAACGACACCACCGCCACGGACGACGATGACACCATGCGCATCACCTTCAAAAACCTTGAAGTTCTGGCCCGGTTCATCTACAAAGAGGAGAACCTGTTTGAGGGACGCAGGCGCAGGATCATTCTCTCGGAGCAGGGCTTCAACTCCAAGTGGACCCCGGAGTCCGAGATACTCCAGGCAACCGCCTACGGAAGAGCCTACCGTAAGGTCATGGAGATCCCGGAGATCGACTCCTTCATCCTCCACGCCCACAGGGACAATGCAGAGGAATTCGGCCTCAACCTTGGCGTGTGGCGCAGGAAGAAAGACTCCAACGAGATCGACGCACCCAAGCCGATATACTATCTGATGAAGGCCATTGACACGGTTGACGACACGGGTCACTTCGTGTGGCAGCGCTTTTGACCCTTCCGACCGCATCAGCAATGAATTTTTAAACGACAGCCGCTTTTCCACGGCGGGAAAGCCTAAAAGAAATGATCTACAAACTGATTGCCTCCGTTATCGTTGACGTTCTCTTCAAGCGTCCGACCAAGAGGAACATTGCAAAAATAGACAAAAAATTCATCGCCAATCTGAAAAAGTCAGGAGAAGATGATCTGGCCGACACTTTTTCACGTGCCGACGAGATTCTTTCGTTCTACGCTCCAAAGGAGGTATACGTCAAGTCCTTCGACGGGACTGTCCTTTTTGCGCGCTATTTCCCGGCACCCGGGCCTCAGGACCTCACCTTTGTTCTTCTTCACGGATACAAGGGCAGCGGCGGCCGCAACTTCATACTCCAGTTCGAACTTCTGAGAAAGCTCGGCTGCAACATCCTCATGATCGACCAGCGGGCCCACGGCAAAAGCGGCGGCAAGTACATAACCTTCGGCGTAAAAGAACAGTACGACGTGGAAGCCTGGGTAAACTGGCTCCGTTCCCTAAACCCCAACGTAAGCATCGTTCTGTACGGAGTCTCCATGGGCGCCTCAACAGCCCTGATCGCATCCTCCATTCCTTCCGTAAGCCAAAATCTTTCAGCCATAATAGCCGACTGCGGCTTCACGTCCCCTGCCGAGGAATTCGTAAACCTGGCAGAGTTCAAGGGCAAAAAAGCTCCCAAAAAATTCCTGACCGAGTCCGTTGAGGTGGTCCGGAAAAAGGCCGATTTCCTTACCACCGCCTACTCTACATTAGATTCAGTATCCAAAATGAACGTGCCGGTTCTTTTCGTTCACGGCGAAAAAGACAAATTCGTTTCCCCCTCCTTCACCGTAAGGAATTATGAAGCCTGCTCGTCGCCCTACAAGAGGCTGCTCATGGTTCCTGACGCTCAGCACGTTGGCTCGTTCCAGCATGCGCCGGAACAATACACCGAGGAGATCAAGGCGCTCCTTTCTCGGATCCGCCCCTCTTGAGCCCCTCTTACGGAGGACGGCTCATCACAAAAAAACAGTTGATTTACACGTATCTATGTGGTACAATCCCATAGCGGTCGCGAGGAGCTTGCCGCAAGGCCTCCCCGCAGCTATCCCGCCAATGTGGCTCAGGGGTAGAGCAATTCACTCGTAATGAATAGGTCGTGGGTCCGATTCCCACCATTGGCTCCAAACGAATTGAGGGAGGCACAAAAGTGCTTCCCTCAATTCGTTTAATTATTAATTAGTTAAACGTCCAATCACTCGACCGGATTCAATTCCATCAAATGAATGTCGTTCATCCAGCTCCAGAAAGTTGTGATGTCGGAAGTTACCGTGCTGATATTCACACGTTCTGTGCTGATAATGACAGAAGCAATCTGTCTCTGGTAGAGCGGGATCTCAACACCCCAATCCATGACTATGTCGAAGCACTCCTTGTAGAGTTCTTTTCTGTAAGCATGGTCGGCGCTCTCGCGGGAGGCTATGAGCTTCTCGTCAAGAACCGGATCCTGGATCCTGTAGTAATTGTTGCCGTAAGGGCCTTCTCCGCCTGCAACGTTCTGGCTGTAGTAAAGCTGATAGAGATCAGGGTCAACATCTGCGCTCCAGGCTGCTGCCCAGAAGTTCTGAGTTCCTTCGCGGAGGGCATTCCAAAGGTCGTTGGCGTTCCAGGGATCAATGATGTTCAGCGTGATGCCGATCTTTTCGAGATCCTCTTTTGTTTCTGTAAAAATACCGAATGCGGGGTGATCACCGAAGCCTCCGCCGGGAACGATAGCCTCGTATTCCATCTGAGCACCGTCGGGAGCCGCAGTGAACTTCTGCGCCTGTTCATCCCACGTATAGCCTGCTTTCTTGAAGAATCCGATGGCGGCATTCAGAGCTGCTTCGTATATCTGATCGTCGGTCATGCCGGGAGTGTAGATCTCATTGCCGTCAACGTCCTTAGAGTATGCAATAGAATATCCTTCATCGTTCGGCCTTGGCGCAGCCCATGACGTGTTGATAATAGGATACTGAGTTACAAATCCGAATCCTCTGTAGTAAGAGTTGACATTCGTTTCTCTGTGTGCCGCAAAGAGTGTGGCGAAGGCTTTGCGGAGAGCTTTTGACTCTTCGCTTGCCGGATCGTCGCCAACTTTGACGGTATTGGCGTTGGCGCCAATGTAGCCGCGGCCGGCGTAGTCAGTTATAACTGTGGTTATAACTTTGCCTGTAAGCTGGTCATTGTCGTTAGCTTTCTCAACAATATTAGAATCAAAGTAAAGCGAATCAGTCAAGTCATATTTCCCGTACCAAAGGTCCTCTGCCGCGTCGTAGGTGTTAGTCTCCTTGAACATGATGTACGAGATCTTCGGACATCCCTCGAAGTAATCTTCATTTCTTTCCAATATAACTGCGCCGTCCTGATAGCTTTGGAATTTGTAGGCGCCGGCGCCCACAGGAGTGCTCGTCTTGGATCTTACGCCTGAGAGGTCGCCCTTTGTGAAGCCGAACTTGTTATTGGCGTAGTCATATTGTGCGGCGTCTCCGTAGTAGTGGAGCGGAGCCACGGCAATTTTGAGGTCGTAAATGTTCGAGGTTCCAAATTCAGTCATCCTGATGTTGAGCTCATAGTCGCTGATCTTTTTAATGCCGCTGATGTTGCGGGCGGACTTACCCATCACAACGGCTTTGTGCATATCGTTGACTTTGTCGCCAAGCTCTTCGTCAATGAGATCTGCAAGACTGACAGTGGTCCTTTCATTTTCGATATTGTCAGGTTGATTGTTATATCCGGTTGCTATCTCATTCCAGAAATCCTCAGCCGCAGGCCTTGATTCGGAAAGGGTAAATGTTTTTCCGGATCTCGTCGTCAGGACCCCGTTATTGACATTGCCGTATCCCCAAAGGACCATACCTGCGGCAGTCTTAAGACCGTTGTCGTTTTCAGCTTCTTCAGCGGTATATCCGATATACGACTCATAATAGCTGCCGTAGTTTTTAAAGCAGTAGTCGGTGATGGTCTGTGTAAACCTGACGCCGGCCCTGTTGTAGGCAGCCCAGTAAGCCTCTGTGTCTTCTTCGGAAACATACTCCGACTTACCGTTGATCCCGGCTTCCTTGATGGCATCGATCGCGGGAATATAGTTATTCAAATACTCCAAAATACCTTTGATGGGAAGGTGGACGAATTCACTGGGGCCGTCGTAGGCGGGATCGCAGAGGACGTAGATGGAGAAGATAACGTCGTCAGCTGTCAGCTCATACCCGTCGCTGAACTTAACGCCCTGTCTGAGCTTGATGTTGTAGTCAACAGTCCCGTCAGCATTGATAGTCTCTTTTATATCTGACAATCCGGTATACGTATACTCTGTTCCGTTGTAGGTCCTTGTTTCGCCTTCTATTCCGTTGTATACAACGTCTCCTTCACGGTCCGTAGAGATAAGATCTACGTTGACCAGTCCGACAACGTTTATGTCTGATGAATCGGTTGCGAAGAAGGGGCTGAATTTTCCTGAGAAAGATGTGGTTCCCACCGCCAAGGTATCTGTTCTCGGAACGGGTTCTTCCGTAGGCTCTTCCGTGGGTTCTTCCGTGTGCTCTGCCGTCGGTTCTTCCGTGGGTTCCTCCGTAAGCTCTTCCGTAGGCTCTTCCGTGGGCTCTTCCGTAGGCTCTTCCGTGGGCTCTTCCGTGGGTTCTTCCGTGGGTTCTTCCGTT
>JAGCZO010000075.1 GCA_017959965.1 Clostridia bacterium | reverse complement strand
ACTGCTGAGCCAACTGCCGCTACGACTGCACAGCCTACAACCGAGTCTACGACCGTCCCCACGACCCAGCCAACGACCGTGCCAACGACTTCTCCCACCGCAGAGCCTACAGCCGCTCCCACTGCACAGCCCACAGCTGAGCCAACGGACGTTCCAACGGCACAGCCTACAGCGGAGCCAACTGCCGCTCCCACGGCACAACCAACAGCTGAACCAACAGCTGAACCAACAGCAGAGCCTGCAACTCCTACGGAAGCTCCCACGGAGGACCCGCTTCCGGACATTGCATTGACTCTGAAAGACCCTAAAAAAACGGAAAAATTGACTGCTGATGTCAATGCGCAGGGCGACGGTTTCAAGATCATATATCACGCCAACGGCGGCACAATAGCTGGCCTTCCGGGCAAGGACTCGGCGGCCGCGTTTTTCCCGCTGGACTTCTACTACTGCCCGAGCACTCTTCCCGACACGGGATACTTTGAGCGCGAAGGCTACATGCTCGTCGGCTACACTGAAGAACCCGACGGTACGGGCAAGTACTACGGCCCCGGCTGGAAGATCGTGCCCGACAGTGAAGAACTGAACAATGCCGAGGGTGACAACGTTTTTGTGAAGAACGAAAAGGACCTCTATTGCAAATGGGTGCCTTTCTCACCGGTTTCGGATTTCGAATATGCGGTGTCCGGCGACGCAGTTATCATTAAGAAATACCTTGCGGACGGGGGCTCCGTGGCGATTCCCGACAGGATCGACGGGAAAAAAGTTGGCGCCATTGCGGCGAATGCTTTTGCCGGTAAAAGCGTCAGGGAGATCTACATTCCAAAGTACGTTGAGATCATTTACGACGGCGCCTTTGGCAATTGCGCGGAGCTGAAAACCGTTTACCTTTCGGACAGTGTGCTGGATATGAGGGACGATGCCTTCAGCGGCTGCACCGGCCTTACAACGCTCAATCTTCTTGCCGTGAGGAATCCGGGCTACAGCTCGGCTCAGCACGGGACCTGCGGATCCATAAAATACGACAGACTCATGACGGCAAAGAACAAGAAAATGATCATTGTCGGCGGGTCGAATCTGTTATACGGCATCAATTCGGGCCTGCTGGAGGAAAAGCTCGGCGGCGAATACACGATCCTCAACATGGGGACGACGGTGTACTACATCGCGATGTTCTCCCTTGATATTATAAGCAAGGCCGTCGGCAGCGGCGACTGTGTTGTCATTGCCCCGGAGCTTTTCGAATATCAGCTTGGCGGCAACGAATTCAATGCGACGATGTGGCAGTGCCTTGAAACCTTATACGGCGCGGTGGCGGGTGTTGATATCAGCAGGTACGGGCTGGTCTTCACCTCCTTCACAGAGTTCAACCGCGCGAGAGCAAAGCTTTCAGAAAAGTCCTATTCTCAGCACAAAAAAGACGTTGACAGATACGGTGAGGCAGATACCGTCAGGGACGAGACCACGGAAAACTACAAGGTGAGGCAGGCCAGCTTCAGAAACGCCAACGGCCAGTACTCCTTCCTTGACGGGGTCAAGCTTGTGAAAAAATACGGCGCCAATCTCAACGCGTCCTTCGACATTATGTTGGCAAAAGGCTGCAAAACTCTTGTTTCGTTTGCCTCCACCGACAGGTGCTCGCTGAAGGAGGATTCGGGCTCCTACAACGGCAGAGTTGAGATACCGCCCGATACGCTTGTTTATGACAAGGCAATGGATGATTACCTCCACGCAGAAAGAATATCCGTTGTCCGCGATTATATTTTTGAACCCGAGTGTTTTTACGATTCCAGTTACCATTTGACCACGGAAAGCCGCGACATGCGCACTGAGCTCCTTGCCCGCGACATTCTGAATTATCTCAACGGTTCCTCGGGAGAATAGGGGGAGACGCCTGATGCCGACATATTATCTCATAATGTTTATAGCCGCGTGCGTGCTTTTCGTGTGCTCCGCCGTCCTCGAGAAGGTCTTCCGGAGATCGGTCAGGAAGGAAAACGAAAAGCTCGAAAACGATGAGTCCGTAAGCAAAGCGACCGCCGATGAAGCGACCGCCGGTGAAGAAAACGCCAATGCCGTGACTGCAGACAAGGGATCCGGAAACAAAGAGACCGCCAATGTCTCGTCCCGCAGCAGGACTCTCAAAATGGTATTCTCTCTTCTGGCGTGTTTTTTTGCCGCCGCCGCTTTTGTGGTACTGATCCTTGGCGGCGCGGACCATATGACTCAGATCGCGGCTGCCGCGATAATGCTTTTCACAGTTTTGGTTTAGGAGGGACGCCGTGAGTTTTAATTCGATTGGTTTTCTGATATTCCTTCCCGTGACTGTGATCGTGAACTACATCCTGCCCCACAAGGCGCGGTGGGTGTGGCTCCTTGCCGCCAGTTACTTCTTCTACATGTCATGGGAGCCCAAGATGGCGGCGCTGATATTTGCCGTGACGCTGGTCGCTTACCTGGGCGGTCTTGCGGCGGGCTATTTCAGGGACAAAAAGGCAGCCCGAAGGGTGCCGGCGCTTCCGCCGCCATTGCCTGCGTGCTTTGTCTCGCGGCGCTGATATTCTTCAAGTATTTCGGCTTCCTTATGGAAAACGTGAACAGGCTCATTGCCCTTGGCGGAGGTGAGGCCCTCAGCATACCTGACATTCTGCTTCCGGTGGGCATTTCCTTCTTCACGTTCCAGGCGATCGGCTACGTCATTGACGTTGCCCGGGGAAAAATAGCCGCGGAGAAACATTTCGGCTATTTCACGCTCTTCGTATCCTTCTTTCCCCAGCTGGTGGCGGGTCCTATCGAAAGGGCGGACGCGCTGATGCCTCAGCTTAAAACAGAGCACAAACTGAAAAAAGAAAACATCTGCAACGGCCTGGGGCTCATAATTGTCGGCTTCTTCAAAAAAATAGCCGTGGCAGACATGCTGGCCGGCCCCGTCAACGCAATTTTCGACGATCCGGAAAAGGCGGGCAGCGGTCTTGCGGCTCTCGGAGCGGCAATGTTTGCAGTGCAGATATTCTGCGACTTTTCGGGCTACACAGATATCGCCAAGGGCTCGGCGGAGCTGCTTGGCATCAGACTTTCCAAGAACTTTGACAAGCCCTACGCCGCCGTGTCGATCAACGACTTCTGGCGCCGCTGGCACATTTCCCTTTCGGGATGGTTCAGAGAGTATATTTATTTCCCGCTGGGAGGCAGCCGAAGAGGCGAATTCAGGACGTGCATCAACCTGATGGTGGTTTTTCTTGTGAGCGGTCTCTGGCACGGCGCCGCCTGGCATTTCGTTGTCTGGGGAGTGCTCCACGGGCTGTTCTGCGTGATCGACAGGGTGACATTGAAGCCACGGAACCGTTTCTGGGAGAAGCTTAAAGTCAAACCGGACGGGGCGGCGATCCTGACCGTAAGGAGGATCCTGACGTTCCTGGTGGTCTGCTTCCTTTGGATATTCTTCAGGGCGTCGAATATTGCCGAGGCGTGGAACGTTATAAAAGTCATATTCTCCTTCAAGGCGGGAAGCGCTGAAGGAATATTCACAAGCGTTGCCGCGGCAGTCGTGGCGGCCGCTTCAACCGCGGTTCTGCTTCTCATCGACAGCGGACGTGTGGAGCTTTCGCTGCCGATGTCCGAGAGCGCTCTTAAGAACAACAAGGGCGTAAGAAAGCTGATATCCCCCGCGGCCATCGTTATCATGACCTGGACGGTGATCTGGGCATGGCTCTTCCTGTCTTCAACTTCAGCGGGAAGCGCGTTTATTTATTTCCAATTCTGACGGAGGGAGGCGCGAGATGAAAAAAGCTGTTGTCGTGATATTATCCATCATCCTGTTCGCTGCGCCTTTTGCCGCGGTGTTTTCATTGGCTGCGGACGTGAAAAGCGTTTACGAGCACACGTTTACCGCGGCGCTTTACGATAAATACGACCTTCTTTACGGCACGGAGGGCAGAAAGATCGTGGTTGTGGGAGGAAGCTCCGTATGCTTCGGCCTGGATTCCGCTCTGCTTGAGGAGGAGACCGGAAGAAGCGTTGTTGACTTTGGCCTGTACGCCACCCTTGGCACCAAGGTGATGCTGGATCTGTCCCAAAGAGCGATAAAAGATGGCGATACGGTGGTCATTGCCCCTGAGCTCGACTCCCAGACGTTGTCGAAGTACTTCAACCAGCAAGCCGTTCTGGAGGCTCTTGACGGCCGCTACGACATGGTCAGGGACATTGGCTTTGACAATTACGACGAGATCGCCGGAGGCTTTCTGACGTACCTTGCCACCGCTGCGGGCTTTAAGCAGCAGGGCATATCGCCAAATCCCTCGGGCATCTACAACAGAGCATCCTTCAACAAGTACGGAGACATCGCCACGCCCCGTGAGGAAAACGTGATGACTCTCGGCTACGACGCCAACCGCCCGGTGGAGCTCTCCCCGGATATCGTTTCGGATGACTTTATTGACTACCTCAACGGCTACATTGACAAGTGCCTCGCCAAGGGCGCTGACGTGTGGTTCAGCTTCTGCCCAATCAACAAGAGCGGGCTTGCCAAGGACACCACCGACGAGAGCATTTACAGCTTCTACAGCTACATGGCGGGAAAGCTTCACTGCCGGGTCATCTCCAACATCAACGACTATATTCTTGACGAAAAGTACTTTTACGACACCAATTTCCACCTCAACGACGTTGGCGTGAGGATCAGGACCGAGACGCTGGCGGGAGACATTCTGAGGGCTGAAGGCAACAACAAACCGGTTGGACCGGCGTACCCTGTTGAGACTGAGGCGCCAACTGAGACCGGCACCCAGGAACAGACCACGCCCGAGCCCACTCCCGGCGACGATATGTCCGACGGCGTGTTTATGTACCGATCCTTCGGAAAAGGCCTTGCCATCGAGGGCGTCAAGGACGACGCCAAAGGCATGACTTCCGCCGACATCCCCCGTGAATACAACGGTGTGAGGATCTACGCGATATTGGCGGACGCCTTCGCAGGGTGCGAAAAGCTTGCCGTGATCACCATGCACGACAACATCTCCTTCGTCGAAAACAACGCGTTCAACATTCCTTCTCTGACGAAGTTATATATCGACGCACCTGACGCCGAAAAGATCGAGGCAGGCGACAAGATATTCGGCGACCGCACGAACGTTGAAATTTACCTGCCGGACTACGACAGCTTTGAGAGCTTTGTGTCGGGCTACTGGTGGGGCATTTACAGCAGCAATATGAAGATCGCGGACGGGGAGTAAAAGGAACGATCCTGTGTTATTTTAGAATTCTGATTTGTAATGGATACCGACAGATATCTTATTTTAATAGACGGCGAAGACAAGACCTCTTCTGTGATCAAATGGACATTTGACAAGCGGAATCTTTTGGTTTTTGTCACGTTTACAAACAGAAAAAGTTATTCTTACAGGAGAAATTCTTTCCGTGTTATCGAAAATCCTAACATTATTCCCTGCGGGAACAATATCGTTCTAAAATCCGGAAGCGCTCTGCAGAATGTTGAAAAGCTGCTGAGCTTTGGCTCTCACTACAGAATCGTATACAAAAACGGACATAGGGAAACATGCCAGGCTTCAAAACTGCAGATCATTACTTCTATACTTGAAGATCATAAAGCAAAAAACTGTTTCGATTATCTAAAACAAATTGCCGAAAAAACCGGGCTGATCGTAGACGGGCATAATATACTGGCTTCGCGATACAATAAAATAGATTTTATTCGTTCAGACAGTGTGTTTGCTTCGTATTTATCCGGAAGTAATCCGCTTCGAGCCACACCGCAGTCCTTAAGGGCTGTATATCCGTTTTGCTTCAACCTCAGCCAAAAGAAAGCCGTTCAAAACGCACTGGCTCAGGATATCAGCATTATAGAAGGACCTCCGGGAACCGGAAAGACACAAACTATTTTAAACATCATCGCAAATGTTATTATTCGCGGCGGCAGCGTTGCTGTTGTATCAAACAATAATTCCGCGACAGCCAATGTATTTGAAAAGCTTCAAAAATATGGGCTGGATTTCATAGTTGCACCTCTTGGCAGCAGTGAAAACAAAGAGGCTTTTGTTGAAAACCAGAAACCGGAAATACCGGTTATTGATGAAAAAGAAACTGATCAGTATTATGACTGTTATTTCTATGAAGACGAGATCTGCAAAATGCTGACAGCCCAGAATGAGCTGTCTGATCTATCCGGACAACTGAGTCAGGTAAAGACAGAATATGAGCATTTCTTGGACTACTATAACAAACAATCCGTTGATCCCCAAACAATTACATTCAAATATGGAATTACTGCAGAAAAGATCCTTGAATTTGCCGCTGAATACGAACTGCTCGAACAGAAGAATAAACTGATTGGTTTTATCAAGCTCCTTATCTTAAAGTGGAGATACCGTATTAAAAAAATGAATTTGGACGGGGTTAGTTTTGTAAACCTGTCTGCTTTCTGCCAAAATGAGTTCTATAAATACCGGATAAGTGAGATAGAGGAAGCAGTTGCCGAGAAGGAAAACTATCTGAAAGAGTCTGTCTTTGATACATACATGAAGAACTATACTTCAGCGGCAATGGCGGTATTAAAAAGATCCTTAGCGACAAAATACAGAGGAGTAACGACACGCAAAGTATACGAACTTGATGACCTATGGAAAAACTCGGAAATGTTTATCAGAGATTACCCGGTGGTTCTCAGTACCACATATTCTTTACGTTCGAGTTTATCTAATAAAACTGTTTACGATTATGTGATCATTGACGAGGCCTCGCAGGTGGACATCGCAACGGGAGCTTTGGCGTTGTCCTGCGCCAGACAAACTGTAATTGTCGGAGATTTGAAACAACTGCCGAATGTAGTGAATCAAAATGAAAGAGAAATAACTAATGCAGTCTTCAAGTCATTCGATATTTCAGAGGCTTACAGATATGCAGATAACAGCATTCTCTCTTCTGTAACAAAGCTTTTCCGCAATGCCCCTCGTGTGCTTTTGCGTGAACATTACAGATGCCACCCTGAAATAATAGGCTTTTGCAATCAACGGTTCTATAATGGCGAATTAACTGTCCTTACCAAGCCTCAAAAGGATTGTGAACATATGATGGTTTACAGGACTGTGCAGGGCAATCATGCGAGAGATCATTTCAATCAACGCCAGATCGATGTAATAAAGAACGAGGTCATTCCACAACAAAGGTTAAATTTGATGGATGGATCAGTTGGAATCGTTACACCTTATCGGAATCAGGCAAATGCGTTGCAGCGTGAGTTCTCAGGTACAGCTGTGAAAGCGGATACAGCAGATAAGTTTCAAGGGCAGGAAAGAAGCGTAATGATCTTTTCGACAGTTGACAACGAAATAGGTGATTTCACTTCGGATCCAAACAGACTTAATGTAGCCGTGTCAAGGGCTATAGACCAGTTTATTGTCGTTACTGACGGAAATGAGAATGACTTTAATTCACCGATCCATGACCTGATAGGTTACATCCAATACAACCGTCATGAGATAATTAACAGTAATCTTCATTCCGTTTTCGACTACCTTTATGAAAGAAACGCAGAAGCAAGGGAGAAAGTCCTGAAAAAATACGGTAGATACAGCAGCTTTGACAGTGAGAATCTTACTCTTGTGTTGATCAGAAGTATTTTGTCGTCAGATGAATTTTCGTCACTTGGCGTCTCAATGAACGTTCCCCTTAGAATGGTACTGAATAACCTCGATAAACTAGAATCAAGGGAACTGTCATTTGCTTCAAATGAGCTTGCTCATCTGGATTTCCTGATCTTTTCAAAACTAACGCATCAGCCTGTTTTGGCAATAGAAGTCGATGGATTCGCTTATCATAACAGTGATAAACAAATGGAGAGAGACAGAGTTAAAAACGCTATACTGATAAAGTATGGAATCCCCATACTCCGTTTGAGCACAACAGGCAGTGAGGAAAGAGCCAAAATCATCGAAGCACTAAATAACATAGGCAAATCATGACGATAACATCTACAATATAGTCTTTGCTTGACATCTGTGCTGATCCAACGACCGGGACTGCAAAGTATGATTGCGTCAGACGGAATAATTGATTAATCATTTCATTGGTGACTATTATGAAAGAACTTGTTTATTTGAGAGCAGAGGAAGAATGGCAGCGGGCCGGCGCCTATTCCGTGAGGATACAGGGCATGAACCGTCAGCACCGCATTTCGCTGCGGGATGAGTTTGACGAACACGACGTGGACGGAACAAGGTACATCGTTGCCCTTGACGACGGGTATCCTGTGGCGACCTGCAGATTTTACGAGACAGACGACAAAAGCGTTATTCTCGGGCGGGTGGTGGTCCTCCCTGAGTACAGGGGCAAGAAGATCGGAAGCAAGGTCGTTGGCGAGGCCGAGCGCTGGATAAGCGAGCTTGGCTTCAGCAGGATCCTTATAGACAGCCGCGTTGAAGCGGTTTCCTTTTACGAGAAATTGGGGTACAATAAGACCGGCGGAGAAACCGCTATGAACGGAGTTTTTGAGTGCGTCAAAATGATCAAGGAACTGTGAAAATGGCGGAGTTGTCGGTTGAGATAAGAAGATTCAAAACAGGTGACGCAGAGCAGGTGTCCCGACTTGTCAAAAGGACTTTGAGAGAGTCAAACGGCAGGGATTATTCCAAAGCTTACCTGGAGCGCCTCGAGGCCGGAATGGGGCCGGAATCCATGATAAAAAGGGCGGAAAATCTGCATTTTTACGTGGCTGAGGCCGGAGAACGTATAGTAGGCTGCGGCGGGGTGGGCCCCTACTGGGACAGCAAAGACGAGGTATGGTTTTCGACCGTTTTCGTACTGCCGGAGTTTCAGGGAAAAGGAGTAGGAAAACTCATCGTTAAAACTCTGGAAAACGACGGACTGAGCTTACACGCCAAAAGGATAGAAATACCCGCATCCATCACGGCTAGGAATTTTTATATCGGCCTTGGCTACGTAAGCAAGGACGGAGCGGAAAAACCTGACGCAGAAGGTCTTTTCAGGCTGGAAAAGCGGCGGGCAACCGGTGAGATTTAATGATATTTGTTGATTTTTTTAGGAAAGAGGCTTGTTATGATCACGCTTGAAAGAGCAAAGGAACTGAACGATTCTCAGGTGACGGAGCATCACCTTGTAATACACGCTAAAAACGTCATGTACGCCATGGGCGCCATGGCGGATCACTTTGGCGAGAACAGGGAACACTGGATGGCAGTTGGCTACCTGCACGACTATGATTACGAAAAATATCCGGAGGAGCATCTTCACCACACTGAAAAAGAACTCCTTGGCGAGGGCGTGGACGCTGAAGACGTACGGGCGATACTGAGCCACGGCTACGGCCACTGCAACGACGTCGAACCGTTGACGGATATGGAGAAGAGCCTTTACACCGTGGACGAGCTTACGGGCATCATACAGGCCTGCGCGAGGATGAGGCCGCTCGGCACCACCGACCTTGCAGTCCAAAGCTTCATGAAGAAATTCAAGGACAGACAGTTT
>JAGCZO010000074.1 GCA_017959965.1 Clostridia bacterium | reverse complement strand
CAGCGAGACTGTTGATGCGTTGAAGAGGGAAAGGGATCAGTTCAAAGAAGATGCTGAGAAACTTTCTGTAGTAACTAAGGAGAGGGATAAGTTTAAGGCCCTTGCTGAAAGTGCCGAAAAAGACCCGTTCAAGGTCAAGTATGAAGCACTCAAAGAAGACTTTGAAAACTACAAGACCGAGCAGAAGACTCAGGAGACCGCACAGCAGAAGAACGCCGCAGTCAAGGCCTTGCTGAAAGAAATCGGCATAGCGGACAAGCGCATCGATGCTGTAATGAAGGTCACCGACACGAGCGGAATCACGCTTGACGAGAACGGAAAAATCGAGGGCGCAAGCGAACTGAAGAAAAGCCTTAAGGAAGAGTGGTCAGACTTTATCACGACTCAAACCAGTAAAGGCGCACAGGTCGCTAATCCCCCAGCAAACACAGGCGGGAGCAAGCTGACGCGAGCTGAGATCTATGCAAAAGATGAACAGGGACGATATAAACTGTCCACAGCCGAGCGTCAGAAAGCAATCGCCGAAAACCCTGATTTTATGAAAGGATAAAAAACTATGGCGGCAACTTATGTTGAAACTCTGACTAATCCCCGTGACAGTCTGCCCAACAGCTATGGCGTTGGCACTGCCGGGGCTATTACTGCCCGTGAGGTTGATTTCGTCACCCGTTTTGGTGACAACTGGGAAGCGCTGAGAAATATTCTCGGAATTATGCGCCCTATTCGTAAAGCTCCCGGTACTCAGCTTATCTCCTACAGCGCGAGCGTTGCGCTTGAAAGTGGAGCGGTTGATCCCGGCGAGGTTATTCCTTACAGCAAAGCGACCATCACTCAGGCCGCAAAGTCTGACCTGGCTATTCTCAAGTATGCGAAAGCTGTTCCGATTGAGGACGTGAACAAGTACGGCGCGGAGATTGCTATCGAAAAATCCGACGACGCTTTCTTGACTCAGCTTCAGAATGTCGTCCTCGGCAACTTCTACACGTTCCTTAACACCGGCGCTCTGACCGGCAGTGCCACCGACTGGCAGGGCGCTCTTGCCAAGGCTCAGGGCGAAGTTCTGAACAAGTTCGCCACGATGCAGAAGGACGTGACTGCTGTTGTAGGCTTTGCCAACATCCTTGATGCTTATGACTATCTCGGCGCGGCTAATATTACCGTGCAGACGCAGTTCGGCCTGAGCTATATCAAGGACTTTCTTGGATACAGCACTCTGTTCCTGTTACCGGCCAATCGTATTCAGCGCGGCGATGTTATCGCGACTCCTGTTGAGAACATCGACCTGTACTATGTTGATCCCGGCGACAGCGAGTTTGCACGCCTTGGCCTGAACTACACCACCGCTGGCGAGACCAACCTGATTGGTTTCCACGCACAGGGCAATTACAGCACCGCTGTTGGCGAGTCCTATGCCCTGATGGGTATGGCTCTGTGGGCTGAGTACATTGACGGAATCGCAGTTGTATCTTTCGGTGAGTCCGGCGGCGAAACTGGCGAAACTGGCGAAACCGGCGAAACTGGCACGACTGGCGACACCTGATGAAAATCCTGATAGCAGTCCCGACGTTTGAGAGCATTTATCCCGACACGTTCAAGTCGATTTATGACTTGGATACAACGGGGCACGATGTGACCTTTGAATTTGTGCGCGGTTATGACTGCGCCACAGCCCGGAACAAGATTGCCCAGCTTGCGAGTAATTACGAGTACGTGCTTATGGTGGACAGCGACGTTGTTCTGCCGAAAGATGCCCTGATTAATTTGCTGGACGACCCGAAAGACGTTTGCCTTGGCTATTGCCCCCGCAGGAGTTCGGGGGAATACCACGGGCAGACCTCAATCTTTAAGCTCTTGACAGAAACAGGCTCAAGGTGGAAAAGTTTCCCGCCTGAAAGCGCATACACGGGCGCGGAGCTTGCAGAACTCAAGGCTAAAGAGGAATACAAGGTTCACGTTCACGGCGGCGGAATGGCCTGTGCCTTAATCAAAGCGGATGTATTTCAACGACTGAAATATCCGTGGTTCGATTGGATCAACTACAAGGACAAGGGAGTGCTATCAGAGGATTTATTCTTTTGCGAGGGATGCAGAAAAAACAGTATCCCGGTATATGCAGACACGAGGGTTAGTTGCGGTCACGTGTTTCGACACGTACAATACTGAGTCCTCCTTTTGAAAGGGCGGTGTAAGCGATGCTGACGGAAATTTGCCTTTACCTTAAAAACTTTTTCTCTGCTGACTCCGATAAACATATTGGCGAGTTCTCTGTTTCCGAAGGCAAACTTACACCGCCGATATATCTTGAGGACGGGCAGTATTACAGGATCGCAGGATCAGTATTTAACGATGGCGTTCATCGCTCCGACGAGGTACTGCAAGACGAAGGGCCGTTTTATGGCGGCGTATGGGCTATGAGAGTTCCGCAGGATGTGATTCGGCTTTCCATTGAGATGGGCGACTGGATCAATAAATACGGCGGAACAGACGGCCCTTATCAAAGCGAAAGCTTTGGCGGTTATACCTACACAAAGGCAACCGGGGCAACTGGAGCGCCTTATGACGTTTGGTCTGCATTTGAGAAACGGCTTGCGCCGTACAAAAAAATCAGGTTATGAGTTTACTTGAACAAGCCTACGAAAACTTCATACTGATGAACAAAATCAGACGGCCTGACGGCTACGGCGGCACTGACACCGTATGGGAAGACGGCCCGACGATCAAGGGAGCGCTTGTGATGGAAGACTCTACCACGGCCTTGATAGCTCAGGCGATGGGGGTCACGGCGGTATATACGCTGACGGTGCGGAAGAGCCTTGAACTGGATTTTCACGATGTTTTAAAGCGCGAGAAAGACGGCAAGATTTTCCGTATTACCAACGACAGCGACGATATCAAGACCCCCGCCAGTGCGGGGCTGGATATGCGGCAGTATAAGGCGGAGGCTTGGACGCTATGAACAAAGATCAAGCCATTCACGCCTTTTGGTCGAGTTTCGGATGGGATGCGTGGGAAGAGACCAGCGTTCCCGATGATGCACTTCTGCCGTATATCACGCACGAGGGAGCAACCGATAATTTCGGAACTGAAATTGCACAAACCGCGTCTTTATGGGACAGAAGCTCAAGCTGGATGTCTGTAACAGAGAAGCGAACACAAATTGAACAGAGAATCACACGAGGCGGTGTTCTCGTAAAGTACGACGGCGGTGCGGTTTGGATTCGAAGAGGAACGCCTTGGGCACAAAGGATGGCAGACTCGGCGGATGATATGATACGCAGGATCGTGTTAAACTACACGCTTGAATTTATTGATTAAGAGGAGACGAAATGAAATTTACGCAGATTCCTACTGATACTTTTTCGGAGCTTCAGTTAAATGCTGGTATTTTGCTGACCACGTTTGACCCGACCTCTCCGACTGTAAGTTCTGCCAACATTCTTGGCGCGACCACTGGCGGCGTGTCTTTCACCGATGCTATTGAGTATCAGGACTTCGGCGAAGACATTGACAACTGCCCTCGCAACACCAAGGAGCTGAAGAAAGTTACCGGCAGAACCGTAACTATGAGCGGCACTCTTGTGACCGCCGATACCGCTGTTGCCAAGAAATTAGTGGCGCTTGCGGATGTTGCGTCCACGAAAATCACGCCTCGTGACACCGTAAAGTCTGCCGACTTCTCCGACATTTGGTGGGTTGGTGACTATTCCGACGTGAACGAGGACTCGGGAACGGGTGGTTCCGCTACCACTGCGGGCTTTATGGCGATTAAGCTGATTAATGCGCTGAACACTGGCGGTTTCTCGCTTCAGTCTTCCGACCGCGGCAAGGGCAATTTCGCGTTCAGCTTCACTGGACACTACAGCATCAATGACATTTCTGTTGTGCCTTATGAGCTGTATGTGAAGGCCGGCACAGCACCTACGACCTAAGGAGGCCCTATGAAGAAACTGTCTGATTACACAGGAGCAGAAGCGTTTGAACTTTGGGCTGACTTAATGGAGCCGATCGTGCGGATACTGCAAGATCCTGATGTCGTTATGATGTTTAGATCAAGAGCGAGCAGATTCAAACTGGTGTCTGAAGTCCTTAAAACGCACAAAGACGAAATGATGGAGATCTTCAACAGGATAGATCCCGACGACCCTGTCAACGGGTTAACGGTCGTTCTGCGGACGACTCAGTTGCTTGCTGAGATCGGAAACTCCGAGGTGATCGACAGTTTTTTCGGATCGGACGAGCAGGAGACCGAGGCGTAGAAGCGTTTTGGCTGGCGTATGGAGAATACCGCGGGCGGCGCGAATTAAGGCCGTTCCTGCGGTATCTCAACGCGAGGATCGACGCGTCAGAGCGCGAACACGACTATCGTAAATACGTCACGGATTCCCTGCAAGCATCGCCGCAAGGGAAATATATTGTTGCACGATGGGGTGATATAATTGACGGCGTGCAAGAAGAGGAAATATCAGTCGAGGAGAGAGTTGACGATGTTGTAACAAGGGCGGGATTGACCGTCGTGGAGTAAATTATATGAATGTATTTGACCTTATAGCCAAGATCACCTTGGATACGCAAGACTACGAAAAGTCGCTGGGCGACGCGGAAAAGAAAACATCCTCTTTTTCATCGTCACTCGGGAGCGGTGTGAAAAAGGCCGCTAAGGTCGGAACAGCCGCAGTTGGAGCAATCACTGCGGCTTCTTCTTTAGCGGCGGGAGCAGTCTATAAAAATGCGAAAGCGACTGCTCAGTATGGCGACAGCGTGGATAAAATGTCTCAAAAGGTTGGTATGTCGGCTGAGGCATACCAAGAGTGGGACTATGTAATGCAGATCAGCGGCACGGAAATGGCGAGTATGACCACCGGCCTGAAGACCCTGACAAACAAGTTCGACGAAGCAAAGAGCGGAACGAAAGCTTCAGTCGAGATGTTCGAGAAGCTGGGCCTGTCGATGGAAGACATCAAAGACCTGTCGCGAGAGGACTTATTTGGTACTGTTATATCTCAGTTCCAGCAGATGGAAGACTCCACCGAACGCGCCGCGCTTGCTAACGACATTTTCGGACGGAGCGGTCAGGAGCTTATTCCGCTATTCAATACAACCATTGAAGAGACGCAGAAACTAAAAAAGGAAGCTCGCGACTATGGCGCGGTGTTGTCCAACGACGCTGTTAAGGCGAGCGCGACATTTAACGACAGACTGACTCGGATGAGCAAGGCGATGAGCGGTGTAAAGAACACTATTTCATCGAACTTTTTACCGGGCTTGACTCAGATCATCGAGGGCTTCTCAGATGTTATCGAGGGCAACGAAACCGCAAACGACGCGCTGGGAGAAGGCTTCACAAAGACCATCGACGCGTTTGCAGACAATGTGCCAAAGTTCCTTGAGGTGGGCGGCAGGATCATTTCCTCGCTTGCAGATGGGATTATTCGAAATATTCCAAAGTTCGCAAAGACCGGGCTTGATATAATTGTCAAGATCGCGGACTACGTTATTAAGGCCCTGCCGAAGCTGGCGGATTCCGCTGTGCAGATTATAGGCGAGATCTCAAAAGGGATCTCCGAAGCACTGCCCACGCTTATCCCGAAAGCGGCTGAGGCAATCACAACCATTGTGCGCGGACTGATACAGCACGGGCCTGAGCTTATTAAGGGCGCGGCTGAAGTGTTCAAAGGACTCGCGCAAGGTTTAATCGTGGCGATTCCGATGGTGGTAAAAGAGATCCCGACGCTCATTAAGGAGCTTATTACATCTATCGCCGATAATTTCGGAACAAGTGCGCTTGCCATTCTACCTGCGGCGTTTGCTGTTCCCTTAGGGAAAGCCCTTATTGGCGGACTTAATGCGGCGGCAGGAACAAGCGGTTTTAGTGGCGCTATGACGGCTATGTTCACCGGCCCGCAGGGCATTGTTTCGGCGGTTGCGGCTGGCGCGGTTGTCCTGAGCTTGGCAGTGAAAAACAGCTTTGATGAAGCTTACGAGACGGCAAGGGAAGAAGCCTCGAAGCTTACGGACAGCCAGCAGAAAATCATAGACAAGATACACGAAGAGGCTCAGAAGTGGGACGAGATTAAGAAGTCCCGACTTGAGGCCGCAAAGAATGTAGATGAAACCATCGGCAGTTATAAAGAGCTTTGGGATCGGCTGACTGAAATCGTCGATGAGCAGGGCAAGGTCAAAAAGGGCTACGAGGAAGAAGCCAAGTACATACAGGGCGAGCTGTCCACGGCGATGGGGATCGAGTTCGACTATCAGGACGGACAGATCAAAAACTACAAAAAGATCCGCGACGAAATCGACCTGACCATCGCCAAGAAGAAAGCAGAGCTGACCCTCAGAGCATTCGAAGATGACTACGCGAAGGCGTTAAAGAAACGTACTGAATTTACGGAAGCTCAGACCGAAGCCGAGACGGAGCTTCAGAAAGCGGTCAGGGATCAGAAGGCCGCAGAGGAAGAACTCAAGAAGGCACAGGACAAATTAAACGAGGCGAAAGCTTTTGGCGCAGGATCGGCGGCGGTATATGGAAAGTCCATTTCAGAGCTGGAGAAAGATGTTTACGAGGCACAAGGAACATTAGACGGCGCGACTGATAGAGTTGAAACGTGGAGCGCCGCCCTTGATGAAGCAGATATAAATGTCAAAGAGTCCCAGCGCACGATTGAGAACTACGACCGCTCCCTTAACGCGGCGGCAAACGGCGGTATAGAAGAAATCGACGAGGCTTTGACCTATATGACAAGGTCAATGAAGAGCGCGACAAACGCCACGGAAAACGAGCTTAAAGAGCAGACAGCCGCCTTTGTCAAGGAGTGGAGAACTCAAAGCGCGAACGCTAAAAAATACGGCGATGAATTTTCAAAGCAGGAAGCGGCAAGCGCAAAGAAAGCTGTCGATGCGTCTATTAAGGAAATGGAGAAGCTTTCTCCGAATGTCGCGAAGCAGATTAAGGCCGCAATCAAGGCAGGGCAAGATCTCAAGCCGAACTGGATAAACCTTGGAGAGAACGCGGCAAAGGGTATCGGAAGCGGATTTAAGGGGGCCACAAGTTACGTAACAAACGCGGCTAAAAACACCATCAAGGACGCAATCGCGGCGGCAAAGAAAACCGCGTTGATTGCCTCGCCGTCCAAATTATTCAGAGACGAAATCGGCTTGAATTTGGGCAAAGGTATTGCAGTCGGCTTGGAAGACGCTGAGGCCGATGTCCGCAACGCTTCGTCGAACCTTATTGAAGCCGCCGCAGATGTTGGCGACTACGAGTATGAGACCACCGCTGTTGACTTAGGCGAACAGACGGCAGGGAGCATTGTTATCAACGTGTACGGAGCTGAGGGGCAGGATATCAGAAGCCTTGCGGACGAAGTAGCGGATAGGCTACAGAGAATGTATAAGAGGGAGGTGGCGACGTTTGCTTAATCATTTCAGTTGGGACAATATTTCGACAGAGGCATTTGAAACCGCAAGCTCGCGTATTATCGTCAGGAAAAGCCCCTCTATTAGCAGACCGGCAAGGAAATACGACAGATACTCTGTGCCCGGAAGGAGCGGAGATATTTATATCCCGCAGGACGCGTTTGATAACTATACGCAGGTTTATGACCTGTTCCTTTATACTGACGAAAAAGGATCAGAACTCAACGAACTCTGCGAGAAGATAGCGGCGTGGCTTTATACGCCGAACGGCTATGCGGAGTTGGTTGACGACCACGAAGACGGCTACCTGCGGAAAGCCTTTTTCACTGGGCCGTTCACGGTCGAGAACGACCTTACTATTTTCGGGCGCACAACGATAACATTCAATTGTCGCCCTGAGAGATTCTTGAAGGCCGGGAACGACAGCATACCGGGTGACGAGTGGCTGAGCCTTACGAACCCGACACGGCAGATTGCGAGACCCGTTTTGGATATTGAAATCCCCGTCAGCTTCTCAGGAATCAAGATTCAGACGCTTTACGACACCGTGACAAAGACGTGGATTTACACAAAGCAGATAGGCGCGACTCATTTGACCGTAGACAGCGACGCAAGGGCGTGGATGACGGAAGTCCCTTATGCTGGCAAGAACGTAACGCTGAACGGCGAAATGCCTTTGTTAAGAGAGGGCGAGACGCTTGTCAATGTCATTGGATTAGACGCAAGCAATAACGAGCTTACAATGCCTGACTGGACGATAACACCGAGGTGGTGGACGCTATGATCCCTATTTTATACGAGTATAACGAACAGGACTTTGACAGCTTCGGGCTTTGCAATCTGCCCGACTGCACTCTTGCGGAAGTATTAGAGCAGAGGAACGGGCAGAACGAGCTGACGTTGAGGTGTCCTATCATCGGGGCTAATTACGATGAAATCCGCGCGGAGCGGATTATAGGCGTATATGCTAATGATTCCAAGAAGGTGCAGGGCTACAGGATTTATGAGCTATCAAAGCCCTTAAACGGCGTTGTGACGGTATATGCGAGGCATGTTTCATCAGACCTGTCAGGCGTGCCGTGTCCGATTATCAACGGAACATATACCCCGGCAAGCGCGATGGCTGTATTGTTCCAAGGAACGGACTTTACCGGCTGGTCTGATATTGCCACGAGCCTAACGGTCAAAAAAGATGAGCCTGTTTCGGTTATGTCCGCGCTGGGTGGAGTCGAGGGCTCGCTACTGGATTTATTTGGCGGAGAGTACGAGTTCGACAATTTTACCGTGAAGCTTCACGCTCACCGAGGGCAGGACAACGGCGTTATAGTTGAATACGGCAAGAATATCACGCAGTTGGTGGACGATTTCTCAACGGAAGATGTTTACTCTGCTATCCTGCCGTATGCAACTTACTACAACGAGGACGGAGAAGAAACGCTTGTAAGAGGGAACAAGACCTCGTTCCAAACTATCCTGAACCACGAGAAAGTGGCGATGATTGATTTCTCTGACAAGTTCGACGAAACCACGCCGCCCACGGTTGCGGCGCTTGATACCTTGGCTCAGGCGTATATCGACGCGCACAACCCCGGCACGACGGAGTCTAACATCAATGTGTCGTTCATCCCGCTGTGGTACGACAACGGCGGAGATGCAATTGCTCTTTGCGATACTATTACAATAAGGCACGACAGATTAGGCGTGGACGCAAAGGCCAAAGTCGTTGAGACGGTGTACGATTGTCTGACAGAACGGTTCACGAGGGTGACCTGCGGCAAGTCCACTTCTAATTTCGCACAGACCGTTGCTGAGCTTCGGAAAGAAGACGATAAGACCCGGAGTACCATCGTGACGATTCCGAGCAGGACGGCTCAGGCGATTGCACGGGCGACTAAGCTTATTACCGGGAATGACGGCGGAAACGTAATTTTGCACGAAGGCCCGAACGGCAAGCCTTATGAATTACTGATAATGGACAACGCCGACATTAGTCAGGCTGTGAATGTATGGCGATGGAATCTTGCCGGGCTTGGTTTCTCTTCCAACGGTTACGCAGGGCCTTATGAGATTGCCATAACTTCAGACGGACAGATCAACGCAGATATGATTACAACCGGGCAGTTGGACGCTGACTTAATCACGACTGGGCGGCTTTTGATCGAGGATGCAAACAATAACGCCATCTTCGACGCTAATGTAGACACCGGGGTTGTAACAATAGGCGGTTTTACTGTCACCAAGGATAAGTTCACCAATACATCGGGAACAACTACTGTTGATATAGGCTCAGACGGAAGCTTTGAGGTAAGAAAAGGAAATTCGCTTGCATATATAAGAGCGGACAGTCTTGGTGTTTCTTATCAAGATAGGTTTGTTGAAATCATCAATGACGGCGGCGGAACAAGGTTATGGGCGTATTCGCCGAACGGAATCTCACGGGTTGAGCCCGGAACGGTATCTGCAACGGACAGCTCGGAGGAAAATTCGACGACGTTGTATCCGACGGGCGTGGTGTTTGACGATGACCAAGGACACGCAACTACGCTGACGGCGTGGGGATATTCTTTGCAGGCGGCAGGAACGATGAATATCACGCTTAAAGCCGGGATGTATTTGGCAATAGTTACAAGAGCCGGTTCCTCAGAGACCGCTCAAACAGGGCTTTATGTTATTCAGGCGTATTCAACAAACAGTACGGTAAAGGAACTGTCAGCGGCTACCGCTTCAACGCTATCGGTGAGCGGATTGACGCTTACGTGGACGACAACGAACAGCTTGCGGGCGCTTAGACTTATAAGGCTGTCGTAGGAGGTTGACTATGGGAACAGAGATAATGGTTGCACTTATTACTGGTGTATGTGCTATAATAGGGCAGTGGATGATAACAAGAAGCGAGTCAAAGAAGGCCGACGTTAAACGGGCGCAGGAATCCGAAGATCGGGCCGTGGCTCAGGCAGTCAAGGACACCGAGCTAAAAAACCTGCTACACGGGATCACGGAACGGCTGGACATTCACAACGGCTACGCTGAGAAGTTCTCGCAGATGAGCGTCCACTTCGAGGAAATCGACAAGGTGCTTGTCGCGATGCAGAAAGACATCGAATACTTACGGAAAGGGGAATAGCTATGGAATGGTTTTTGCATTCAGGCTCAACTGGGGCAAGACTTGCCCGGACACTGGTCGAGGTAGTGCTTGCGTGGATCATCGCAAATATAGGCGACATCCTTAATTTGTTCACCATCGGTGGAACGGTTAAGGCCCTGATTGTATCGGGAATGACCGTTGTATTTACGGCCCTGCTGGGCTTCATAAGCGATAACAAGAAGAAGGAGGCAGAAGATGGCGCAGAAGATTAAAATCGTCAGATGGACGACTCCGACCATCCTGTATCGGTTCTCAGAAACCGTGCCAGTTGCAAGTATATCAAAGGCGTATTTGGTTGCTAAAGTGCGGGGCGTACCGATGTTTGAATTGGATATAGACGACGCTACGGTCAGTCAGGCAGAAAACACCGTGTCGTGGAAACTGACTCAGGAGGACACCGGGAAACTGCCTTACAAGCAGACGGGCGAGCTTTTTATGGATTGGTATCTGTCAGACGGCACGAGAGGCGAGGGCGTTGAGACCACGTTCGAGACCCGCGACTCAGGGAAGAACGAGGTGATAGAATGAACGACACCGTAGTATTAGCAGGGGACGTTAATATGCTGAGCGTCATAGACGGAACGCCCGAGGTCAATGTCTCAATAATTCGCGGGGCTTTGACCGCGCAACACGACGAGGGGAATGTTTCACTATTTATAAAGGGCGATACGCAAGAACTAAACACAAGCCATAACAACGGCGTGGTAATAGTATGGGCGGGGTGAAATTATGAGTAAAGAAATGCACCATATGACTGTTGGCGATGAAACTTTCGAAGTGGTAGACGCCGCGGCGAGAAGTGACATTAATTCTACGAGTGCAGATTTAAATGCACAGAGGGCGCGCATTGACAATATTGCAAGTCTTGATGAAGGAAGCACCACGGGCGACGCTGAACTAATAGACATTAGAGTGGGCGCAGATGGTACAACTTATTCAAGTGCCGGTGATGCTGTGCGTGGGCAATTTGGCGAAATACAGAATTATTTGACTAATCAGAACAAGGTTGTGTTGATTAATCATACGGACGATGTTGGCACATCTGCCATGGTTTCTACAAGAAGATGGTTTTTGCCCGATGTTATCCCTGCCGATTCTTTCGTTGGCACTGTGAAATATAGAACTGCTTCTTCGATTAGTGGCACTATTGAATTTGAGATATGGGAAAAAGACGGCGATAGTTTAACATTGGTGAAAAGCGTTTCAAGCACTCCAGTTAAATCAAGCGTGAATAGCGTTCCAGTCAATTACAAAACGGAAACGGATTGTATGATTGGCTGGAAAGCAGTTGGTGGCACATCTTTCAGGTCAAACAATGGAACATATGACTTTTTAATGTATGCTTCATCAGATTTAAGTAGTGATGAATTGTCTTATGCGTCGCTTGATAAAACAGCATTTCCTCAAGTAAGACCGTGCGCCGAAATATCATACACCCGTTATAGCCTTAAAAGACTTCTTAGTCTGCCGTCTAACGTTGTTACGATTGGGGAAAATATGGATTATGAAGAGATACAGGACGCATTACTCGCAATCTCTGATGATTCAGTGTTCAATCCATATACTCTACTGGTAATGCCGAAAGGAACGCCGTATCAGCCGTTCACGATGTTGCGGGACTCTTTTTCGGATTCATATCCTTGGAGCGGAATAGCGCCGAGATATATCAGCATTATTGGCCTTGATAAAGCGCATTGTATTATACGTAGCAATAGTGGCGACTATAAATATCCGTGCGGTGAACCTTTAACAAATGGAGTGATTAAAAACCTTACATTTGTAATGACAAATGACCAGCAGACAGAAACAGCAACCCAAGGGGGCTACTGTTTACACATTGATAGCAAACCACTGGATAATGTCGGCTATAAGATGTTGATTGAAGACTGTGACTTTGAAGATGCCAGCGGGCCGTGCCTTGGAATAGGCGTGCATATAAATTGCGATTTACAAATCAGGCGGTGTAGATTTAATACTACACTTGTATCCAATTATAGCCCACACGAAGGATATAGAAATCTGTCGGAATATGGTGTTGTATATTGTCATTCTTCCACGTCAGAAAATGCACTTAATCAACGTTTTACGCTTGAAGATTGTGTGGGTGTGTGCGCGGAAGGCAATAAAGGATTGCGGATAGATGCCACGACACAATACAGCCCGCAGACTTCTTCGTTTATTTATACTTTGATTCGTAATGTCTTTTGGAATAAAGCCGCCGCTGTGGCAGGTTATTCCATTAGTGGTTCATTGACTGCAAATCCAATGAACTTTGGAAACAATAACTAATTAAATCATTACACAGCAACAAGGCAGGACGAACAGATAATAGCTTGTAATATATTTCCAGTTATGATTTAATAGTATTGAAAGGAGCTTAATATGAACCAGTATTACATCGTTGAAATTCAGACCTACCACAACGGAGAGTTCGGACACCTTATCCATTATGCGTATGACGAAGACCCCAACCTTGCAAGGCTGAAAGGGGAAAGCAAATACCACGAAGTATTAGCGGCGGCGGCAGTAAGCGACACCGCAGTACATTCGGCGATTATGTTCAGCACGAACGGCTTCCCGATTATGCACCAAGCATACAACCACGTTGCACCTCAGCCTGAGGACATCGAGGACGAAGCATAAGGGGGATTCTTATGGCTGTCAAAGTCGGAAGCGCGAGGCACGATGAAAACGACAATTTAAAAGGCGGCAAGGCTGGCGACCAAACAGGCATAGAAGTAAGCAAGCAGAACTGGTATCTCCATAAAAAGGGCTGGGTTGTGATCCGTGCGAAGTCTGCGGAGGCCCGGGAAAAGATCGCTCAGGATATGGAATGGGCGTGCGAGAACCCGAATATCGGCTATGACCAGTCGCAGAACTACACGCTTTACAACGAGGCTAAGAAGTACGGCTTCAACTGCTCGATGGTAAAAATACCTTGCGAGACTGACTGTAGCAGACTTGTTCGCGTGTGCCTTGCCTACGCAGGAATCCACGTTAATACTTTTTACACCGGGGACGAGGTCGATGTTCTGAAAAAGACCGGGAAGTTCGACATCCTGACCAGCGACAAGTATTGCAAGTCGAGCGAGTATTTGCTGAGGGGAGATATCCTCTGCACCAAGACTACAGGGCACACGGTTGTTGTTCTAACCAACGGCTCAAAGGTTGATGAGGCATTGAAGGACGGAAGCACCGGCGATAGAGTTGTCGAGCTTCAGAACGACCTGAACAAGCTCGGCTATCCCGATGACTCTTACAACGCTTTAAAGGTGGACGGCAAATTTGGCGCGAAGACCGAGCAAGCCGTGAAGACCTTGCAGAAGTACAACGGCTTAAAGGTAGACGGAATCTGCGGCCCGAAAACGTGGGCAAAGATAGAAGAGCTATTGAAAGCCAAACCGAAGCAGATCGAGGCGCTGAGGACTCTGATCGTTCACAAAGCACCCAAGAGCGGGAGCGCGGCGAAAACAAAACTCAAGAAAGGAGCAGTGGTCGAGTGGAGCTATATGGAAAATAAGTGGCTTTACTTGCCGAGATGGAACGGATGGATCACCAGCCTGAAGAATTACGTAAAGACCGTGTAGATGATAGGGTGGTGTCGTACCTCGTTTACGAGTCTTCACAAGCCCGATCGGAACGCACGATCAAGAGACTGATCATCGCCCTGATTATGACCATTATTCTGCTGTTCCTGTCCAACGCAATATGGATTCACGAGTGGAGCCAGTACGAGTATGACGAAATTGCCTATGAGCAGGATGGCGATGGCCTAAACTCTATTAACTTTGGTCGTCAAGGAGATCTAACAAATGAGCCAAAGATTGATTATCAGACGCAGACGGAAGAAGAATCCGGGAACGAGTAAAGGCGTTAAGAGGAGGGTCGTTCGCAAGCCTTATGTAAAGCAATCAAGAGGCGGAGCGGGTAGATGACTTACACAAACAGCCGAATGGCTGAACTAATAGACGAATACATCCACTCCGCGAGAGATCGTCAGATCCTAAAAGACAGGTTTATTGATGGGCTGACTTTTGCCGAGCTGGAAGACAAACACAACCTGTCAGAAAGGCAAATAAAGAGGATCGTCAAGAAAGCCGACACGCTCTTATGCCGTCTTTAATACGTCACTAAATCGACACTACGGCGTCGTTCCGTAGTGTCTTTTTTATTGCTAAAATTCAGTTAAGAAAACAGGGAGGCTTTTGTGGATGATGAATTGACATATTCCCAGTAGTAGCCGTAACCGGCGGAAGCGTTGTTGCAACAGTCACGAATACTGTGAGCATTAAAACTTAAAAGCTCAGCGGCAGTTTTCGCAGAACGATATATTGCAAGCGGCACTCTTTCAAGTGTGAGCTGAATAACGGGTTTGCTTTTTGTATCGATTGCCCGATGGATAGCCGTTCCGTAACTATTGTTATAAGCAGGCGTACACCACTCCAAATTATCGACATTATTATTCAGGCGGTTTTCATCCTTGTGATTGACTTGCGGAAGATGTTCAGGGTTCGGGAGAAAAGCATCGGCGACAAGCCTATGAATCAATAACTTTTTCTTATAGGTGCCACTATAAAGCGTGACTTGATAATAACCGTTATTCGAGAGATAAGGCTTCAGAATATGTTCGTTGACGCGGTGAAGTTTTGAGGATTTCCGAAAGCTTTTGACTCTGCCGTTGCTACTAATTTGATACAGGTTTTCAAAACCGGGAATATCTTTCCAAAATTCCATAATGCCTCCAAAATGTTTTCTTTTATAATACCATAAGGGCGCGGAGAAGTAAAGGGGATTACAATGTGGAAGGAGTTTAATAATAACCCTGTCGGAAGACGAGTCGGAGACTGCGCTGTTCGCGCCGTATCTGTCGCCTTAGGTGTTGACTGGGAAACAGCGTTCTCCCTGATCGCCTCAGCGGCTTATTCAATGGGTGATATGCCGTCTTCTGATAGCGTGTGGGGCGCGGTATTGCGGCAGAATGGATTCTACCGAAAGGTGATCCCTAACACCTGCCCGGAGTGTTACACAGCGGAAGATTTTACAGACGATCACCCGCACGGAACTTATGTCCTTGCGTTTGGCGGACACGTCGCCACAGTCAAGGACGGAGATCTATACGATAGTTGGAACAGCTCGAAAGAGGTTCCCGTCTATTATTGGTTCAGAAAGGAGTAACTATGGCTTATTTCCCGGTGGGCTATCAGCCCGCGCAGATCTTTTACCCTCAGCAGTATCAACAGCAGATGACACAACCACAACAGACTTCACCGAATTTTGTTAGGGTGCAGAACGAGAACGAGGCCCGAATGTATCCCGTCGCGCCCGGTAACTCGGTGATGTTTATCGACGAAAACTCCCCATATTGCTACACCAAGACGATGGACATTTCGCAGTTGGACAGGCCGAAGTTTGATAAGTATAGGCTTGTTAAGGAGGAGGAAATGCCACAGGGCGAGGCCATTCCCACCATCGCCTACGCCGCGAAGAGCGACCTTGACGATATGCGGAAAGAATTGGATCAGCTGAAAGAAAAGATCGCGCAGATGGGCAAGAAGCGCAGGAAGTACGAGGAGGATGACGATGAATAACCCCTTAATGAATATCGGTATGTTGAATCAGCTCAGAAGCAACCCGATGGCACTTTTACAGAGAGCAGGGCTTAACGTGCCCCCGAACCTTAATAATCCGCAGGCAATCATTCAGCACTTGATGAACAGCGGACAGCTATCACAGGCGCAGATGAATCAGGCACAGGAAATCGCAAAGCAAATCGGCCTAAGATGATATTCAATCGCGATGAATATAAAAACACGAAAGGATGAAATGAAATGGCATTAACTGATGAAAATGGTGGCGGCATCCCCGCCACGATGTTAGTAGGCCCGGCAAGCATTGGCTCTCAGCCTTATCCCGTTCCGATGTACGGCGGCTCTCAGGGCGGTCAGAACGGCTGGGGCGACGGCGGTTGGTGGATCGTCCTGCTGATCATTGTGATCGCGGCCCTCGGCGGAAACTGGGGCGGCAACAATGGCGGCGGAATGATGGGCGGCGGTCAGCCTATCATCGTCAACGACGGCGGATCATCCGTGCAGAGAGGCTTTGATCAGGCGGCAGTTATGAGCGGCGTGAGTAGCTTGCAGAGCGGTCTGAACGCACTTTCTACTCAGCTCTGTGGATGTTGCTGTGATATGCAAGGAACGGTCAATCAGGGCTTTGCAGGAGTCCAGCAGTCCCTGTGTAGTGGCTTCGCTGGAGTCAATTCCACGATCAACGGCGCACAGAACGCAATTGCTCAGCAACTTTATACGAATCAGATCGCAGACCTTGAGAGAAGCTACGCGGCACAGACGGCCTCGACTCAGGGCTTCAGAGATCTTTCCAGTCAGTTCGCCGATTGTTGCTGTGAGAACAGGCTCGCCACGGAGCGCCTGAATTACACCATCGCAACGGAGAACTGCGCTGACCGTTACGAAGCGGCTCAGAACACCCGTGATATTATCGAGAACGCAAACCGCAACAACCAGCTGATCCTCGATAAGCTGTGCAGACTGGAGCTTGATGGCAAGAACGACAGGATCGCAGACCTTGAGCGCCAGCTCACTATGGCGAACCTGAACGCTTCTCAGACCGCTCAGACTGCGGCTATCCGCGCAGGACAGGTTGCAGAAATCGACGCGATGTATAACAGACTCCGCGACTGCCCCGTTCCAACGATGCCCGTGTATGGAAGCCAGCCCATCTTCACTTGCCCGAACAATAACGGGTGCGGCGGCAACAACTTCTAAGGAGGACGCTATGGCTGAGTATGTATATAATCCGATTCAGTTGGTAGAACCGAATCAGAACATATTATTGCGCGGCTCGATCCCGTGTAACAAGGGCTATGTCTATCACCGGGAAGAGTCCGGCATTCTTACTCTCCGTGGAGTCGTAAACAATTCGTGCGGCAGGTTTGCCCGGTATCAGGTCACTTTTAATGGCAATATTGCTGTGCCTGAGGACGGTACGGTCGGCCCGATTGCGATTGCTCTTGCTATCGACGGTGAGCCGATTCAGACCAGCAGAGCCATTGTAACACCAGCGGCTCCCGCGCCTGACGGGATCACGACAGAGAACTTTTTCAATGTGACATCGACGGCGATCATTACTGTTCCCCGGTGTTGCTGTGAAAACATTTCCGTCGAGAACGTAAGCACAGGAGCAACAGCGGCAGAACCCGCGACGGCGATATTAGTGCAGAACGCGAACCTGACGGTTACACGAATTGCGTAAGGAGGGCAAAATGGACGAGTTATATGAACTGAAAGAAATGCTAATGAAAGAGCTTGAAGAGTACGGCAGAAAAAGCGATCTGTCCGCAGGATCGCTTGAGATCGTTGACAAGCTTACGCACACCATCAAGAACCTGTGCAAGATCATCGAAGCTTACGAGGAAGAAGAGTACAGCGGTGCTTATGAGGGCGGCTCTTATCGTCGCTCCTACCGTCAAGGCGGCAATCAGGGCGGCGGCTCGTACCGGGAGGGCGGTTCTTACCGTCAGGGCGTAAAAGGAACAGGCAGATACTCTCGCCGAGGCGGATCAAGCCGTTATTCTCGTGAGGGCGGCTATTCGCGGCACGGAGAAGATATGGTGATGCAGTTACGCGAACTTATGGAAGAAGCACCCGACGAGCAGACCCGGATGGAGATCCAGCGTCTTGTGCAGAAGATGGAACAGATGTAATGATCACACGACGCGACCTTGAAGAAGCCATCGCAGAATGTCAGGGTCGGCGTAACCCGGATGCCAACACCTGCATCAAGTTGGCGGCATTTTATACGATCAAAGACCACCTTTTCCCTGAGCAAAAGGAGATAACGGGAGAGGTTCCAAGCTATTCCTACAGCGGGCCTGATGCTATCCAATACGACGGCGACAGCGAGTTCGCTGATACGATCAACGGACTTGAGACAGACCGGGCCTTGCAGATCATAGAAGAAGCGATGCAAGCCGTATCTGTTTTACAGCCGCGACTTTACGATAGCATCATCCGAAAACTGAAAGATACTTGACACAGAATACTGATGTGCTATAGTATAACCAACCATCATCGTTTCTTAATTAGGAAGAACGATCTCCCGGAGCCATCGCGAAAGCGGTGGCTTTTTCTGTGCGCAAAAATATTTTTCATTATTTTATATATTTCTGTTGACTTTTACATAAACGATGATATAATTAAATAAAAAACGCTTTTAGTAAGCGCCCTGATCGTTGCATCAATGGGACGGGAGTTGAAGGCAAAAGCAAGAAGGAGGAAACGATATGAGGAGTTGCGAAGGACTTTTTCGGATAGACACAGGGTCGTCGAAGATTGATTTCACTCTTATAAACGTGGGCGGGAATCACTGCCAAATCGCAAATAACGGCGGAATTCTTTTTGACGGGTACATCCTCGAAGGCTATGAAGTCTTTGAAAAAAAGGCGAAAGAGCAAGAACTGCTCGCAAAGTTTGCCGGGTGGGAATTCACAAGAATCAAATAAAAAAATACCCGCCACGGAGGTTACGACGGCAGAAAGGAGCAACTATGAAATGGGTTTATGATGACGGCGGAAGAGCAGAAGCCGGGTATAAGGGAACGACGGGCGACTGCGTATGTAGGGCCGTGGCGATTGCGGCAGAGCGTCCTTACAAAGAAGTTTATGACCTGATCAACGAGATTGCCAAAGGCGAGCGGACAGGGAAGCATAAGCACAAAAAGTCTAATGCAAGAACTTGCGTGTACAGGCATACCGAGCGGAAGCTGATGGAACACTACGGATTCAAGTGGGTGCCGACGATGATGATCGGTAGCGGGTGCAAGGTTCATCTTAACGAGGACGAACTTCCGAGCGGCAGGATCGTTGTTGCATTAAGCAAGCATTTGACGGCAGTCGTTGACGGCGTGATCCACGACACCTACGATCCGAATGATAGGGGCTATACGGTGGATGGATATGGCAACGATATAACGACACAGCGTTGCGTGTACGGGTACTACATCAGAGACGAAAAGCACTACGTCGGAGAGATCGTGTCGCATAAAGGCCACGAATGTATTGTTACCAGCGTTTGGAATGATGACGGCAAGGAAGGGATCACGATTAAACCGACCGGGAATTATGGATTCGAGGTCGATATTTACAACGAGCAACTGTAATATTGAAATCCCTGTCGGTAGGTGGATAGACCGTCAGAAAGGAGCGATGATGGATTACAGATGGATCAACAACTACACCGGCGAGATTTACCGCAGTTTGATCGAAGCGGCAAAGACGATCATCGAAGATATGAAGCACTTTCCGAAGTGCAGGACGATCAAGATGCTGAATGTAGGGAGACTGAAATAATAGCCGAAACGCCCGCAAGGGCGTCCACCCGAACCGCCCCGCGGGTGCTGATGATGGCAGGGCAGAAAGGAAAGAAACGATGTATATGAGTTATTGCAGACACGAGGGAACGAGGATGGAGCTGGCGGTTTGCTTGCAGGATGCAGAAGAACACGTAAACGGCGAAGCCGAGTACGCGGTCAGCGAACGGGAGATCGAGCATTTCCGCAGGATGGTCGAGGGCTTCTACTACTGGATGCGCGATATGGAGTTAATCGACGACGACGGCAATCTGAACGAACACGGACTTGATGATGTATGCACGGCGATGGGCCTTGCAGGAGAGGAGGACGAAGATGACGAATGAAGCAATTATTTTCGCGAACGCACAGGCGTTGGCTCGCGATGGGATCATCAAGTACACGGGCCGCGAGTTCGTAACGAAGACCGACGACGGCAAGGAGATCGTCGTCAAGGAGACCGAGCCGATCCACACTTATTCGGTGTGGAAGCAGATGGGCTATCAGGTGCAGAAAGGGCAGAAGGCCGTCGCTCAGTTCGTTATTTGGAAGCACAGCGAAAAGGTTGATGATGACGGCGAAAGGCAGACCAAGATGTTTATGAAGAAAGCGTCTTTCTTTACGAGAGCGCAGGTGGAGGCTATAGAATGATATATGGTTATGTGACTGATATGGGAGATCCGAAGCCTATCGTGTATTTTATCCGGGACGGATTAGGACATATAAAGATCGGAATCGCAAGGGATTTAGGTAAACGTATCAAAGCGTTGCAAACCGCGAACCCCATGAAGCTTGAGTATTTTTATGGCTTGAAGGTGGAGTCGTGGTTTGTGGCACAGTGCGTAGAAAAAGAGCTTCACGAATTGTTCCGCGAACAAAGACTTCAGGGGGAGTGGTTTGAAGAAGAACCAGTATTACGGTATCTTCGTAGGGAAACAGTCGAGACAGAAAATTATATTTTTGAGGGGGTAAAATGGTAACAAGATATTTATATGGGATGCGGCTTCGGGGCTTCGCGCCCCTTTGCCAGCCGATGCAGGGACTGGTCGAGGCAGAGTACGACGAAAGCGGCAAATATTACGCGTTGCTTATCTACGACAGATTATTGTCTGAGATAGAACAGGCGGAATATGAGCTTGATTTTATGGGGGTGATTGACGATGAAGTACACGATTGAGATCTTATCCAAAGAGCATCCGCTGTACGGGGATTTCTCCTACGATGTTAAGAAGATCGTTAACGGCGGATATTTCGGCGAGGGCCGTTTCTGCCGGGATCTGCAAGACGTGATGAGATATCTTTCCTCTGAAGAGAGAAAAAGAGAAATCAGCAGTTTACAGAATGATAGTTCTGAGTTATAATAGATAGGAAAGGGGGTGATCGAGTGATTGATACCAAGTTGAATCAGTACATCAAAAGCAGGGGTTTAAAGAGCGGATTTATCGCTTCTCAGTTGGGAATCACTTATCAGGGATTCCACAAGAAAATGACGAAGCAGACATTCACGGCTCAGGAAGCACTACAGCTCAAACGGCTGTTAGATATATCCGACAAGGATATGGCAGAGATCTTCGAAAAATAAAAAGGAGGAAACGATGATGGCAACTTATGAGGAGATCAAAAAAGCGAACGAGGCGATCCAGCCTATCGGGATCGAAAAGAAAGACAAGAAGACCGGGCAGGTCACAAAGAAAGACTACGCTGAGGTCAATCAGAGGATCAAGGCGTTCAGAATGGTGTACCCGGACGGATTCATCGCCACGGAAATTATCAGTATCGAGAACGGGGTCTGTATTATCAAGGCATCGTGCGGATTCTACGAAGAGGGACAGGCGATCACGCTCGGACACGGCACGGCCTACGAGAAAGAAGGCTCGTCTTTCATTAATCAGACCAGCTACATTGAGAACTGCGAAACCTCTGCTGTCGGCAGGGCGTTAGGTATGGCCGGTTTCGGAATCGATACCAGCGTCGCCTCTTATGAAGAGGTAAGCAACGCTCAGTTGAATCAGGAAGAGCGCAAGGCGACCCCGAAGCAGGTAGAGTACCTGAAGAAGCTTTACACCGGCGATAAACTGGAGAAGCTGTTGAAGATCAACGGGATCGACAACTTGGAAGATATGGCGATGGAAAAAGCCTCGATGCTTATTGAAAAGATCACAAAGAAGGGAGAATAAGATGGTTTACAAGGTAATGGTAAAAGTCGGTTACTACGAGAGGTGGTTTGAGTTCCTGTCTTCGGTAGATGCGATCTACTTCGCGGAGACAATTATCAAGAAAGCGGCAGACAGTGAAGACAATGAACTTCCCACGAAGGTCGCTGTATGGGTCACGAAGAAGGAGGCCGAAGATGAATGAATTAATCACGATCCAAGACGGGGTATGGTTGCTCAGCCCTTATGCGGGAGAGCAGATCGCGGCCTTTGAGGAGCAGATCAAAAAAGCCAAGGCGCAGGAAGAACTCCTGAAAGCGGAGATCCTTAAAGTGATGGAAGAACACGGCATCCTGAAGCTGGAGTCTGACGCAGTGGCGATCACCTACGTGGCGGAAACCACAAAGGAATCGCTCGACAGCAAGACCCTGAGAAAAGACTTTCCTGAGGTATATGATGCTTATGCGAAGGTCAGCCCGGTTAAGGCATACGTGAAGATCAAGGTCAAGTGATGGAAACTTACGAGATCAAAGGGCATACGCTGGAATACATAGACGACGGACACATCTATCTTGTTGATGGGATCATCGTGCCGAGCGTGACGCAGATCCTCAAGACCCGGTTCGGCGGAATGTATTCCAACGTGGATCAAGAGACATTAAACAAGGCCGCTGAGGCAGGAACGGCACTGCACAAAGCAATCGAGGACTATTGCCGGTACGGCATAGACAGCGACCTTGAGGAAATGCGGGGGTTTAAGTGGCTACAGCGAGAGTACAACTTCCGCGTTCTTGAGAACGAGGTTCCGCTGATCCTGTTTGATGGTGAAAGACCTATCGCGGCAGGGCGTTGTGATATGGTGATCGAACACGATGGCAAGATCGGCGGGGCCGACATCAAGAGGGTTTCGGCACTCAATAAGGAATACGTATGTTGCCAGTTAAACCTTTATAATCGCGCATATTTCGCGTCCTACGGCGTTCAATGGGATTTTATATGGGCGATACAGTTAAGAGGCGAGAAACGGCGAATAACGCGCTTAAAACAGGATTCTAAATACACTGATAAACTACTGGAGGAATACTATGAACAAAACATTTCTGACGGGCAGACTGACATCTGACCTTGAACTAAAATCAACGCAGAACGAGAAGAGCTTCTGCCGGTTCACGCTGGCGGTGGACAGAGTAAAAGACGGAGCTGACTTTATCTCCTGCACCGCGTG
>JAGCZO010000073.1 GCA_017959965.1 Clostridia bacterium | reverse complement strand
GACTTTTACCTGGCCATCGCCGGCAGTCTGCTTTCTGTCATCGGCGGTTTCGCGGCCGGAAACCTGGTCGGCTTTGTGATCGGTGCTGCCTCCGGACTTTCGCGGCGTGTCCACGCCTTTGTGAGACCGGGCATGACCATCATAAAAACGGTGCCCGTTGCCTCGTTCATATTTTTGATCCTTCTCTGGGTGGGAAGGTCGTTTACGCCGGCCCTCACGTCGTTCCTGATAGTGCTGCCGGTGGTGTGGCAGAACGTTGTCGCCGGGATCCGGTCCGCGGACAAGAAACAGCTTGAGATGGCTAAGGTCTTCCGCCTTTCTCCCTTCAAAAAAATGAAGTATATCTACCTGCCCGCCGTTGCGGAGGGGTACGTTGCCGCGGTACGCACGTCAATGGGCCTTGCCTGGAAGGCAGGGGTGGCGGCGGAGGTCCTTTCCATAACCGTAAGGACCCTTGGCGGCGGTATATACAACGCCAAAAACAACATCGAGACGCCGGAGCTTTTTGCCTATACCGTCGTGATAATTATTATAAGCCTTCTTGCTGAGGCAGGGGCCGCGGCGATCATGCGGATCCGGGCGGACCGTAAGAAAAAAATAGCTGAAAGGAGCGTGCCCGAGGATGAAAAACAATGAGTCGCATACCGGCCGTCCTTTCGTGAAAGCCGGCGCCGCGGGAAAGTCCTTTGACGGAGAAAAGGTCCTTGAAGGAATAACTTTTGATTTCGGCGAGCCGGGCATATATATTGTTGAGGGAAGCTCCGGGTCAGGAAAGACAACGCTTTTGAGGATCATCGCCGGGCTTGAACACTGCGACGAGGGCAGCGTTGAGACCAACGGGAAGATCGGCTTCGTTTTCCAGGAGCCCAGACTATTCGAAAACGTGTCGCTTCTTGACAACGTAAAACTTGCGGCCGGGCGGAAGGCTCAAGAAGTTCAGAATACCGACCCTGCGGAGCTTTTGGCGGCGGTGGGTCTTTCGGGCTCCGTTGAAAAGCTTGCCCGGGAGTCCTCGGGAGGCATGCAGCAGCGGGCGGCTATCTGCAGGGCACTGTATTTTGCCCCTGACATCCTTCTTTGCGACGAGCCTTTTTCCGCTATCGACAACGCCAATACGATCCTCGCGGCAGGCCTTCTGGACAGATTTTCCGAAAAGGGGATCTGCATTGTCGCCACCCACGGAGAAAGCCTGCATTTTGCGAAGGTGAAGGCAAGGATCAGCCTGTAGTCTCCGGATCATACTAAGGCTCCTGCCGTTCTGAGAGATTTGAAACCGTTTGAAAAGGTTTGAAAGCCCGGATGCCGGGCTTTTTTCATTGGCGTGTATATTTCCGGGCATTGAACATTGGCTTTGCGTTGCGAAAGACGCCGTAACGGAGGTTTTTCCGGAGCTGAAAAAAGCTTTGAAAAACGGTCCGCGGGATTTTTAAGTGTTTTATTTTAAAAAGAAAAGTGTTAAAATGTAAGGGAGTATGGATGCGGGGCATTGACTGTTGCCTGACAAGCTTACACGACTACATTTCGCGGCAGCGCTTTGATTATGCGCTCTTTGCGGAGAAGGAGACTACGATGGGAAGATCCGAAAAACTTTTTTCAACGAGTATGTTTGGATATTCTAAAGATGAAGTCAGATTCTATGACCAGGAGCAAAAGGACAGACAAAGCAGACTGGAAAACCAGATAGCGCTGCAGTCTGAAAGGATCAGATCGCTGGAAAATCTGCTCAAGGCTTACGAGAGCGAGATGAACGTTCTGAGAGCGAGGATCGACGAGGCCTCAAGGCAGAGGGACGCCATTGCCAGAGTGCTGGTGGACGCGGAGCTGAGAGCGGATGATATCGTGAACGAAGCCGTAAAGAAGGGCGAGGACGAGACCCTGAGGCTTATGAACAGGGCAGACGCGGTCAGAGAGCACATTGAAGGACAGATCGAAAGAGTCAGAGACGTTGAGGATGCCGCCGACACGTTTGCAAAGGCCATCATTGCGAGGCTGCGGGCCTCCGCCGATCTGTTTGAAAAAGAGCTGCTTGAAGCGGTGGGCGGCGCCTCCGAGGACGCCGAAAAGGTCCTGAAGGAGACCGAGACGGTCCTCGATACGGATTACTTTGAGTCCGTAAGAAAGAAGGCTGAGACGGTCGAAGAGACCTCCGAAGCTGAAGAAGAAACTGCGGAAACAGATGAGGAAATATCCGAAGAGGATGACGACGAGGCTGAGGCAGCGGGCATACCTGCGGATTACTCCTTCCAGACCTCCGACGAGGGAAAGAGCTTTTTTAAGGTCATAAGAGCCTGATCGCGGAGAAGCGAAAGGGGCTTGCAAAGCGGGATGTATCCCGGACAATAAATAAATCAAAAACGGGACGGCCTTCCGCCAGCGCGTACGGTCCGGTCCGGAGGAAATCGAAATGGCATCAAGCGGAAGAACCGATAAGAGAAAATTTCTGATAAGGCTGATCTGCATAATTCTCGCGGTATCGATGGTCGCTACGACTATCGCCGCCATCATTGCGTACCTTATCCAGCAGTAAAATTGTAAAAACGGTAAAACGGCGCATTTTGCGCCTTGATCTGACTTTTTATTACACGGGGGAACTCCATGGGCATGTTTCTCGCGGCAAACGACAGCGGTTGGACGTTTATAACCGAATATTTCGGCATTGAGTCTGTTACCGACGTGCTGCTCATCATTCTCGACATTTTTATTGTCGCTTTTGTCGCATACCAGGTCATGAAGCTTTTCAGGGGGACCAAAGCCGCGGCGCTCATCAGGAGCCTGATCATAATTCTGATCATGTCGGTGCTTGCCAGAGTGCTCAACTTGAGAGTCGTTTCCACCATACTTAACGTTGTCCTGAACGTTCTGCCTGTGCTGGCGGTGGTGCTTTTTGCCCCCGAGATCAGAAAAATGCTCGAGACCCTGGGCAGCAGAAAACCCGGGGAGACCATCATGAACATCTTCAGGTCAAGGAGCGCGGCGGACGAACAGCTCCGCATCGAGACCAACAGGATCATTGGCGAGACGGTGGCGGCCGTGAGCAACATGGCCAAGACGAAGACCGGCGCCCTTATCGTTTTTGAGCGCAAAAACAGTATTGCCGAGTGGGACGCCCAGGGCACAAAGCTTGACGCGGTGGTCTCGGCGGGACTGCTGGAGCAGATCTTCGTCAAGAACACTCCTCTGCACGACGCGGCTGTGCTCATCAGAAACGGGCGCATCTATGCGGCCCAGTGCGTCCTTCCCAACACAAAGAACAAAGACCTCAGCCGTGAACTGGGTACAAGGCAGATGGCGGCCATCGGCGCCAGCGAGGAGGCCGACTGCATAGTCGTGGTGGTCTCCGAGGAAACGGGTATTATTTCTGTCGCCAAGGGCGGTCAGATCACCCGGGGCCTGGACAATAACTCCCTGCGCACCTTCCTGGTTGAGGAGCTCGTTCAGGACGATTCCTCCGCAGTTTCCGAGAAAACGGGCAAGGGTAATTTCTTCAGCAGGATATTCAAGAAGAAGGGCAAAAAAGAGGAGAAGAGCGG
>JAGCZO010000072.1 GCA_017959965.1 Clostridia bacterium | reverse complement strand
TAAGCTTAATGTGCGGCATGGCGGCGTGAATTTATAAGCTGGCGTATTTGATCTCCGTAACAGGAGATTTCTATTGAAGATTTTTGCAACCTTTAACAGTTTTCTAACATAGAACCGCGGTGGCGGACTTGTTTGTTAGACGTGATCACCTGTAGCAATTATTCATAAAGGCTCCGTTGCCGGGTATGTGCGGTAAGACTTCTTACAAGCGCTTCTTCTCGATATCCAGGTAGTTGAAAAACTGATCCTTTTCGATGGGTTTGCTGAAGAAATAACCTTGGATATAATCCGCGCCGCAGCTGATGGCAAAATCAAGCTGCTCCTTTGTCTCCACACCTTCCTGAACTATATCGGAACCGAGAGACTTGATAAACCGCATCAGATTCCTGAGCAATTCGGAATCGCCGCTGTTCTTTGACAGCTTCCAAAGGATGGATTTGTCCAGCTTTATGTTTTCGTAGCTGTTAGCCATGATCCGGACAAGGTTTGAATAACCGGTTCCGAAATCGTCCAGGGACAGGCCGTAGCCAAGCTTTCTAAGCTCCTGCAGCGTCTCCAGCACCTCCCGATCATCCATTGTCGCGGCGGTCTCGGTGATCTCAAGATTGATCCTGCTCCTGTCGACGCCGTAGGATTTTCTGATGCGCTCAAAACTGTCGACCAGGTCGCTGAACATGAACTGATAGACCGAAAGGTTCAGCTCCACGTACTGAATGCCGGAATTCTTTGCTCTTTCATCGCTCATGAACCGACAGACTTCTTCAAACACGAACAGTCCGATGTCTTTGATGAGGCCTGTCTTTTCGGCAATGGGAATGTATACCTCGGGCGAAACGTTTCTGAGCTCGTCGCAGTCGATCCTCAAAAGTGCTTCCGCCGACGTGGTGCGTTTTTCTTTGGCGGACCATATCGGCTGGTATTTTACCATCAATTTTTGGTCGCGAACGGCGTTCCTGAGGGACTCCTCGTACTTGCTGTACTTTGTCAGCTCCTGGATCTCTTTCATGGAGATCAGATATGAACCCGGCCTGCTCTTCATGTATTCCGTGGACAGGAGGCTGTCCAGCGCATCGAAGGTGTCAACGTCCTCCGGAATGCGGATCAGTGAGACAACGGCGTCGGTCCGTATCTTCAGAGAATCAACGTTCCATTCAACGTCGAAACGGGAAAGAGTCTTGTCGGCAAAGATCATGGCGTCGCTGCCTGCGTCATCCCTGAACAGAACGGAGAACACGCCCCGGCTGTAGCAGTAAATGTCGTTCACTTCCGATTCCTTGACAATGAACGACGCGATCTCCTGGAAAAACGCGTCCGCCTCCCGGGTACCGAATTTCTGCGTCAACGTCTCCGATTCGGTCAGTCTGATCAGCACGACGCTGTAATTTTGCTTCGAAGCGATCATTTTTCTGTTGGTGTCGATAAAGGCCTGACGGTTCAGAAGTCCCGTCGAAGGATCGATATGGCCGGTCTTTACCTCCAGCACGATCATAATGATCAGACACGCCAATGCTTCGCAGTACAGCTCCACAAGGTATTTTGAAAACACTGCCTGGAACACGAGTCCGACAGTGGCGATCCCTATGTACACGCCAACGGCGATGCTGTCCGCCTTGGAGATGGCTTTCTTGTTTTTGAAGAAGAAAACAAAACCGAGTATGACGTAGAAGCCTCCGAAAGCGTAAAGCAGCGGCATCAGAGGACCTCTGTGATAAACGAGGTTTTCGTCCATGTAGAACGCCAGGCTTGTGAAGCTGTTCGTCAACACGATGACCTCGGAGACGATATACGGCAGCAGGAACAGAAAATACATCCACTTTTTCCAGTTGATGCCCGTGCCGGTCACGTTGATTATATACAAGGTGAACGTCACCGAAAGAGTGGCGTGGAAGAAAAAGTAAAAGGCGTGGAAAAGATATTGCCAAAAAGCCACACCCGGAAAGCTTGCTTCCGATATATAGACGCCGATGACCGACGACAATGACGACAGCATGTTTGACATGAGCATTGCCAGAAAGACGAAATGCTGGCTTAAAAATTTGCTCTTCAGGGTCTTTGGTGGAATGTACTGTCTGCGGTTTGCGGTCAGACAAAAAACAAAGGAAAGCAGAGAAAGCAGAAATGCGGGTATCTCTAAATTGATAACGTACATATTCTCCTCCTTTCCCTGTTCTGATCGGATCGTATTCAGCGTCACAGGCCACAAAACACAGGCATATTATAAGATTTTAACGCAGAAAAATAAAGAGAGGTTTTCCACTGCTTTGCGGAAAATACAGGGATAGGGAAAGGACGAAGGCTGCCCTTTTTTATGACTGTATTTTTGTAAGAAATAGCTTCAAGAGCTTCGGATCAAAATTGAAAAACAGCATGAAATGAAGTATTATTTAAGCCTGTGAAGAAGTACACATTTGAATCGGAGAAAATACTAATGTTTTCACGCGCCGGACTGCTTTAAAAAAGTTCGGATCGATATTGAACAAGGGCGGTAACGTCGGATATACAAAGTTAAAGACCGGGCAAACACATGAGAATTAATAAAGAGAGGAATTTGAATTGTGATCGACAAGAAAAACTGACGATTAAAAGCGGCGATGCTGAATTTTTAATGTTTGAGAAAAAGAAAGCGGTGAGAGCATTGAGGTTCGTTATGAGAATGAAACGCTTTGGCTGACACAGAAGTCCATGGCAGCATTATTTGATGTAAGTAATAAAACGGTCAGCGAACATCTTTCAAACGTGTTTTCTTCCGGAGAGCTTGATAAAGATTCAACTGTCCGGAAATTCCGGATAGTTCAAACTGAAGGAATAAGGCAAGTAACGAGAAATACGGATTTCTACAGTCTCGATGCCGTTATATCTGTCGGATACCGCATCAATTCGGTGCGTGCCACGCAATTCCGCCGCCGGGCAACAAAGGTATTGAATCATAGTGAATGCGTTACGCCGGAATGCCGGAATTATACGGATGAATTTTGGGACTCTGGATGGAGTTCAATACGAACTGTCAAGCGGTGGAGGGTGTAACTGACCCGCAACATCCGCTGTGGCAGCGACTTCATACAGACATGCTTTTGTGCTAAAATGATAGAGCCTGAGAGCTCCAACGCTGCGGAAGGAGGATCGCTATGAAGAGGTTTTTCAAAACTGTCGTAAGTCTTTTATTGACTGCCGTGCTTGCTTTTTCGCTGACGGGCTGCGGGCTCCGCGAAGCCGTTGCTAAAACCGTTTCTGAGATCCTGGAGCAGGAACCGATAACGGACCGCTTCATTACCGGAACGATCGACAGTGAGGCGTGCAAGTACACAAACAGATCCCTTGATCTCGTCATCGATCTCGATGAAGAAAACGGCTGGAAGGACCAGACCGAGAGACAGAAAAAGAACATGGCCGATCAGGGAGAGGATGCGGACGGCATAGACTTTTACGCGGTCAACACAAAGACCGGCGCTTACGTCATAGTCTCTTTTGCGGAGCTGAACGCCGATTTTGACGAGTACGAGACCGAGGAGCTCTACGAGGAAGCGGTCTACGATCTTGTAAAGAAGATCATTTTGAAAAGGCTTAAGGCAAGGCTCGAGGGGATCCCCACCAGCACCCAGCAATGTCAGTTGTCGTGGCTGGACACGCCGAACAAAGGCGGCAAAACAAAGGCGCTCATCACAACCGTTGTGGCGGACAAAAAGAAGGGCTACGAAGGGTCGGTGTGTTATTTCTCCATTATCGATTACCGCAACAAGATCGTTGCGGAGGTCGATCTGTGCGGAAGTACAAAGGCTGAGGCAAACGATATAGGGAAATACCTGTATCCCCTTAAGCAGAAGAAGGCTGACAACTGATCTGCGCGTAAATAATTACGGAGAGTTTTTTGACAACGGAAAGAATCGGCGCTGAAGATGACCTGAGGCCGGTCCTTTCCTTTTTTGAAGGTATTGGCGATCCTGCGGATGATTACATTTTGTCCGGTTACAGGCGCGGCGCTTTCCGCTATAATTCTCTGCGAAAGGAGGCAGGAGATGACTGTCGGAGAGTCCATAACCAAATACAGGAAGGAAAACGGTCTGACTCAAAAGCAGCTGGCGGAACGGCTGTACGTATCCCCGGACCTTGTGTCAAAGTGGGAGCGCGGTGATCGAAGGCCTGATTACGCGGCCGTTCTGAAAATGAGTGAGCTTTTCGGCGTCGACCCGGATTCCCTGATCGACAGGGAGACCGCGGTTGCCGGCGAATTGAGGAAGGTCATTCCCGACTTTATTGAAAAGGACGATCTGACCGGATGCATCAACTCCTTTCTCAGCGAGTTGACGGACAGAGAGCGTGTTATTTTTGTGTCGAGATACAACCTTTTCCTCGACACGAAGACTATTGCCGACAGGACCCGTACCGGTGACGGCTATATCAGAAACACTCTTGCCCGGATACGAAGAAAATTAAAAAAGTATCTGCGGAGGACAAAACAATGAAACGTGAAGAAATATATGACGCACTCGCCAATATCGACGAGAAATATACCGAGGAGGCGGAGACCTTTCTTTCGGCAGAGAGAAAGGATGAAAAGAACAGCAGAAGGCCTGCCGGACGGGCCGTAGCTGTCGCCGCAGCGGTATTGGCGGCGGTAGTCGTTGCCGGGGGCGCGGCGATACTTATCGCCACTAACGCAGGCAGGGGAAACGATGCTCCAACGGCCGCTCCCGACGAAGGAAAAATCGAGGCGACGCCGGACAACGGAACAAAGACCGTAAGAAGACTTGACGCGGCGGACACGGCGGAGCTCAAATATTACGGCGCAGCCATGACAGAAAGCGAACAGGGCAGCAAGCCGATGGCCGACAATACGGGCATTTACTACGAGCTCACGTACCCGTCGCAAATTAAAAACGGCGGGCAGTTTGAATTCATGCTTGCCGTCGGACTTGACGCGGACTACACCGAAAGCAGCGAAACAGCTTACGGAGAGATCAGGGAATACAGGTCTCCGGAGGTCGGAGTTTTGATGGAGTATGCTTTCGGCAACTTCCGGGAGTTTGACGATAAAAATCATTTTGTCTCCCTGATAGTGACCTCGGATCACACGTATAACGGCTTTATCTTTTTTGATCTTGGCTATTACCAAAAATACGGCGCGAATTGTCAGAATGAGGATTTTATCTTCGACGGCGCCAAGGGAATGCTCGTGGAGGAGATACAGAAAAAAGATGTGAAGGACCTGTTCCTCTATAAATTCGGGCAGGATTTTACCTTAAACGGGCCCCTTCCTTATCAGAGGACGGTTGCCGCGGAGGCGATACAGCTTGAAAAAGGCGCTTCGGGCCGGATATCGGCGGCAGTACACTTTACAATGGGAGAAGACGGACTTATGCAAAGCCGGGGCAATTACGTCGGCGCAGGGTTCTACTACTTCTGCTCGGGTGAGCTCATCGGCTTTGGGGAGACCCTTGAGGAGGCGCAGGCCAACGCCGCCGTCGCCGGGGAAAACAGAAACATCGTTCACGTGTTCGACGGAGCCGCATATACCCAAAGCGAGATCGAGAGGTACAGGGCCATAGAAGAGGAGTACAAAAAACGGGGCATAACCATCATCTGGTAAGAAAATCCCGCCGCCAATGCTCCGTCAGCAGTCCAGGCAGAACATGAGAGTTTCCCCGCGGACCATTTTCAGCTCGAGCTCGGTCACGTTGTGTCCGAAATACTTCTTCTGATACACCTCGAAGGGATCGCAGGGAGACTTGAAGCGGATAGTCTTGGCGCCGGTGGAGGCGGCGTGAATAGTGAGATAGCGTTCGTTGGCGAAGACAAAGTCGCTGCTGTCTGAGTAGACGTGGCAGCCGGCGGCCCTGCCGATGGCGCGGTAAATATCGGCGTTCAGCCATTTCGCGGCGCTGAAGAACGTCATGTGTCCGTTCTCACGCTTGAAGCTGATCGCCGGTTTTTTTTCTTTGCAGAGCGTTGCCGCAGTCTCGGCGTCAGCGTCGTCGCAGACAAAGAGAGGGAATGCCACCGAAGTCTGGGGATCGAGATGCATCGCGCAGCCGTCCTTCACCGCTCTGTCGGGCTGACCGTAGACCGTGCCCGGATCGCAGTCGGCTCCGAGGATGCCGTTGGGATCGATCTTGAATTTCGCGTAGGAAGGCATATCGATACGTTTGATGTTCATGCCCGTAAGGTCGGAAATATAGCTTTCGCTGAGCTTCGGAGACCCCTCGGGATCCGCAAAACCCTGGCCGTAGATGAAAAGGGCGGTCTTGCCCTGGCGGCGGACCCTGGCTTTTATATCCTCGCGCTCTTTTTTCGTGAGGGAGAAGCAGTTGACGAATACGTACAGCTTATAGTCCGGAAGATCGCTCCTTGCGATGTCGTTGTGATAGTAAAAATCCGCCGGGATGCCTGTCCTGGGGATCTCCAGGCAGCGGTTCAGCTCTATCATCTGGAAGAGGGTGGGCTCGGACGTGATGTGAACAGACTCCTCATCGTAGAAGAAGGCAGCGTCGTTGTGCTTCGTGCGGTCTTTGGCGTAGAAATCCGCGGCGATCTCCTGCTGACGCTTCATGAGGGCCAGTAGGTCGGGGTGATTGAACCTGCCCTTGTCGTACTGGTCGAACCACCATGCCGAAATGTCCTGGCAGATGTCCCTTCCGAAATCCCGCTTCATTGTATTTATACTGTCGGAAATATCGTACTGCTCCATGTAGTCCCTGGCGCCGGCTCTATCCCGCTCGCATATGGTGCGGGTGTCGTCTTCCGAGAAGAACAGACGGTTTCTCAGCCGGAAGGAATCCTGCATGACTCTTTGGGAGGAGTAACCGCCGGGCTGCCGCTCGATGTACACGTTGGGACAGGCTGTCATGTCAACGTATCCGCTGTCCAGCATTTTGAGAGCCCCCGCGCACATGCACATGTTGTAATAGTCAAGGCAGCCGAAATAGCCGTAAAATGCGCCCACAAGGGTGTCCGGGTAGTGCTTTTTGATCTCTTTGGCAAAGTAGATTATGGAATCTGCGGCGCCGACGTGAAACGCCCTGTAAAAGTCCGCCGTGCACTGATATTTTTCCAGGTTCAGGAAGGAGCCAACGTTATTCTCATTCATGTGGTCCGGCCAGCTGCCGTCAACGGGAAACCTTGAGACAATGGAATCAACGTGTATAAAGCTTCTCTCGAACATATCCGGTATATGGGGATCGTCAATGTTTGCGGAAGGGTCGTTCCAGGCCTTCCTCAGCGCTTCTTGACTGCCGTATCTGTCGTAAAGATAGGTAGAAAACGCCTTGCGGAACGCGGGGCTGAAGTCGCCGTAGAGGTCGCAGGGGGCGCTCTCCGGGATCTCAAAACCCATATAGCCGCCCTTGTGGATGGTGAGCCTGTTGCTGGGGTACCACTCGGAGGTGTTGCCCCCGGCGAGGAAAACGCCAATGACGTGCTCCGCCAACGGAGTCGCCTCAAGGTCCTTCAGGAAGCCGATAACGTGCTTTGAAGCCTCCTCGCGCCAGGCTTCGGAGTAGAGGGCGTACATGCCGGGGTAGAAACCGTTGCCATAGCTTTCGGTAATGACCCTTACGGGAACGGTTCTGCCGTCCTGGTAGCGCATGATCTCGTCCGGGTGGTTCTTCAGCCACTCCACCGAAGGATGCACGCCGAGGCGGAGAAAAATTTTGGCGTCGGGGACCGCTTCAAGAAGGACCTCCGCGTCCTTCTGCAGCATCTCGAAGGCGCCGTCGTAGAGCCATTCGGGGTCGCAGATGAGGAAAAACACCTTAATGCCGGCTTCCCCCAGCTTGCGGAGGTAGTCCTTATCGCGGGTGTGGGCGTGGGCGGTAAAGGCCATTGGCGGTATCACGACGCCTTCGACTTCAGGCGCGGGGCTTCCGTTGTGATCAACGATTCTTGACTTCAGCATGGTCAAATGTCTCCTTCCTTGCGGGACGCGGCTTCCGGGAATTGTACGGCGGGCGATGGACGCGGAATAATCAGTCCGAACATGTTTCTGCAACATGAAGTATATTATCAAAAACAGATCCCGAATGGAAGGGACGATGCGGACGGGGATGGAGACACCTCCTTTTGAAATGATTGATATAATGATGCAACATGATATAATACTGACAGTGTGATTTTATTCTTTTATCAAAGAGGAGAAACGGCATGAAAAAAATAGGATTGTTGCTTGTTTTGGCGGTAACTCTTTTGTTGTTTTCCACGGGAGTTGTTTATTCAAAAAACAACGAATCGTCTGTTGTAAATCTTAGCGACGCAGATTCCTTGCTTGGTGATGTAGATGAAGACGGCGAATTGACAGACTGGGACGAAATCCTGTTTCAACGGCATTTGGCCGGGTGGAAAAATATCAGCGTCAACGAAGCTGTTCTTGATATCGACAGAGACGGGGAAGCATCCGACTGGGATGCAATTCTTCTGGGCCGTTTTCTTGCGGGATGGGAAGTTAACGAATTGAATAATTCAGCAAACGAGCGTACTGCACCGGCAGGTCCGATCCACTTTGCTTACACAGAAAAGCATGTATCACCGGGCGAAATAATAGTACCTGAGGTTTTCGATGCCAACGGAGACGCAGTTACCGAAGGGGTCTCGTTCCGTATAGAAGTAAACGATCCGATAAAGGACAACGGTATCGCTGAAATAATCAATGGCAATGTGGTTGCGGAGCACCCCGGGATCTGCACTGTAAAAGCACAGACAGCAGAAGGGCAAAGCGCTTCATTTGTTCTTTATGTGAAAGGACTAAAGACTTTTCGGAAAAGTTGTCCTAACGAAATCGAGCTCAAAGTTGGCGAGACGCTGGATGTTGAAATAGAGATAGAGGCAATCGACGTCGAGTCGTGCTCCGTTACGTACGAGGTTACTGGTGGAGTCCGGTTTGACGGAAAAACCATTACGGCCGATTCTATCGGAGTGGCGAAGATCACTTTTACAGTATCTGACGGCACAATATCCAGATCCGGTATATGCGTTGTAACAGTTTTCGACAATTATGATTTCGGGAATTATATCAGTCCGGAAGAAAGAACTGCTGAAGATATTGAAAAACGCACACCGTCGAAAAAGGCGAAGTACGTTGGAACGGATCCCTACACATCAAGAAGCTGGGAAGGAATGGACGTAATCATAAACGACACAGACCGGGTTGTCGTTTATGCGGCGGTCAGAGATGTTGCAAAGGATAACCTCGGTCAGGATTATCAGGGAATTCCTGCAGGGCTTTCATTTGCGGCTGTTACGGAAAAAGGAGAAAAAGTCGATTTCAGTTACACTAACGAAAACGGAGTATTGATGTTTGTTCTGAAACCAGGTAAATACTACATCGATATAGAGGGTGACCCGCAGGGTTATCTTCCTTACACGCACAAAGATGTGTTTGTCGTTTCTAACATGGACGGAGTTCGCATAAACAATACGCTTGTACACCTGTTGCCGGAGGATAGTTTCCCTGAAACGTGCACTTTTATTGTCCGCGACGAATCAGGAAATCCCATAAAAGGTGCAAAAATCACCGTCTCGAACTACGATATTTTCAGAACAGACGAACAAGGCAGAGCTGATTTGAAATGTCTGGCGCATTACAGAACGACATCAACTTATTTCAAGACAATAAACTTTCGCATTGAAGCCGACGGATATCTGCCCTTGTACGCACAGAATGTACAAACAGACATTTCAGGTTACACGGCAACTATGATTACCGTTGACACCGTCATAAGGCTTGCATCAGAGCTGTATGACATGAACCACGCAATGCTTAATGAGTTTGCTTGGTTCAAGGAGGACGGTGCAATCATTACCGCAGAAGGACTTCCCAGGGGTAATACTTATCGCGAAGTTAAGGAAGGGTTTGATCCCGACGGCGTGGTCGACTATTACAGACAGATACTGACAGAGGAGTACCTTGAATACACAACGGAAAGCAAACTGTTTGAGTATTTTCTGAGCGGCTATTACTTTGACGGCGAAAAGTATTATTACACAACACAGGCCCCTGCTTTCAAATATTATTCGAACGCTCCTGTGGCAAGGGAGCCGCTGTGTGTTGACGAGGATATGATGCGGAACGGAGGCAATGGTTACTCCGGCGTGGAAGAGGAAGTGGCTGTTTTGGGTGAAGGAAAACTGCATATCTGGATACGCACTAAACTGCGGCCGGATGCGGAACCGACGTCGCAGGGCCTGCCCGTCGATCTGCATAGGTTCGTTTTCGAGAACGGTTCCTGGCACATAAGCTGACCTAAAATTCAAAAAACAATTTTGTGTAAATATCGGGGCAAGATCTTTCCTCGTTCCGAAGGGAAGGCCTGCCCCAAATTGTTTTTATGAACCAAGACACGTCAATCGGTCGCCGACGCCAATATGACGGCAAACCTGCCGAGACTTTTGTCGTAAACGGTCAGACAGAGAGTTCCCCACCATTCGCGGCCGTCGTCAAAATATTCGGACCAGTCTGTGGACCACTTGTATACTTCAAGATGATCGGTTCCGTTCGGGAACAGAGCGGAGTTGACGCGGTCGAGATCCTTTTCGGAATACACGGCGCCCCAGGGCGGGTACAGAAATGCTCCGCGGTAGTTGACGCACCGCTCTTCGTTTGCAGGAGCGAAAAGCTCTGATGAGGGTATCTGCTTCCCGATAGCTTTGGAGCAGTCGTAATTCCAGATGATCTCTTCACCGTCGAAAAACAGCTCCCGGGAGGCCCGGACCAGCGCACTGCGGTGGACGTCCGGTCCCGGGGAGACCTGACCGGTCTTCACGATGCAGTAGTCAACGGCGAGGTCCGGATACCCGGAAATAATATCGGAAAAGTGTTTGTCGGTTATGACTTCTGCGCCGTCAGCCTCCTGCAGGGCCGATGCTTCGGAACTGAACGTGGACTTTATTTCGCCGGTTTTTTCCGCGCGGGCATTCCCGCCGACACGGTCACCGAAGACTTTTTCCGCGATCTCAATGCCTGTATTGCCCATTCCGGAGGCATACTCGACCATGCGGCAGAAGTCTTTGGCGTTGTAGCGAAAGCCGGTGACAGAGGTCACGGTGCGGCCGTTGTAAAAGCTTTCCAGCACGGGAAAGGGCTCAAAGGCGTTGCGAACAGTTGTCTTAAGGCCGCTGCCGTCAGTTATGTAGAGGCAGGGCTCGTAGGGGTGTGACGTGAGTGTGAACCGTTTGCCCCCGGCGATGAGAAAAGGGAGCCCGTTCTCCTGACCGAGGGTGTAAAAGCCGTCATTATAAACAATGAGGGACTTGTCGCAGTCCCAGGGCGTCGGGGAGGCATTGGCATTGTCCGTCATTTTTTCTCCTCTTTTCTGCTCAGAATCTCGTACAGACCGTCAATGAGCTCCCGATAGTGGTGTGGAAAGTGCTGGGAACCGTGGGCTCTGATCACCTTGCCGCCGTTGACCACCGCTTCAAGGATAAAGTTTGTGCCGTCCAGCACGCCCTTGGGCCGCTTACCGTAAAAACCGTTCCAGGAAAGCAGGCGGCACTTGTTGAACAGCGCCAATGCCTCCTCCTTTGAGCAGGCGGCGTGGGTCCTTAAGCGGCGCACCTTCTCGCCGTGACGGTACGCGACGTCGTAAAAAAAGACCTCAGACCGGTACCCGTCGACCACGATCTCGTTGTCGGTGGAGTAACGCATACCGGTGGTGTGAAGAGTGACGATCTCAAAGTCCTTGATCCTTTTGGAAGGCCCAAAGAGCTTCTTAAACGCACCAAAAAAACCGCCGCTTTTTTTATTCGTCTCGTCCTTGTTACTCATCGAATCGGTCCTTATTTAAGAGCGGCAGATCGGCCGCGTTTTCGTTCTGTCATTTACCGGGGGAGGGCCCACGGACAATAAGTTTCAGAGAAATCTCTCCATGTAGAGCTCTTTGGCGTAGCCTTTGTATTCGCGGAAACCGCAATGCTCATATACGTGGATCGCTCTTTTGTTGCGGCGGAAAGCCTTGAGAAAGACACGCCCAAGTCCCAGTTCTCCGGCGCCGTAGTCAAGAAACCGGGTTATGGCTTCCTTGCCGAAGCCCCTGTCCTGCTTATCCGCGGTAATGGCAATGCCAAGCTCCGCCTCGGTCTTATGCGCGTCCATATACTCTATATTTCCGATAAAATCGCCTGTGTTTTTTTCGATCATGGAAAAGATCGGCCCGTTTTCCTCTATTTTCGAGAGGACCCAGTCCAGCTCCTGCTCTTCGGATATCTGCTCCGTGCGGCCGATGAGACTGCCGACGCGCTCCATGTCGTTGACCATCGCGAGGTAGTCCTTCAGCAAAAGCTCCGAAAGCCTGACAAAGCGGATCCTTTCCGATTCGAAAACAGTTGTCAGAAGGTCGTCTCTTGCGACCTCCATGTAGACTGCGGACTCAAAGCCCTCATAAAGAGGCAGAAATTCCGGCCTCTTTTTCTCTTTAAAGCCAAGCCTCTTGTACAAGGCGATCGCTTTGGCGTTTGCGGGATCCGGGTCCACCCAAACGCTTCTCGCGCCGTTTTTGAAGGCTTCCTTCATGGTAAACGAAAGAGCTTTTGAGGCAATGCCTCTGCCCCTGGCAAAGGCGAACAGCTTAATGTCAAGAGAACAGCTGCCAAAATGCTCCGTGTCTATGTTGTAGAAAGCCTCTCCGCAATAGAACCCGTCCTCGAAGATCGAATAGTGCTCGATGAGAGGCCTGCCGGATTCGATCCATTTGAGCCAATCAGCCATCTCTGCGTCCGTCTTATGCAGTCCCTCGGGAAAGCCCACGAAGCGCATTACGTCTCCGTCCGCCCAGAGCCGCTGAACGTCCCTGATATTCTCCGCCGAGGTCTTCCTGATTTCCAGCATTTCGTTTTCTCCGTAATATAGCACGCCGATCCGCCTTCCACCGATACGGAGCGGGACAGAAATATCTTACTCCAAACAGGGGGAAAAATCAATCGATCCGATAGGTGCGACAGTGATTTTCCGCTCCGAAAAGGCAAGGACTTCCGGGGGAAAGATCTGCTTGAAAACGGTTTTTGAGAATGCGATAATAAACCTGCAGGGATGTTTATGAAAAAGAGTGATACGGCTGCGGAAAACGCCAAAAAAAGTACCCGGGAAAGGACGTGACATGATGATAGATTCGCATATACACTTGTCGCATATGGCTTTCAGCCAGACCTTTCCGTACGTGGATTTTGACGGGACGAAGTACCTGGCGATCCCGGAAGGGCACCTTAAGCCTTTGATCGCGGAAATGAAAAGCCGGGGCATTGGCGGCTGCATCGAGCCGGCCATTGACGTTGACTCCAACGAAAGGCTCCTTGAGCTGAGCAAAATAAGCGGCGGATTCATTTATCCCGCAGTGGGAAATCATCCCACCAGATGCTTCCGGTCAAAGCTCGGGGACTTTAAAAGGGTAAGGAAATACTCCGAAAGCGCCGGCATCGTTGCGATAGGCGAGACCGGACTCGATTACCACTATGAAAGAAAAGCTCAGCACCGCGCAAAGCAGAAGATCTGGTTTCGGTGGCAGATCGGCCTGGCGGATAAGCTGGGACTGCCTCTGATCCTGCATATCAGGATGGCCGACGAAGACGCGATCAGGATCCTCCGGAGGAACAGGAAAAAGCTGCACGGCGGGGTCTGCCATTGCTTCACCGAGGGACCGGATATCGCCAAGATATACACGGAGGAGTTTGGCCTGTGCCTTGGCATTGGCGGGAAATTATTTGAAAAGCCCGGGACCAGGGAGCCTTTGGAGAGGACCGTGGCAGCGACGCCCATAGAGTTTTTGCTCCTTGAGACCGACGGACCCCACGTAAAACCGGACAGGCCGGACTATATCGAGGATAAACAGTGGTCAAAGGCAAGGAACACAAGTCTGATCCTTCCGGCGGTTGCGGAAAGGATCGCTGAGCTGAAAAACATGTCCGCGGAGGACGTTATGAGGATCACAGAGGAGAACACGAGAAGAGTCTTTAACTTAAACAAACAGGAGGTTTTCGATGAGTAAGATCAAGGTTGACAACAAGAGATACAAAAAGCTGGTGCTGCTGCATTCGAACGACATGCACGGAGACTTTTTGGCGGAGGACGTTGACGAGAAGCTTGTGGGCGGAGTATCGCTTTTGTCGGGCTACATTTCAAAGGTCAGGAGCGAGGAGCCGAACACGATCTATGCCATTGCCGGCGATATGTTCAGGGGGTCGGTCATCGATTCGGAGTTCCAGGGGCTTTCCACCATTGAGATAATGAACATGATATCGCCCGACGTTGTGACCATCGGAAACCATGAGACGGACTACGGCATAGCGCACCTTCTTTTCCTGGAAAAATGCGCAAAATTCCCTATAATCAACGCCAATCTCCACATCCGCACCAACGGAGCAAGGCTTTTCAAGCCCTACGAGATAATCGAAAAGGACGGCATGAAGATCCTTTTCATAGGCATCCTTACTGAGCAGGTCCTGAGCCAGACAAAGAGCGACGGACTGGTGGGGACTTTTGTCGACGTCGACGAGGCGAGCAGGGAGGTGGAGAGGATCTGCAACGCGTACAATGCGCTTGACATCGACTTCACGGTCCTTTTGACTCACATTGGCTTTGAGGAGGACAAGCAGCTGGCTTCGAAGCTGGATCCGTCTCTTGGCGTTGACGTTATAATCGGCGGCCACTCCCATACTTTCATCGACGAACCGGCTGTGGTCAACAACATCCTGATCGTTCAGGCGGGAACAGGCACGGACCTTATCGGAAGGTTTGACGTGATCGTGGACACCGAGGAGAACTGCGTGGCGGAGTACAGTTGGAAAGCGATACCTATCAACAACAAAAACTGTCCGCCGGACCGCGAGATCGAGGAACTGCTCAGGAGATTCAAGGGCAAGACCGACGAGAAGTACGGGCGGGTGGTGACCCGTTTTGCCAGGAAGCTTACGCATCCGGACAGATATATGGAGACTGAGCTCGGCGACCTTCTCAGCATGATACTGAGGCAGAGTCTGGACCTTGACGTGTTCTTCCTGGGGTCGGGGAGTATAAGAAACCCGGAGCTGGGACCCATCGTTATGTACTCTAATCTGTGCGAGTGCTTCCCCTACGATGACGCGGTGCACATGATAACCGTGACCGGAGACCAGCTCATGACGATGCTTAGAAGATTCCTGAGGCCGGAGGCGTTCCAGGGCGAGCACACAGAATTCTACCAGCTTTCAGACGGACTGAAGGTTACGGCAAGGAAGAGTACGGGAGAGGTGCTGAAGGCAACGCTGAACGGCGAGCCCATAGACCCCGCGAGACGCTACACAGTGGGTCTGCAGCATTTCCACTACGCGAGCCTTAAGGATTTCTTCGGCGTTTCGCTCGAGGAGGTTGCGAAGAACAAGGCGCCCAGGATAGTTGCTACTTCCGTGAGAAGCATAATTGACGAATATCTGTCGTCACATCAGCTGCTTGACCAGCGCATCGAGGGAAGGCTGACGCTGCTTGACTGAGCTGCCGGAAGGATAACGGAGACCGGGGAAGTCAGCCGCGGAAGCCGCGCCTATGCGGAAAACGGACATTTTTCCAAAAAAGTGGGGAATTGTGTGATGATACGCCAAAAAGCTTGACAAAATAGGATTCTTTTTGTATTACTTCGCGGCGCAGTCTGCGCATTTTACATAAACAAGGAGAACTACATGAAACGAATTTTGGTTATTTTATTCGCTGCTTTGATGATCGTATCCGTGTGCGCATGCGCCCAGACGACGGACACGACAAACCCCTCAACCCCGACAGCGGACAATTCAGGCAATGAACAGACAGAGTTTGAACTGCCTGTCACACTCAAGGACGCATACAGACTGATAATCGGTGATGAAACGTTTGACGTTAAGTCTGTGGTAGAGCTGAAGAACGGCCACACGGCGGACGAGCTTGACTTCACAGTGGTCAGCGACGAATCTGTCGCATCCGTTGATGCCAACGGCATACTCACCCGCAAAGGCTACGGCCAGGTCTCCGTGAACGTTTCTCTGAAGTCCAACCCTGCTGTTTTCAGCGTGTTCAACGCCACGTTCACCCCTGCGAACCTCTACGGAACGACTTACAAGGGCGGCTTCAAAAAAGCTGACGGCTCCCTCGGCAACGAGATCACCCTCGTTCTGAACGAAGACAAGAGCTTCACTCTGAAGGTCGGTGCGGGACAGGCGAAATACATGGACACCGATTACGAGCTCGACGCCAAATCCGTCGGCGAGTTCACAGGCACGTTTGACATTGACGTTTCCTCCGGCACTCCCGTTTCGCTGACCTCCGCGGCATACTCTGCGGAGCCTGTCAAAGCGGCTTTCGGCAAGACGACTGACGGCGATTTCTGCATCAGGATAAAACTCAACACAGTGACCGTTGAGGGCGAGCTTAAATCAGTGACTGTCGATCTCGCGGCGAAATAAAAGAGAAGCTTGATTCGATAAACAGCCCGGATCAACGGTCCGGACAGACAAAGGGGTTCCTTGCGAATGAGGGATCCCTTTTTTATTTTCCGGAAATGACTTCACTGGCGCAGAAACAGCGTTTCAGAGCATTGCCGAGGAGGGGTTTATATTGACAAAAAGTCGGGGTGAGGGTAAAATACCCCGTGATCGACAAAACAGTTCCAAACGGAAGAATACGGGCAAGATAGCCCCGAAAACGTATGTTGTTATACATAAGGAGATATTTGAAATGAAGAGCCTTGTTAAAGTTGTTGTGGCAATGATATTGGCAATAATTCTCGCGATTTCCGCGACGGGCTGTGTCGGCCCCACGGGACCTGTTGAAGATCCCACGAACGATCCCGCGGCGACTCCTACGGAGGAGCCTACGGCTACCCCGGACCCGTACCCCGACATAATGAGAGATGATCCGATAGACGCAGCTTACGCGGCGGATTTTACTGTTTCGAGGACTTTTTCCAAAAACATGGTGGTCCAGCGGGGCGAGCGGATCCGCGTATGGGGCTGGGCAGATGAGTCCGAGAACGGAAAGAAGGTCTCCGGCGAATTCATGGGAATGTTCGCGGAGGGCCTTGTCGAGGACGGAGAATGGGTCATCACCTTCAAGGCGAAGCTTAATGCCTGCGCAGACCCGGGAAACAGTATGAGGATCTACACCGACACAAAGGAGGTCGTCTTTGAGGACGTTCTCGTGGGCGACGTATACATGGTGATCGGCCAGTCGAACTGCGCTTATCCGATGAGCACTCACTGGGCATATATCGACAAGGACGACGAAGAGAGAGTCGCGCAGAAGTTCGTCGACGACACTCTCCCCATCAGGCTGAACTACAACTCCTTCCAGACCTCCTACGGAAACAAGAGGGGAACCACAGACCTGACCAAAGACATCAAGTCTAAGAGCAGCTGGAAAAAGGCATCGAAAGCGGGGGTCACGAATTTCTCGGCTATCGGATATCTTTTTGCCTATAACTACGTAAAAATGACAGACGCCAAGGTCCCGGTTGGAATGATCGAGATCGACGGAAACGGCATGCCTCTCTCCCACTTCCTCCCCAACGAGATCGCCGAGAAGCACGGCACGGACAAGTGGAGTGAGGCAAAGGGCTACTATGTGGGAACAGGCGTGAACGCCGGCCAGGCAAGGTATATGTATAACGAGTATATGCATCCCTTCGACAAAATGGCGATGGCGGGCATCCTCTGGTACCAGGGCGAGAGCGACCTTGCGGATAGCGAGGCAGGCAGATATGCCGCGGCCTACTGCGACTTCATGGACTACCTCAGGGAGAGGCACAATATCGTTAATAAAGACTTCCCCGTTTACTTCGTTGAGTTCCCCACCGAGTACACCCAGCCCGCAAACTACAAGGGAAAAGATCCCTGGGCCTACATGGACTTCGGAAAGATCCGGGGCATCATGGGCGGCATGGTGACCATGAGAAAGAACTTCTTCCAGGTCATGTCCGGCGACCTCTGGGCGGACGACACGTTCTGGAATACGCTCCACCCGAACTGCAAATATGAACAGGCTCTGAGAGCCGCCAAGATCGCCTGCGCCTTTAACGGCGAAGGAGGATATACTCTCGACAACGCTTCGGGCCCGATAATCGAGTCCGTCACTTACTCAAGCGACGGCAAGACCGCCACCATCAAATACAAGAACGTCGGCGACGGCCTCAAGACCGTTGACGGCAGCGAATACGTGACCGGATATTCGGTACTTACCGGAAAGAACAAGATCGGCGCAAAAGCCAAGGGCAAGATCACCGGCAAGGACACGGTGGAGGTTGTTTCCGACAGCGAAATGAAGGGAATAGCTTATAACGTTATAACCACCTATTTCTTCGGAAAAGATATGAATCTCTGCAACTCCGCGGGTATTCCTGCGGGCGCATTCCTGCTCAACAGAGAATGATCTTATGAGACAAACCGGGCGGTAAACACCGGAACGTCTCTTCGGCAGAAACGGTTTTCCGGCAGACGCGCTGCGCCTGCCGGTTTGCCGTAAAGACAGGAACTGTTTGACCGTTATAATTGCTCCGCCGCCGGTGATATCACGGCGGGAGCGTAAATGAAGTCGAACGGAAATGGGACGCTCTTAAAGCGTCTTCACGGGAGAAACGCTTTGAAAAAAAGAGGCAGACCTGAACCGGATAACGGATACGAGGAAGACTTTGCCTTCGATGCCTCCGGCTCCGCTGAGGATGCCGGGGACGACGGGGAGGAGCTCATTGGCGTTGAGGATGATCCGGACGCAAAGAATGATGAAAACGATCTCGGCGAGCTGAGAGAGGATGAGATCAAGCAGCTTCTTGACTACGGGCAAAGATCCGGAAACATAGGGGAAGCGGAGCCTTTGGGGAAAACCGACGATCCGCTTTCGCTGTATCTCGCGGAAATAAGGAAATACAGAAACCTGGAAAAAGAAGAAGAGGCCGACCTTGCGGTGAGAGCTCAGCACGGTGACAACGAGGCCAGGGAGCTTCTCATCAATTCCAACCAGCGGCTTCTTCTGGCTATTGCGTTCCGGAAATTCAGGGACAGAGGCCTAAGGATAGAGGATCTTGTTGCCGCTGGCAATGAAGGCCTCGACGCCGCCATCGCCAAGTTCGACCCTTCAAAGGGCGCAAGGCTTTCGACCTATGCCAGCTACGATATAAAGAAGGCGATGCGCAGGGCTATCTACAAGGTAGGCGACGTGATAAGGCTGCCGGAGAGCATGCACATCCAGATGTCAAGGATCGCGGCAGCGGAGGACCGCTACAAGGCGGAACACGGAAGATTCCCGGACGTCAAGACCCTCAGCGCGGAGTGCGGCATAAAGGAGTCCACCGTAAGGACGCTGCTGTTCTATAAATCGCTGCAGTATGAGTACCTTGACGAGCCTGCGGGCAAGGACGGCGACCAGTCCGAAAAAGACTTTGTCAAGGCTGACGACACCCTGCGTGTGGACACAGACGCGGAGGAGATCGTGAGAAGGCACCTTGCGAGGCTTGACGACAGGGAAGCGCGAATAATAAAGAGCTATTTCGGCCTTCTGGGCGAAGAAAAAAAGAATCTCGGAGATCTGGCGAAGGAGTTCGGACTGGCAAGGCAAAGGATATCTCAGATCAAAATTCAGGCGGAGAAAAAGCTTGAAAAGAACGGGATGTTTGATGAACTTAGAGAACTCTACTGAGGAAACGCAGATTTAAGAGCTATTTTTTCGTGCGCGGACCCGACGATGTACGAAGGTACTTCGAGTGGTTCGCTCGCGAAAAGCAGGACGCCACTGATCCGCCGCCAGGCACCGCTTTTGTTTTTTTGTACTCGGCGTCCTGCGTAAAGAGCCTTAAATATGCGTTTCCATTCAAGCGGAAATTCAGGGGCTCTTTAGGCAGGCCGCAGAACGGTCAACGCAACATACACGCAGGCTCAATTTGGTGATGTCTGCCGTTTGATCAGTGTTTTTTTGAGATAATTGTTTTTGGGGGTTTACTATGTCAGACGGTAAGACGGGAATAACTGAAGAAGTCTTATCCGAAAATACGGGCGGCGATTCGCGTGACGCGGCCGTTTCCGCCGGATGGCGGAGTCTGCCCGGCGACGAGGCTGCAAGACAATACGTCAAAAACGGCGTTGACGGCGACGAAAAGAACGTGCTGCTTTCCGCGGCTGCGGGGTCAGGCAAGACCAAGACCCTTGTGGACCGCATCGTGGAGAAGGCGCTGAATTTCAGAGAGGGCAGGCACATAGATT
>JAGCZO010000071.1 GCA_017959965.1 Clostridia bacterium | reverse complement strand
GCTTGGATCCATAATGAAAAAGATCAAAGATCCAAGCAAAAAAGTGATCAAAAAAATTTGACAGTTTATATTTTTAACTTCAAGTCACAGTGTCAAGATCAACGAAAGAAGCGCCAGAACGCCTCCCGCGGCAATGCCCGCTATCTCGCTCCTGAAGAAGTAGGACAGCAGCCCGGATACCGCCCCGGAGGCGCAGGTCATCCCGAAAAACTTCAGTATCTGCATGGTCACTATCTCAAAAAACGGTTTTACGGTTATGACGCCGGAAGCGTTTACTGCCGCCTCCCTGGGCAGGCTCCCTTCAAATATCAGCCGTCCTGCGGAAAGCGCCGCCGCGAAAGAGGCCAGGACTGTCAGCGGCAGCAGGATGATAAGAGCCAAGGCCTTGGCGGCGATCACCTTGCCGGCGCCGGGAATGACAGCCGACGGATGGGGCACCCGGTTTTTTCTGTCCTCCGCAAAGACGCAGGCCGCGGTAAAAGAACAGAAGATCGCTGAAACAGGGATCAGAACTGTCGGCACCTTTCCCGTGAAACTTCCGTAACTCCTCTCAGGATATTTTTCGGGAATATCGTTTTCGATACGGAAAATGAGCAGCTTGTCTTCGGCAGTATCCGCGGTCTCGGACACTCGAAGAGCCAGAAGATATCTGTGATCGCTGAATGAAGGGTAGACCTCCAGAGACTTTAACTTCTGAAACAGCTCCTTTCTCGGACCTGAAGACAGCCCGATCATTTTGTCGTAGTAAAAGTTAAAGTCATCCCTCCGGATCGCCTGATACGCGTCCTCCTCAAAGCCCGCCGCAAGAGACAATTCTAATAGACTGTACTGCCAGGCCTTTGTTGAAAAAACCTGCTTTTCCTGAAGCAGCTCGCACAGGCCCATCTCGGCCCTTATTTTCGCGATATCGTCAGCGGAAAGCGTCCCGCCCTCTCCGGGCCGCTCTGACCCTTCCGGACTGTTCTCCGTCTCCAGGCGCCTTTGGCAGGTCTGAATACGGTTCGCGTAGTAATTGTCGGGAAGATCTTCAAATTTTGCTCTGTCTTGAGCCTCTCCCAACGTAAACAAGATACTTATGAGCAGCGGCAAAACAAACGCCAAAACGACCGCGACTGTAACCTCCGGCCTGGCAAAAAGCTTTTTAAATTCGTTTTTCAGTACGCCGCCCATCGGTTTAAGTACCCTCGATCCTCTTAAAGAACTCGCTCTCAAGATCGTCGCCCAATTCTTCTCTCTTGGTAACGTCAACGATCTTCCCCTTGTTGATAAATATATAGCTGTCGCACATCAGGCCCACCTCGTGGAGGTTGTGGCTGGATATGAGAACAGTCGAACCGCTTTTTCCCCTGAAGTCGGACACGATGCTTCTCAGGTCTCTGACGCCCACGGGATCAAGCCCGTTTGTGGGCTCATCCAGAAGCAGAAGCTCCGGGTTCCCGATGAGGGCCTGCGCCATGCCCAGCCTCTGTCTCATTCCGAAGGAATAGCCTGACACCTTGTCGTTTTCCCGGCCGGCAAGGCCCACCTTTTCAAGGATCGCATCGACGTCCCCGTCCGAAATGCCCGCCTTGACGTTTTGAATAAGCTTCAGATGTTCCCTGCCCGTCAGGAAAGGATACAGTGACGGAGACTCGCTTATAAGGCCGATCCTTGCCAGCATCTCCGGGCGTCGGCGTCCGGGATCCCAGCCGAGGACATTGGCGTCTCCGCTGTCACGCAGAATAATGCCGGTTATGAGCTTCATCAGGGTGCTCTTGCCCGCGCCGTTGACGCCAATGAGCCCCACACACGAGCCCTGCTCTATCTCCAGCGACACACCGTCAAGGGCATTGATCCTTCCGTATTTTTTCACAACGTTTTTTAACTCAACCACAGCCATTTTTCAATCCTCACTGTATTTTTCCAAAACCAGGCCAAGCGCAGCAAAGAAAGCCCCGTGCAGCGCAAAGGAAACCGCAGTCCACAAAAAGCTTTGGCCGGCAGCGGTGTCGACGGCAACCACAAAAGGCGTCCAGTCAGCCACTGAGACGGCGGTGTACCTGAGCCAGTACCGGGCCACCGGATGTATCATCTCCACGATCCTGCAGACGAAAAGCGATATCGCAAAAACCATTCCCAAGGCAACGGAAACAGGCGTGTTCCTGGTGATAGCCACCGCGAAAAACGTAAACGAGATCACCAGCACCGGAGCCGGTATCAACGCCAATATCATCAGAAGATATATCGCAATAGGCGTGCAGAAACCTGCATTGCCAAGCACCACGGCAAAAACGGCCTCAAACATACTGTCCTTGCCAAGGATCAGTATTGGGACCAGGCATATCGCGGAATAAAGGACAAGTCCGCCGATGCTCAGGATCGCCGCGGTCACCAGCTTTGAGACGTTTGTTTTTATCCTGCCCGCCGGCAGAAGATAGATCGCAGGGACCTTTTTCCTTTTGCGGTCGGGGCCGAATACCGCCGCGGCAGCAAAGACCCCCAGCATTCCAGTAAGAGGCAGCTGAACCGTCAGCACGGACTGAGACGCAACGTAGAAAAAGGATGCGTTCTTCTCCGGTTCACCGGCGTTATTCCTTGCGGCCGCCTTCAGCCACTCGTTTTCAGTCTTCAGCGTTTCGGCCTCTTCCTCCCGGGCGCCTCCATCGATAAGAGCCATGTTGTGGGCGTATTGAGAAGCTCTGCTGACATTGGCGGTTTTGTCAATGTCACAGCCCGTTTCCAGCAAAAAGGAGTACCTGTAATACCGCCGCAGCTCCAGCTCGTCGTTCGGCTCCCTGAGGGACTCGCACATGTTCTGAAGGTATGTTTTTGAGTCATTTTCCTTCAGCGCTTTTTCAAAGCCCTCCGCCAAAGCGGTCTCGCCACGTGCCAGGGCCGAATACCTTGAGTCGACACAATCATATTGCCAGCTGCCGTCGGCAACGCCCCGGCCCGCAAGGTCCCTGTAATAGTTTAAACACTCTTTTTCCTCAAGGTCGGCTCTTCGGTCAAGAGCGTCCGCCTCGTCGTTTTTTCCCTGTTTTCTCAAGGCCGCGGCACTTTTCCGCCGCTCCGATATCCGCTGCTCCATCCTCTGTATCAGCTTCTCCGAGGAAACGTACGCCTCTTCTCCGTTCTTATACAGCTGAAGATTTTCCGCAAATTCCGTCCTGACGTCAACGCACAGATGAAGGACCATTATCCCGGCCAGGACAAGGGTCAAAACCGCAAAGGGCAGCAGTTTGTTCTTCAGCTTTATGAATTCGTTTTTCAGGCAACCGGCCATTGCGCCCTCCTTCGTCTTCGCATCAAGCCTCTGTGTATAGTTCTCAGGTGATCCTCCAGCTTCCGGCAACGTTTCTCACGGTAAAGGTATAATCACTGACAGTGGTGTCGTAAGGATCCCTTGAGATCACGCCGTCGATCGGACGGTACAGTGTGACGCGCTCTTCCACCGCCAATGTGATCTCGATCTCGTCAATTGCGACAAATTTGAACCTTGTCCATTCCTTGACTTCAATTTCCCTGCGGCTGACTGTGTATTCCTTGTCCGCCTGTTGTCTCAGCATACGGGTAACTGTACTTTTGTACCTTTCCAGCCCCGTGTCCGTCGTAAATGCCGCCGCCTCGGCGCAAAGAGAACCGATCAGCTCGTTTAAGGTTTGATCGTCAATAGTCAGATTTTCGTTTTCAAAACAGTATTCAGGGGGAAGAACGCTTTTACTGCGAATGGCCATATACTTTCCGCAGGTCTCCTTCGCGGCGTTTACAGCGGCAACGGCATAGATAAGAGAAACCGCGATCACCGCGGCCAGGGCTGCTAAAAGGGAAATAATAACGATCCTTCTGACTTTCAACCTGTATCACCTCGGGACGGCCCCTGCGGCTTGCCGGAAAACGGGTATTGATCATATACGTTTTCCCGGCCTAATATTATTAAAAGGCCGCCGGTTTTATCGTATCATAAAATACTCTTTTTTACAACACGCCCGGGGTTTCACGCAGAAGATCCCCGCACTTTTTCGCGGCCCGAAGCCATTGATTTTTGCGCCCCGTCAAACACCTCTACGACCCCCATTTTTCAAAAAATCTATTGATTTTTATCAGCGGAAGTGATAAAATAGTGAGGCAATCTTTAACCTGGTACGAGATGCCGGAAGATTTAAAGCAGAACAGTACGGTCGGTTGCATGTATTTTCGTCCTGCCGTTGGCGGGGCTGTCTTACGGGAGGAAAACCATGGCTCTCAGGTCATTTTCAAGCGGCTTTGACATTTCCTTTTTGCACGATAGGACCCTTGCCTCAAATAAAGCTCTTTCCGAGGTTTTACTCTTCCTCGAGGGAGCAGAAAAAGAATATACCGTTTTTCCCGGCTTTGCAGATGTTCATGTTCACCTTCGCGAGCCGGGTTTTTCATATAAGGAGACCATTGCCACGGGATCGGCTGCGGCGGCCCACGGCGGTTACACTGCTGTCTGTGCCATGCCCAACTTGGATCCTGTGCCGGACTGCCCCGAAAACCTGGAAAAAGAGCTTGAGATCATCCGCCGGGACGCGGTCATAAACGTGCTGCCCTACGGAGCTCTGACCGTCGGCGAGAAGGGGATGGCACTCTCCGACCTTTCGGGTCTTGCCCCCAATGTTGTCGCTTTTTCGGACGACGGAAAAGGCGTCCAGTCTGAAGCCATGATGCGGGAGGCAATGCTCCGCTGCGCTTCTCTCGGCAAAATGATCGCCGCCCACTGCGAGGACGAGACTCTTCTCTTTGGCGGTTACATACATGACGGCGAATACGCCAAAGCCCACGGGCACAAGGGGATATGCTCCGAAAGCGAATGGGGACCCATCAAAAGGGATATCAAACTCGTTGCCGAAACGGGCTGCTCGTATCACGTGTGCCACGTCTCCACAAAGGAAAGCGTTGCCCTCATCAGGGAGGCGAAAAAGAAAGGCGTTGACGTGACCTGCGAGACGGCTCCCCACTACCTGCTGCTTGACGATTCCCTGCTTCAGGAGGACGGCTCCTGGAAGATGAACCCTCCACTGCGCTCGAAGGAGGACCGGGAGGCTCTCATCGAGGGGATCCTTGACGGGACAATCGATATGATCGCTACGGACCACGCCCCCCACAGCAAAGAGGAAAAATCAAAGGGCCTTCGCGGCAGCGCGTTCGGAATAACGGGCATCGAGCTTGCGTTTCCTCTTCTCTACACAGGTCTTGTGAAGACCGGCGTCATCACTTTGGAGAAGCTGGTCGACCTTATATGCACGGCGCCCCGGAGGCGTTTCGGAATAGCTGCGGGAAACGACTTTACGGTCTGGGATCTGTCGAAATCACAAAAGATATCGCCGGACAAACTCATTTCAAAAGGAAGATCGACGCCCTTCGCAGGAGCGGAAGTCAGCGGAAATTGTATCCTGACTGTCTGCGGCGGAAGGATCGCTTATATTGACAATAATGATCTCGGAGGATTTAAAAATAATGGCAAAGAGAACTGATGTGAAAAAAGTGCTGATCATTGGCTCGGGTCCGATCGTTATCGGCCAGGCGGCGGAATTTGACTACGCCGGCACCCAGGCCTGCCTCGCCCTGAAGGAAGAGGGATATGAGGTAATACTTTGCAACTCCAACCCCGCCACCATAATGACCGACACGTCCATCGCGGACAAGGTCTACATGGAGCCTCTCACTCTTGAATACGTTGCCAAAATACTCAGGTACGAGCGCCCCGACGCCATCGTGCCCGGCATCGGCGGCCAGACGGGTCTGAACCTTGCCATGCAGCTTGAAAGAAAAGGCATCCTGAGGGAGTGCGGCGTGGAGCTTCTCGGAACCTCCAGCGAAAGCATCGAGCGGGCTGAGGACCGTGAGCTTTTCAAGGAGATGTGCGAATCCATCGGTGAGCCCGTCATTCCTTCGGAGGTCACCTATTCTCTGGAGGAGGCAAAGAAAGCCGCTCTTGACATTGGCTATCCCGTGGTGCTGCGCCCCGCGTTTACCCTTGGCGGTACGGGCGGCGGTTTTGCAGAGAACGAGGAGGAGCTCGTGGACATCGCGATCAATGCGTTTAAGCTCTCCCCGGTCCACCAGGTGCTTGTGGAAAAAAGTGTGAAAGGCTACAAGGAGATCGAGTTCGAGGTCATGCGTGACTCCAACGACCACGCGATAACCATCTGCGGAATGGAAAACATTGACCCCGTTGGCGTGCACACCGGCGACTCCATAGTGGTGGCTCCCATACTGTCCCTGAACGATCACGACCTGAAAATGCTCAACGACAGCGCCATCAAGATCATCCGGGAGCTGAAGATCGAAGGCGGCTGCAACGTTCAGTTTGCCCTGGATCCTTGCTCCAGCAAGTACTTCCTCATCGAAGTGAATCCCAGGGTCTCCCGTTCCTCTGCCCTCGCCTCCAAGGCAAGCGGCTATCCTATCGCCCGGGTCACCGCCAAGATCGCTCTGGGCATGGCTCTTGAGGATATCGCAGTGGCGGGAGGTACCGCCGCGACGGAGCCCAGCCTTGATTATATTGTCGCAAAATTCCCCCGCTTCCCCTTCGACAAATTCACGTCCGCTCCCAACACCCTCGGCACCCAGATGAAGGCCACCGGCGAGGTCATGGGCATTGGCTCGAACCTGGAGGAATGTCTGCTGAAATCCGTCCGTTCATTGGAGACCGGCGTCTGCCACTTCAGACTGGCCAAGTTCGACAGCTACACCGACGACGAGCTTTTCAACTACATCCGGGAATTCAAAGCCGACAACGTGTTTGCCATCTTCGAGCTTCTCCGCAGAGGCGCGTCCATCGAAAAGCTCCACGAGACCACGATGATCACGGAGCTCTTCCTCGAGTCCTACAGGAAGATAGTTGACATGGAAAAGACCCTCGAAAAAAATCCCGGCGACAAAGATATCCTTCTTCAAGCCAAGAAAATGGGCTTTTCCGACAAATATATCGCGTATCTCTGGCGCCAAAGCGAGCTTTCCGTGTTTGAATTCAGACGCAGCCTGGGCATCAGACCCGTCTTCAGAATGGTGGACACGCTGCACACAGGCAAATACATTGCATACCTCTACTCCTCATATTCCGGCAAAAACGACTCCCGCCTCTCCGACAAGAAAAAGATCGTTGTCCTTGGCGCGGGTCCCATCCGCATCGGCCAGGGCGTCGAATTTGACTATTCCACGGTGCACGCGGTGCAGACCATCCGCCGCGCCGGATACGAGTCCATAATCATAAACAACAACCCCGAAACGGTCTCCACTGACTACACGACGGCCGATAAGCTGTATTTTGAGCCCCTGACTCCCGAGGACGTTATGGCCATCGTTGAATTCGAGAATCCCGAAGGCGTGATCGCTTCCCTCGGCGGACAGACCGCCATCAACCTGGCCCAGCCCCTTGTGGACAGAGGCGTCAAGATCATCGGCACCGACTGCGAAGCCATCGAGCGTGCGGAAAACCGCGACAGCTTTGAGAAAATACTGCTGAATCTGAACATCCCTCAGCCGAAAGGCCAGGCGGTCACGGACATTGAAAAAGGCGTTCAGGCGGCCGCGGAGATCGGCTATCCGGTGCTTGTACGTCCCTCCTTCGTGCTTGGCGGTCGCGCGATGCAGCTCGTCGCCAATGAAGAACAGCTCCGCCGCTACCTCAAGACCGCCGTGGAGATCGACACCGACAAGCCGGTGCTCGTTGACAAATACATTGAAGGCAAGGAAGTCGAAGTCGACGCGATCTGCGACGGACGTGACGTGTTCGTGCCCGGCATCATGGAGCTTGTGGAACGCACAGGCATCCACTCCGGCGACTCCATCAGCGTCTATCCTGCCTTCTCCATTTCCGATAAAGTCAAGGGCACGATCCTCACTTACGCAAAGAAGCTGGGCCTCGGCATTGGCATCGTGGGCCTTTACAACATACAGTTCATTGTCGACAAGAACGACGACGTCTACATAATCGAGGTCAATCCCCGTTCCTCCCGCACCGTTCCCTTCCTGTCAAAATCCACGGGCTATTCTCTCGCGGACATTGCCACGGACGTGATCCTCGGAAAAACGCTCAAGGAGCAGGGCATATTCGATCTCTATCCGCCGGAGAAAAAGAGACACTACGTTAAGGTCCCGGTCTTCTCCTTCAACAAGATCAAGGGGCTGGACGCGTACCTCTCCCCCGAAATGAAATCCACCGGCGAAGCCATTGGCTATGACGACAAACTTAACAGAGCCCTGTACAAGGCTCTCCAGGCCTCGGGCACTCATCTCCAGAACTACGGAACGGTCTTTGCCACCATAAGCAACAGAGACAAGGAGGAGGCACTGCCTCTCATCCGCCGTTTTTACAACCTTGGCTTCAATATCCAGGCCACTGAGGGCACCGCCAGGTTCCTCAAGGAAAACGGTATCCGCACCCACATTCTGAAGAAGATCAGCGAGGGCAGCGAGGAGATACCCGACGCAATAAGGCAGGGGCACCTTGCCTACGTCATCAATACCCGTGACATCGGATCGGACGTGGAGGCCAGCGACGGCGTGCGTATCCGCCAGCTTGCTACGGAAAACAACGTTACTATATTCACTTCTCTCGACACTGTCCGGGTACTGCTGGACGTGCTTGAGGAAACTACGCTGACGATCTCAACCATCGATTCGGGAGAGCAGAGATGAAGCAGTCGGTCTTTAAAATTACCGAAAACAAGCAGATCGCAAGGAGCGTCTTCAGGATGGTCCTTTGCGGCGACACCTCGGAGGTCACGGCCCCGGGGCAGTTCGTGAATATTAAGCTTGAGGGGAAATATCTCCGCAGGCCTATTTCGGTGTGCGACGTTGACGGCAGCGCTCTGACCCTCATCTACAAGGTGGTGGGCGAAGGTACGGAGGCAATGAGTCTTATGGCTCCCTGTGAGGAGCTGGATCTCCTCACAGGCCTCGGCAACGGCTACGACACCTTAAAGTCAGGGCCCCGTCCCCTTCTCATCGGCGGCGGAGTCGGCGTGCCCCCGCTCTATCTTCTGGCGAAAAAGCTTGTCGCAGAAGGCAAAAAGGTCTCCGTTATCCTTGGCTTCAACACCGCCGACGAGGTCTTTTACGAAAAAGAATTTGCGGAGCTGGGCTGCCGCGTCACGGTCACCACTGTTGACGGCACCCGGGGCATCAAGGGCTTTGTCACCGACGCCCTTCCCTCCGACTTCACATATTTTTACACCTGCGGCCCCGAGCCGATGCTCCGGGCGGTCTACGCCGACACAGCCGTTTCCGGCCAGTTCAGCTTTGAAGAACGTATGGGCTGCGGCTTCGGCGCCTGCATGGGCTGCTCCTGCAGGACCGTAACGGGCACCAAGCGGATCTGCCGCGAAGGCCCTGTGCTCGAAAAGGAGGAAATACTATGGCAGACACGAAAGTAAACCTCTGCGGCATCGAGCTTGACAATCCCGTAATACCTGCTTCGGGCACTTTCGGCTTCGGATACGAATTCGCGGAGCTTTACGATATAAACGTCCTGGGGACCTTCTCTTTCAAGGGTACCACCAAAGAGGAACGTTTCGGCAATCCCACCCCAAGGATAGCCGAGTGTCCCGCGGGCATGCTGAACGCCGTGGGCCTCCAGAACCCGGGTGTGGACCGGGTGATCTCCGAGGAGCTTCCGAAGCTTGCCAAAGTCTTTCACAAGCCCGTCATGGCCAACGTCAGCGGCTTCTCCGTTGAGGATTACGTGTACACCTGTGAACGTCTGAGCGAGATCGATCAGGTGGGCTGGCTTGAAGTCAACATCAGCTGCCCCAACGTTCACGGCGGCGGTATGGCCTTCGGCACCTCTGCGGAGTCCGCGGCTGAAGTCACCAAGGCGGTCAAAAAAGTCGCCAAAAAACCCGTTATAATGAAGCTGTCGCCCAACGTCACCGACATCGTCTCCATCGCCAAAGCCTGCGAGAACGCAGGCGCCGACGGCCTGAGCCTTGTCAACACGCTTCTTGGTATGCGCATAGATCTGAAAAAGAGAAAGCCGGTCCTTGCAAACGTCACCGGCGGTTATTCGGGCCCGGGTATTTTCCCGATCGCCCTCAGAATGGTCTGGCAGGTCGCCAACGCGGTGTCTATACCCGTTATAGGCATGGGCGGCGTCTCCCGGGCAGAGGACGTTTTAGAAATGATGATGGCGGGAGCCACGGCAGTTGAAGTCGGCGCCGCAAACCTCACGGACCCCTTCGCCTGCAGGAACATCGTGGCGGAGCTGCCCCGGGTAATGGTAAAATACGGTATCGAAAAACTTTCCGATATCACGAAAGGAGCCTTCAATGGGTAAAGACGTGATCATCGCCTGCGATTTCGCAAGCGCGGCAGAAACCTTCGCATTTCTCGACAAGCTGGGAAGCGACAGACCCTTCGTCAAGATCGGCATGGAGCTGTTCTATGCCGAAGGACCCGCCATAGTCCGGGAGCTCAAGGCAAGAGGCCACCGGGTTTTCCTTGACCTCAAGCTCCACGACATCCCCAACACCGTGAAAAAGGCCATGGCAGTGCTGTCAAAGCTTGACGCTGACATCGTCAATGTCCACGCCGCGGGCACCATATCCATGATGGAAGCGGCTCTTAAAGGGCTCACCCGTGATGACGGCTCCAGACCTCTTCTCATAGCGGTGACCCAGCTCACCTCCACGGACCAGGCCTCCATGGAAAAGGACCTGCTCATAAAAGAACCCATTGACAAGGTGGTCATGCACTACGCCCTCAACGCCAAGAGAGCGGGGCTTGACGGCATCGTCTGTTCTCCCCTGGAAGCCGCCAAAGTCCACGAGACCTGCGGAAAGGATTTCCTGACCGTGACCCCGGGGGTCCGCTTTGCGGATAGCGACACGGGAGACCAGAAGCGGGTCATGACACCCGCCGAAGCAAAAAAAGCCGGTTCAGACTATATCGTCGTGGGAAGACCCATAACCGCGGCTCCGGATCCCGCGGCCGCCTACAGACGCTGCGTTGAAGAATTCAGAGACTGATCTGATCAAGAGACTGATTTTTTAAACAGCTCTCGGAAAGTTAAAATTTCAAGGAGACAAACATGGAACAACTTCGGAAAAAGATTGCGGAAGACCTTCTGGGCATAAAAGCGGTATTTTTCCGCCCCGACGAGCCCTTCACCTGGGCAAGCGGAATAAAAAGCCCCGTATACTGCGACAACCGCCTCACCCTGACCGCCCCCGAGGTGCGCAACGACGTTGAGAACGGTCTGGCGCAGCTCATAAAGGAAAACTATCCTGACGCCGAGGTGCTGATGGGCACCTCCACGGCGGGCATTGCCCACGCGGCAATAACCGGCCACATTCTGGGCCTTCCCATGGGTTACGTCCGTTCAGGGGCAAAGGACCACGGCAGGCAGAACAGGATCGAAGGCAAACTTGAGCCCGGTCAGAAGGTGGTCGTTGTGGAGGACCTGATCTCCACGGGAGGAAGCGTTATCGAAGTGGTGGACGCCCTTCGGGAGGAAGGCGCAGAGGTGCTTGGCATCGTCTCCATATTCACCTATGGAATGAAGAAAGGCCTTGAGCGTCTCGCTGTAGCAAAGGTTAAAAACGTTTCGCTGACGGATTTTGACACGGTGGCTCAGGTCGCCGCGGACACAGGCTATATTGCCCAGGCAGACGTTAAAAGGCTTATTGCCTTCCGTAACGATCCCTCGGACGAATCCTGGATCGGAGGCAAGAAATGAGAAGCGTAATAGACATAACAGACCTGACGGTCAGCGAAATAGACTCGCTTATGGCCACGGCCTCGGACATAATTGCAAGGCCCGACGATTACGCGGAGGCCTGCCGCAGAAAAAAGCTGGCCACACTGTTTTTCGAGCCCTCCACACGTACAAGGCTCTCCTTTGAGGCCGCGATGTATGAGCTTGGGGGCCACGTGATCTCGGTCGCGGGAAGCGACTCCTCCTCAGCCGCCAAGGGAGAAAGCGTTGCCGACACCGCACGCACGGTATCCACCTACGCGGATATAATCGCCATACGCCACCCTAAGGAAGGCGCGGCGCTGGTGGCGGCGCAGAAGGCAACTGTACCTGTCATCAACGCAGGAGACGGAGGCCATTGCCACCCCACCCAGACGTTGGCGGATCTTCTTACCATAAAACGCGAAAAAGGCGGCTTTGACGGCCTTACCGTCGGCCTTTGCGGCGACCTTAAATTCGGCCGCACAGTCCACTCCCTCATAAACGCGCTTACAAGGTACGGCGGCCTCCGTTTCGTCCTCATCTCCCCCGAGGAGCTGAAGCTGCCCGGCTACGTGAAAAAGGAAGCCCTCAAGAACAAAGGGGTGCCCTACGAGCAGACTACGGACCTTGCCTCGGTGATGCCGGACCTTGACATCCTCTACATGACAAGAGTGCAGCGGGAGCGTTTCTTCAACGAGGAGGACTACCTGAGGCTCAAGGACACCTACATTCTCACCCCTGAAAAGATGAAGCTTGCCAAGAAAGACATGTGCGTGATGCATCCCCTGCCCAGGGTCAACGAAATTTCCGTTGCCGTGGACGAGGACCCCAGAGCGTGCTACTTCAAGCAGGTGGAGAACGGAAAATATATGCGCATGGCGCTGATACTTATGCTTCTCAAGGAGGCCGGAAGAATATGAACGTTGACTCGATAACAAACGGAGTCGTCATCGACCACATAACCGCGGGAAAAAGCATGCGTCTCTACGAGCTTCTGAAGCTCGGGGAGCTCGACTGCCCCGTGGCAATGATCAAAAACGTGACCAGCAGACGCATGGGAAAGAAGGACATCATCAAGATAGACGCGGAGATCGACATTGACCTCGACGTCATCGGGTACGTTGACCCTGAAGCTACGGTCAACATCATTCGCGGCGGCAAGCTGGCGGAGAAAAAATCCATAGAGATGCCCGAGTACCTCACCAACGTGATCAAGTGCAAAAACCCCCGCTGCATCACGTCAAACGAGCAGGAGCTGAAGCACGTATTCAGGCTGACGGACCGGGAAAACAAGGTCTACCGCTGCATTTACTGCGAGACCAAGGCAAGCGTGTAACGGGTCCTCAGGAACGTAAAAGAATTCGCAAGAAGATTCGATAAGGAGATGCCAAAATGAAAAAAGTCGGATTGATAATGGGAAGCGACAGTGATCTCCCCATCGCCCAGAAAGCGGCGGCGGTGCTGAAGGAGCTGGGAATACCCTTTGAAACACACATCTACAGCGCCCACCGCACTCCAACCGAGGCGGCGGAGTTTGCCGCAAACGCCCGTGAAAACGGCTTCGGGGCAATAATCGCCTTCGCAGGCATGGCGGCCCACCTGGCGGGAGCATTGGCGGCAAGAACCACCCTCCCCGTCATCGGCGTGCCCTGCAAATCTGCGGCCTTTGAGGGCCTCGACGCCCTTCTCTCCACAGTTCAGATGCCCACCGGCATACCCGTTGCCACCGTAGCGGTAAACGGAGGCGCAAACGCGGCTCTCCTGGCGGCCCAGATCATTGGCGTGTCTGACAAAAAGATCGCAAGCAAGCTTGACGGAAAGCGTAAGAGCGATGCCGAAGCGGTACTCGCGAAGGACGCGGCCGTCGCGGAAAAAATATAATCTATTATTCAATGAAAGAAGGATCTGAAAATGGGAATGAAACTTGTTTACACCGGGAAGACCAAAAACGTTTTTGAGCTGGACAACGGAAACTACCTTCTCAAGTTCAAGGACGACTGCACGGGCAAGGACGGAGTCTTTGATCCCGGCGAGAATTCCATCGGCCTCACCATCGAAGGCGTCGGTGACGTGAATCTCCGCATGACCAAGTACTATTTTGAAAAGCTGAACGCCAAAGGCATCAAGACCCACTACGTCAAGGCAAATCTTGACGACACCACCATGGAAGTTCTTCCCGCCAAGGTCTTTGGCAAGGGCCTCGAGGTCATCTGCCGTCTCAGGGCCGTCGGTTCCTTTTACCGCCGCTACAGCGACTATATCAAGGAAGGCGCGAAGCTGCCCTACTACGTTGAAATGACCTTTAAGGACGACGCCAAGGGCGATCCCCTGGTCATCAAGGACGGTCTCATCGATCTGGGCATAATGACCTCAAAGCAGTATGACGACATAAAGGCGGAGACTCAGAAAATCACCAAGGTAGTTGCCGACGACATGGCCGAAAAAGGCATGGAGCTGTACGACATCAAGTTCGAGTTCGGATACGACGCCAATGGCGACGTGATGCTCATTGACGAGATCGCTTCCGGCAACATGCGGGTATACAAAGACGGCAAGTACATTGATCCTATGACCCTTTCAAAACTGTTTTTCGCATAATTACAGCATGATCATCAATTATCAATTATCGATTGTAAATTATCAATTGTTAATTGCTAACTGCCGATTGTTGATTATTAATTATTGATTGTTAATTGTTTATTATCCATTCCCCGAAGGAGGACCTTATGGGAGGTTTTTTCGGAATTACATCCACAACTGACTGCATGACCGACGTGTTTTTCGGCGTCGATTATCATTCACATCTCGGGACCAGGAGAGCGGGCCTTGCGGCCTACAGCAAGGAAATAGGCCTGCAGCGGAAGATCCACAACATTGAAAACGCTCCCTTCCGTTCAAAATTCGAGCATATTTTCGACGAAATGGAAGGGATCAGCGCCATTGGCGTCATAAGCGACACCGATCCCCAGCCTCTCCTTGTCCGTTCAAGGCTCGGCACCTACGCGATATGCACCGTGGGCATCATAAACAACTCGGAGGAGCTCATAGAACGTTATCTGACGTCTTCCGACGGGGGGCACTTTGACGCGATGACCGGCGGCGCCGTCAACTCCACCGAGCTCTTCGCGGCCCTCATCAACCAGCGGGGCGACTTTGCCGCCGGTATCCGTTTTGCCCAGGAT
>JAGCZO010000070.1 GCA_017959965.1 Clostridia bacterium | reverse complement strand
TGAGGAAAAAAAGGGAGCGGCCGGCTGCGACGCGCGTCGGTCCGCCCGGCGTGACGGTTTGCAAAGGACAACGACAGGGCGTTTTCCTTCGCCGCCCGCAGGGCCGAACGTTGTGCACGGGGCCACCGCGGGCGATCATCGATCGCCCCTACAGGTTTTTGGCTCGTGTCGTTATCCGTTTATGCCTGACGGCGCCATTCGTATCTCGTAGCCTGCAAATAAAAAGTCAATACCCAGAGAGCAAAAACTCAGAGAGAAAGGAGGGGAAAGAAGGATACGACAAACAAACCACTCGGGGAAGCGGTCGCGAAAAAAGGGGTAGCACATTCATCCCACCTCGTCAAAGACAAGCGGCTTCGCCGTGCCTGCGGCATCCTTGACTCGGTGTGCTGCCTGTGCTGAATGTTACACAAGGGGTTGTTGCCAACCCCTGTCAAACAGGGCCGACCTGTTGAAATGATGGGCTGTCCCAGAGGCCTTGTTCCTTGAGACAGTCGCGAACTCTACCGTAATAGATGCGCAGGAACTTGGTCATGCCAGCGGTCATGTAAACGTAGTATTTCTTTCCTTCGGAACGCTTCTTGTCGAGGAATTGGTAGACGGGATCATCCTGCGGCTGAAGCTGAAGCAAGATTGTCATGATGACAAAGAGCGTTTTGCGGAGATAGGGGGAGCCGCGCTTGCTGCTGGGCTTGCTGCCTGAGACTTTGTCGCCGGAATCGTCCTTGATCGGGTCGGTGCCTGCGAAGCCGACCAGCGACTTCTGATGAGCAAAGCAGCGCAGATCACCGATCTCGGCCATAAGCTGCGGGCCCATGGATCTGCCGACACCGGTCATGGCCATAACGGTATCGTATTCCGGAAGTTGGGATGCCAGGCGATCCATTTCGGCGCGATAGGTTTCCACCGTACGGGAGATGGCATTGAGTTGGGCAACGGCCTCCTTCACCAGAAGCTTACAGGTATCGGATTTGGGTACCAGCGGAAACTTCTGCCGGGCGTCTTCGTGGATCTCAACAGCCTTCTGTTCGGAGAAGTTATAGCCATGGCGCTTGCACCACTTCCGGTAGCGCTCCACAAAGGCGCTCCGGCTTACTTTGGCAATGCAGTCCACGTGCCAAAAGGTGTCCACGAAGTCTACCCACTTCTGACTGCCGTCCGGACGCACGGGACTGTCAAAGTATCGGTTCGCACCGGGATAGCTCTGCTCCAGGAGCGCGATCAGGTTATTGTTCAGCGCGATCCTGGTCTTATTCGACAGTTGGAACTGACGATGAAGGGTCTTGAGGTCATAACGAATCGTATCCATGGGAGTATATTGCGGCAAGATCTCCCATTTGTCAATGGCAAACTGAGCTATTTTCTGGGCGTCTACCTTGTCGGTCTTGACTTTACGGACATTGATCCCCTCCTGATAATCCTTGATGGCCAGCGGGTTCACGGCGGAAACGAAGAAACCGGCACGGTACATGTTCATGGCAAAAGACTCGTAATACCGACCGGTATGCTCCATGACGATCCGGATCTCACCGTCTAATCCGTTCAGTTTCTCCGTCAAAGAAGCAAAGCCGTCTACGGTGTGCTGCACCTCGAACGGCTTCATGACGACACTGCGTCTGGTTCCGAGCACAGCCACCATACTCCGACCATTGGAAACGTCGACCCCCACTGCAAACATATGGAATCCTCCCGATGTGTTACTACAATGGCATCTCGCCTTTACCCATCGCCGCTTCTATCTGTTTGCTTACTCGAGTGACCGTTACCGGCTCTCAACCTGCATAAATCGAACGTCGTACAATGGAAGGACGGCTGGCTGACTACAAGACGAGTGTGATACTCTTGGGGCGCTACGCCAGACCATTGCCTTCACATTGTACAACTTGAGCAACGGGTTGTCCCTCGTCTGTGGCTGGCTGCCACGAACATGGGGCAAATATATAGTAACAGGGGCGTTCACATGCAGCGCATGGAACGCCCGTGTCTGACGGACGGCCGGAACGAAAGACCGCGGGCGATCTGAATGATCGCCCCTACAGGTTATCGGCTTTGGTCATCGAACGTATATGCCCGGCGGCGGCCAACGTCTTGTAGGGGCGTTCACATGCGGAGCATGGAACGCCCGCACTTGCCGGACTGCCGGAACGAAAAACGCAGAATGAGGGACCGGGGCATCCCGTCGCCTCATTCTGCGTTCTACGTTCTACATTGGCAAAACTCTGCATTATCCTAGCTCGGCGTTTCCTCCATCTCCGTCAAGTCGGTCCATTCGGCGTAAAGCAGCTCGATCGCGGCCTTTTCGGCGTCTATCTCCCGCAGGAGGGCTTTCATCTTTTCGCCGTCGGTGTAGTAC
>JAGCZO010000069.1 GCA_017959965.1 Clostridia bacterium | reverse complement strand
GATCCTTTTTGATTATGCCGTTGTAACCGAGAGCAAGACCTGCATCTGTCTCAGGAAGGAAACCTTCGACTACTGCAAGGCTTCTGGTGAGGAACGGAGTCGTGAAGCCCATTCCGAGGTTCTGCCAGGTGTCGACAAGACCGTATTCGGGGATCAGTTTACCTGCTTTGATGAAAACATCGAAGAATTTAACGCCGCCGTAAACTTAATAAAGAGCGTTTGCAGCACCGTGCTGGACCGACTGATGGTTTACTTACGCAAGCGGGTTTGCGCCGTTTTCGATGAACGCATAGTTGGTTCTGACATTGAGCGTTCCCTTTGCGATGACATGTTTGCCCTGATATTCAAGACCGATGATACCTTCGTCAAGACTTCCGAACATCGTGCTCAGACTTGAAGGTTTCGTTCCCTGACCGTTCCATCTTTTATAAGAACCGAAGACCGTAAATCCGCCTTTTACAAGAAGGATCGGTTTGATACCTTTGAAAGATTTGCCTGCATCGGCCTTATCTTCTTTTACCGGAGCTGCGGCTTCTTCTACTTCGGCTTCCTCGGACTCTTCCCTATCTTCTTTTTTGGAAGATTTCTCGTCCTCTTCAGGATCGCCCATGAGATCTTTCATGGCAGCTTCGCTTTCGGACTGCTCCTGAGATTTTTTCTTCTTTGCCGGAGCTTCCTCTTCTTCCTCTTCCCCTTCCTCGACTTCAGCCTCTTCGCCGTCTTCCTCGAAATCTCCGCCGAAGTCATCATCGAAATCGTCTGCCGCCGCTACGAACGGGACGACAAAAAGAACTGCGATAAGCAGTGTAAACATTTTCTTGAACATCAAATCCTCCTAAAAAGTCAAACTATTGCAAAACAATCAAAAAAATCGAAAAGAGAGTAGTAAAAGAACATTTAAATTCAAGTTTTTTCGGTGTTCCATGCGCAAATTCTCCGTCTGCACAAAAAAAACCATTAAAATCAGCGGGTCACAAGCTCAGAAAGCTCGCGTTTCAAAGCCTCTTCATCGCCTGGAGTGTATCCGCTGTGGCGCGAAACAACAGTCCCGTTTTTGTCAATGACCATCATATACGGGACCGAATCGCCGCCCGGAATGATCGAACTTACGGTGTTTCCGCTCGGATCGACAAGTATCGGAAACGGGAGAGCCGCTTCAGCCGCGAATTCGTTGACTTTGTCGATCATCTCCTCTGTGTCGGTCGAGATCCCGACAAATTCGACCGAAGCCGAAAACTCGGGATAGATCTCTGCAAGTTTTTTGAGTTCCTGCTTGCAAGGCTCGCACCAAGTAGCCCAGAAGGCCGCGACAAGATGCTTTTTTCCGCGGATCTCTTCGAACGAGAAAGTCCCGCCGTCCACCTTTTCAAGAGTTATCGAAAAACCGCCGTTCCCCTGCACTCCGGTCTGTGCAGCAGGCTCTTCCGGCTTTGATGACGCGCTCCCGCATGAAACAAGGAACAGCGCCGCAAATATAAAAACAACGATACTTCTCATGGCTTAAAGCTCTTCAAGAAGCAGTTCGATCTCGTCACAGGTGCCTTTCACCATATTTTCGCCCCAACCTTCGCCGTATTCTACGAGCTCCATCGTCGAAGCATCGATGAACATCCATGTCGGATATGCGCCGCCCATAGGACTGCTGAAGAATTTGCGGAGCACTTTCTGTTCTTCCTTTCTAAGATATCCGTACAGTTCAAATTTTGCGGTATCCGGATATTCCGAAAGGAAAAGGTATTTGTAATTCGACAGTTTTTCAGGTTCGAGCTCAGGCTGAGGACCGTCAAGCAGACCGTTGAAAACAAGGAGGATCTTAAGTCCCAGTTCGCGGTATTCCGGCTTGTTGATCTCAAGAAGGTCTTCTTTAAGGATCTGACACGGCGGGCAGTCGTAAGTCGTGAAAATGAGCCAGATCAGCTTGCTTTCCGGATTGTTGGTTTTATACCATTCCGCAAGTTTGTGCTTGACATCAAGATCGTCATAGATGGTGATGTTCTGGGCAATATCGCCGATCTCATTCGATTTCGTAGTAACTTCGGGATATTGAAGATCTTCAGGATCAGCCGGGACCTGCGGCTCTGAGTCTGCAGGATCAGCGTCGGTGATTTCGGAATCTGCGGTTTCTTCGTCTGTCACTTCTGAATCGGGATGTTCATCTGTATCACCGGTTTCCTTCTCACCTGATCCGGAAGAACCGCCGCATGAAACAAAGAACAGCATCGCACATACAACTGCGACTGAGACCATAAATTTTTTCATAAAAATCTCCATTATTAAGGTTCAACTTTGACCAAGATTACCGTTATATTGTCCTTTCCGCCGTTGGCGTTCGCCATATCGACGAGCTGCTTCGTCATTTCGTTTAACGGGATCCCGCTTGCAAGGACGGCTTCCATGTCTTTGTCCGGCACCATGTCCGAAAGTCCGTCGGAGCAGAGGAGATAGATCTCGCCTGCCCGTGCCGAGCGTTTCTGGATGTCGACCAGGACATTGTCCTTCATTCCGAGGGCTCGCATGATGACGTTTTTGTGCGGGAAAGTCTTTGCCTGTTCTTTTGTGATCTGCCCCGCCTTGATGTATTCGTTGACAAGCGAGTGGTCTTCCGAGACCTGCATAAGCTCGCCATCGTAGAAGCAGTAGCAGCGGCTGTCACCGACATGCGCGACCTACAGATCGTCGCCACCGTCAG
>JAGCZO010000068.1 GCA_017959965.1 Clostridia bacterium | reverse complement strand
GACGGGGTGTTAGAGTACATTCCCCGGAAGACAAAGGGCGAGAAGCCAAGGACGGTCCGGGTGCCGCTTTCCGAGACGGCAAAGGAAATCGTCGAGAGGTATTCAGGATTCCGGGGCGACAGGCTGCTGCCCTTTATCTCTCCTCAGAAATACAACGAAGCTATAAAGAAGGCCTTCACGGCCGCCGGACTGACGAGGCAGGTGGCGGTGCTTGATCCTCTGACCAGGGAGGAAGTCAAGCGCCCGCTCAACGAGATTGCCAGCAGCCACCTTGCCCGACGTACATTCATCGGCAATTTATACAAGCAAGTCAAAGATCCTAATCTGATAGGCAGTATGAGCGGCCATGCCGAAGGGTCGAAAGCATTCGCCCGGTACCGTGACATCGACGACGGCATGAAGACCGATCTGGTGCAGCTCCTGGAGGCAAATAAGTTTCACAAATAATTTTGCTTAATACACAAATTAGTTTACCTTCGCGCTGAGTTGGGTTTGAAAAAAGCCAGAATGCGATCGGGCTGCCGGTTGGGATTCCCTTCCGGCAGCCTTTTTATATCCCGAACATCCAGCCCCTGCCGGTCAGCAGCCAGTCGGCCGAGACGCCATACTCGCGGACGAGTACCGACAGCCATTCAGGACGGAGAATGTGACGCGAGTGGTCGAGGGCCTGTTTATCGAAATTGCGGCGGTGGACATTCAGCTCTCGGCATAAGCGCGACTGGTTTGTCTTGCCGAGGGTCTTTAGCTCTTCGTAAGCCTGGAAGAAGCGGTCAGTCGGAGTAATGTTCATCTTGGTCGAATTGTTATACCGCAGAAATACTTGCGGTAAGTTGCAGAGCAGGAGTCGCAAAGCAGCGCATCCGGATCCCGTAGATATTCCGACATCCGTATGGCTTTTGTCTTGTCATTGTACTGGCAGCCGTCGTCTGAAATGTATAATCCCATCAGCTCAATAATATAGTCTGCAGGGGATCCAAGCTCTTTCGCCTGCCGTATCGCTTCAGTAAGAATCTCGTTACCCCTGAGGACGCGAAGCATTCGAAGCCCTTCGTCCAGCGGTCCAAAATCATCAATCTTTGCTATCCGGAGAAGTATATGCGCCACCAGCTCGTCGTAGCTTTCCGCGCTCCAGAGGTCCGCGCATTTTTTGTCGAAAGCCTCGTCGCCGGTGGGAGTGAGTGTAGGGCGCGTCTTCATGAGCATTGTCCCTTGGCCCAAGTTTCGACGAGGGTTGTTATTATTCTCTGCTGGTCCTTAATAGTGGTCGACAGGTCAGATATCATCTGCACGAGCTCGGATGGGACAAAAATGCCGTTTTCCGAGCGTTTTGGCGCATCGAAAAGGGATTCATCCTCTGGAACTGCGTTCGTTGATTTTAGAGGGATTCCGTCGTCTTTTGGAACGTACAAAAGCATTTCGTCGGATGTCCCCAACAAGAAATCTATATTGATGCGAGGATCCAGGTCGGCAAGTTTTGAAGGAAGCGAATGAGGCACTGTTTTGTGCCCGTTGAGAAACGATGAAAATGTAGACTTGTTGTCATATCCCAGTTGATGCGCTATTTCCATCTGATTCTTTCCGGTCTGTCCAGACAACCAGCGTACAACGGCGCGAACCCTCTCCGATTGCGTCAAAGCCATAATGCGATTGTTTTTGTAAAAAAGTTTGTAAAATGTTTGCTTTTTTTGGCAAACTTGTTTTACTTTGCTTTCAGGTATTGCAAAAGTTATTGCAAAACCCATTACAAAGGTAAAACGATTTGGAAACCCTACAATAGCAAATATTTATAACAGATATGAAAAAATAAATACCTGCAAGGGAATGTGGCCCGCGCAAACGTCTGGACTCCCGCCCGTCAGAGGGTGAAACTTCTGACGGGTACAAACAAGGCTGGATAGTATAACGGAATGATCGCCGAGGTCAAAGCAAGCAGTATCTATTCGAAAAAGGGTGTTTGGCCGTCGGAGATGCGGGTTCGAATCCCGCTCCAGCCACAAAGCTTTAACACACGCACTATGAAAAAGAACATCAAGACCTGGGCGGTTGAGTCCGCCGTCAAACTTTGGGGAGCCGTTTCTTTTGTCGGAATGTTTTTCGTCGAAGCCGAAGACGGCAGCTTCAAGGCCTTCCCCTTCTTCATCCCTTGCATCATCTCACTGCTCATCTGCGCCAAGACCATGGGGGCCATGGAGAAGCGCGGATATTTCCGCAACCAATCAAAAACACAGTAATATGGAAGAAACTATTTACACAAAATTCAGATCGTTCCGGAAGGGGCTATCTGAAGTGAAGGTCAAAGACCTGCCGCACATCAAGCATGATATCATGCAGGCCCTTGGCATCAGCACAGAGTCGAGCTTCAGCCGCTATTCGCGGGGCCTTAACAAACACCTCGACATCGAGAAGGCCAAGAAGATAGAAGACCTTTTCGCCAGCTATGGCGTCGATAACTGCTGGGGGAACTGATATGGCTATTTCGCACGCACGGAAAAACACACAGGATCCTTCTGCAATTCCGACCGATAGCGTTCTGACACGCGCCGAGACGCGGATAGCGTGCGGCTACGTTGACGGACTCATCGGCAAGGAGATCGCACATTCGTGCGGCGTGTCCTACAACACCGTTGTGAGGCACACCCAGAACATCTATGACAAGACCGGGATCCGGAGAAACACCAACGCTCTGGTGTCATGGTTCCTGACCACCAACTGCGACATCGACCTGAAGGAGTTCCGCCGCAGGCTGGGCGCCACCCTACTTCTTTTGCTCATCTCAGTCCAGACGGCTTTCGCCGACTTTGACAGTAACCTGGTGCGGAGGTTTCCTGCGCGTAAGGTGGAGATGCGCAAGGGTGCCGCGAGG
>JAGCZO010000067.1 GCA_017959965.1 Clostridia bacterium | reverse complement strand
GCCTTCAAACCGCTCCCATTATAAAAGGAGTTTGTCTCGACCCGCGCGTCGGCGACTATTATAACAATCCCTCCTTCGGTTATGGCGGATACTGCCTGCCAAAAGACACCAAGCAGCTGCTGGCAAACTATCAGGATGTCCCCGAAAACCTGATTCAGGCAATCGTAGAAAGCAACCGCACGCGGAAAGACTTCATCGCGGACAGGGTTCTCGAGATCGCGGGAGCATACACAGGCAGCGAGAGTTTCAACCCCGAAAAAGAACGCAGCGTCATTGTCGGCGTCTATCGTCTCACTATGAAAAGCAACAGCGATAATTTCCGCCAGAGCAGCATCCAGGGCATAATGAAAAGAGTCAAAGCCAAAGGCGCAACCGTTATTATTTATGAGCCGACGCTGGAGAACGGCAGTACGTTCTTCGGTTCCCAGGTCGTCAACGATTTGGAGATGTTCAAGAAAATGTGCAGCTGCATCATAGCCAACCGCTACGACCCGGCTCTTGACGACGTAAAAGAAAAAGTTTATACGCGGGATCTTTTCCGCAGGGATTAAAAAGGAGTTAACCAGTATGAAAATCACAGTTGCCGGAGTAGGCTATGTCGGCCTTAGCCTTGCCGTCCTGCTCGCCCAGAAGCATGAAGTAACCGCAATCACCACCACCGAAGCCAAGGCCGAAAAACTCAACCGTTTCATCAGCCCTATCCAGGACGATGAGATCGAACGGTTTTTCCGTGAAGCGCGGGAAGACTCCCGCATCCTTAACCTGCACACAACCACAGACAAAGCGTCCGCCTACAGCTCCGCCGACCTTGTTATCATCGCCACCCCAACAAACTATGACGATGTAAATCATTTCTTCGACACAAGCGCCGTGGAAGACGCCATCGAATGGACGCTGAAAGTCAACCCGAACGTCCTTATGGTAATCAAGTCCACCATACCCGTCGGATACACCGAATCCGTAAGGGCAAAATACGGCGTCAAAAACATAATCTTCAGCCCGGAGTTCCTTCGCGAGTCCAAGGCCCTCTATGACAATCTGCGCCCGAGCCGTATAGTCGTCGGCTGCGATGACAGCCAGAAAGAACAGGGCCGGATGTTCGCCGATCTCCTCCTGGAAGGCGCGCGGCTGGAAGAACAGCGGGCAGGCCAAGCGCCTCAGAACATTCCGGTTCTGCTCGCCCACCTGACAGAAGCCGAAGCCATCAAGCTTTTCGCCAACACCTATCTTGCTGTCAGGGTCAGCTATTTCAACGAGCTTGACACCTACGCTCAGGTCAAAGGGCTGGACACGCAAATGATCATCGACGGCGTATGCATGGACCCGCGCATCGGAGACCACTACAACAACCCCTCGTTCGGTTACGGCGGCTACTGTCTGCCCAAAGACACTAAGCAACTCCTCGCCAACTATAAGGACGTCCCTCAGACCATGATCGAAGCAGTCGTCAGATCCAATACAGTCCGGAAAAACTTCATTGCGGATCAGATCATCGGCCGCAAGCCCGCCACCGTGGGCGTATACCGCTTGACAATGAAGAGCAACAGCGACAACTTCCGCGCCTCCGCCATTCAGGATGTCATGAAGCGCATAATCGCCGGCGGCATTCCGATCATCATTTACGAGCCCACGCTCGAAAACGGCAGCGAGTTTTTCGGTTGCGAGGTGGTCAACGATCTCGCGGCGTTTAAGGAGCGGTCGGACGTCATCCTGGCCAACCGTTTTGACGCGGACATACTCGGCGACGTGGCGGAAAAAGTATATACACGCGATCTTTTCAGGAGGGATTGACGGTTGTAAAGAAAGCTTCTGCCGTACTTAACAAGCTCTTCTAGCGAAAAGAAACAGACTGCGGTACCGCCGTCTGTTTCTTTTCATTAAAAATGGTTGCCATAGCCGGGCCATCATCTTCTTCCGGCCTGAAATCAGTTTGCCTTTATAGGGCTGATCATGGTCTCCTCATCTGCGTCCCGCCCCGAGAATTTCCGGTATGCCTGTGTGATCAAATACATCAAAGCAAAGGACAGGCCGCTCCTGCTGTACATAAACACTGTCGAAAATCTCAGATATTTCGGCCATGACCGGTAACCGAATAACGGAACGTTTTTCCTTGTAAACCGCACCAGTTCGGTAATACGCTCTTTATGTTTCTGCCTGTCGCGTTTGTTGCATCCAAACCACCAGCGCCAAACCTTGCAAACCCCCTCAGCTGCCAGACGGAGAATCCCCTCTTGTCTTCTCTCAAACAGATCCGGGTGCGAACCCATAATAAAACGGTGTCTGGCCAGGCACGCATCCGCATAGTCGATGAGGTTGTCCGCAGATCTAACTTTGGTAATGCTCCCTGCCCACTGCCGGTAATGATAAAGCGGCGCGTCCGAAACCGCCACCTTTCCGCTTTTTGATACAATCATAGGAGTTGCGGCCAGGTCCTCAAAGACCTTTCCTTCGGGAAAAGTCAAACCTTCAAACAGGCCGGCTTTAAAAAGCTTATTCCACATAAAACTCTCAAACTTCCTGTCGACAATAGCCTCCAGAACTTCTTCCCCGCCGAGAACCGTTATGTTGAAACCGTCTTTCCGGTTTGGTATGCCTGTGGAATCATGCCGCAGCCCGCATGTGGAAATGTCAGCGCCGGTTTCTTGCATGATGCTGTACATGATCTCATACATCTCGGGCTCTATCCAGTCGTCGGCATCGACAAAGCCTATGTATTCACCTCCGGACTCCCGCAGTCCGAGATTTCGAGCCGCGGATATACCCTGATTCTCGGTGTGAAAAACTCTTATCCGGTTATCCCTTTTGGCGTAATCGTCACATATCTCACCGCACTGATCCGTAGAACCGTCATCGACCAGTAAAATCTCTATATCTTTATATGTTTGATTTAAAATACTGTCTATACACTGACGAAGATAACGTTCGACACTAAATATCGGCACGATAATGGTAATCATATGTCTCCCCAAAGTTAGAAGTCATTCTAATAATCTTAAACCACTGTCGCTGAATTATCGCAGCTCACGCATGATCTTAACAGTCCGCTCCAGACCGCTTTTAATGTCGTACTTTGGTTTCCAGCCGAGCGCCTGCAGCTTGTGACCGTCAAGCCTCGCTTTTGTCGCTGTACTGTATCCTGCCGCCTCTACAGCGTCGGGAATTTCAAAAACGACCTTTTTTCCACTCATTCCTGCGATAACCGACGCAAGATCCTTCAGCATGATATCGCTGTGTTCTTCGGCAATGTTATATGCCTCTCCGTTTTCGCCGCAAAGCAGGACAAACAGTAATCCCGAGACCGTATCCGCAACGTACGAATAGCTGTAGTACTGCGTCCCGGCTGATTTCAGAACAATGTCCTCACCTGCGATACCCTTTTTTATAAACTGGCTTATGGCTTTGGTGTCCGACATAAGCATGGTTGGCCCGTAGGATCGGGTCGGACGTGGGATCACAACGTCAAGCCCTTTTTGAGCTTTATATGCCTGGCACAAAGCCTCTCCGCATCTTTTACTCTCAGGGTAGCCCGCTCTCATCGTGTTTGAATTGATGTACCCGCAGTAGTTCTCGTCGAAGAATTCCACGTCGCCCCGGTTTTCCCCGTAGATCTCGTTTGAAGAAGCAAAAGCGAACCGTGCGGCGTGATGTTCGACCGCGAAATCCAGCAGATTCTGCACGCCGATGATGTTCGTG
>JAGCZO010000066.1 GCA_017959965.1 Clostridia bacterium | reverse complement strand
TCTTAACAAAGTCAAGCGAATATTCCTGAGCAAGCCCGCTCTCCTTATCTACGCCGCGATCATTGGCATCGTCGCATGGCTTCTTGTCATGGACGCGACGAACCCTGTCGTTGAGATGTCTCTTAACGTTGAGGTGACCTTTGAGAATTTCAGCGCTCCCGCCCAGCAGGAGCTTTCTCTGGTTTCGGACCTTGGCGTCGTGACTGCCGAAGTAAAAGTGTCCGGCAGACAGAGCCTTATTAAGAAGCTGCTGCCCAGCGACCTTTCCCTGAAGGTGGATTTTTCGAAGATCAAGGATACAGGCAGCGCGTTTCTTCCCGTTGACCCGCCGGAGTGCTCCAAGCGGGGCATAAAGATCGAGGACTACTATCCGAAGGAGATCGCGGTAAATTACGATAAAAGGACAGAGCTTTATCTGCCCGTCAAAGTGGATTTCACGGAATCCATAGTCAAAGCCGGCTATGAGATCCTTTCCGTCACGTCGGAGCCCGACAGCGTGCCGATAAGCGGATTTGAGAGCGCTCTCGAAAACCTCGAGTACATCAGCGTCAATCTTTCCGGCAACGTTAATGAAAACTCCGTGGAGAGCGACAGGTCCATCACGGTCATCGGAAGATACATGACAAGCGACGGGACCGACGTTACCGCCAATTTCAATTCGGAGAAGATCACGGTAAAGATCGACGTTGCCAAGAGGGTGCCGGTAAAATATTCCGTCAAGGGCGTTCCCGGCCAGGACTGCTTCTTCGTTTCCGATGATATTTCCGTGAAGGAGGTCCTTGTGGACGGCAACTCCACCGACCTGGTAAACCTCAAAAGCATTGACCTGGGAGCGGTGGATATAAGCGGCGCAACGGAGAGCTTCGAAAAGGATTTTGCCATTGCGGACTACATGTCCTCACGTCTCTATCTTGTGGATGCGCAGGATTCTTATTCCGGAACCGCCACGGTAAGCATTGAAATAGGAAAATACGTCACAAAACAGATAACGATCTCGCCCGATGATATTACGCAGGTAGGCCGCAACGATGACGTTTACGTCTACCAGATATCCTATTCCGATGAGATTCTCGACAAAAAAGGGAATATCGTCGTCAAAGTCAAGGGCCGGAGCGAGTCGCTTCAGAATATCAGAGCCAGCACGCTGAAGCCCCAGATCGAGCTTCCCAACGAAGGCATTTACAACTTCAGGAACATCTCGTTCACGCTGCCCGAAGGGGTGGAGCTCGTGGGCGAATATCTTGTAGAGATCACGGTGGCCTACAGACCGACGCCGACGCCGACGCCAACGCCGACACCTACTCCGACGCCAACGCCTACGGCAACTCCGGAGCCGACTCCCACCGAAGTTCCAACGGAGATCCCCACCGAGACGCCGACGGAAACACCTACACCTACTCCCACACCTACACCGACGCCAACGCCGACGCCGACTGCGGAACCCACAGCCGAGCCGACTGCCGAACCCATGCCAACGCCTGAGCCGACAGCGGAGCCTACGGCTGCTCCCACAGCAGAGCCCACAGCGGAGCCTACGCCCGAGCCCACTGCGGAGCCTACGCCTGAACCCACGGCAGAGCCTGCCGCGGAGCCCACGCCTGAGCCCACTTCAGAACCTGTCTCGGAACAGACCGAGGAGCCTTGAGACGATCCTGAGAGGTCTTAAAAAGAAGCTCGCGGCGTGGAAAAGGATGCCCCATTTCCCGGAAATGATCCGGAGAGACCGAAATCTTTACATAAGATCGAAAAAATGATATCATTTCATGCGGTCAGATCCGCATGGACAAGCTCTTGCGGGGGTAGCCGGTTCTCATGCAATGAAATTTTGTGAACCCCGTCAGGTCCGGAAGGAAGCAGCGGTAAGCAAACCCTTTCGTGTGACATGATAAAACCGGCTGCTTCCCCGCAAGAGCTTGTTTTTGGAATTTTCAAACCGTTTACTCAAGCCGCAGGGGAAAATGCCTGCGGGAAGACCGCTTTTACCGGAGCATATCGTTATGGATTATATAGCACTGTACAGAAAGTGGAGACCGATGACCTTTGACGAGGTCGTCGAACAGGACACAGTTGTCACTATACTGAAAAACACCGTCAAAAGCAGGCGCATCGGCCATGCTTATCTTTTCTCGGGCACAAGAGGAACGGGAAAGACCTCCGTTGCCAAGATCTTTTCACGAGCTATAAACTGTCTGAACCCGGTGGACGGGAATCCCTGCAACCAGTGCGAGATCTGCCGCAGCATACTAAGCGACAGTATGCTTGACGTTGCGGAGATCGACGCCGCTTCAAACAACGGGATCGACGCCATACGCGAGATAATAGACGTCAGCAGCTACCAGGCATCCAGAGCCGAGTACAAGGTGTTTATCATTGACGAGGTACATATGCTCTCGATATCGGCCTTCAACGCGCTGCTCAAAACTCTTGAGGAGCCGCCGGAGAAGGTGGTATTCATATTGGCGACCACGGAGCCTCAGAAGATCCCGGTCACCATACTTTCCCGCTGCCAGAGATACAATTTCAAGCGCATCTCAAGGGACGGTATCGTCAAGAGACTTGAGGAAATTTGCGAGAAAACAGGACTTCAGTACGAGACCGCGGCTTTGAGACTGATTGCCGGGAAGGTGGACGGCGGCATGAGAGACGCCATCAGTCTGCTGGACCAGACCATAGCTTTTTCCGAGGGCAGGATAACCCTTCAGGACGCAAGAAAAGCGTCGGGCGCGGCTGACAGCGCCATGCTTGAGGATTTCACGGAAGCGCTGCTGGCCAGAGACGGGTTCAAGATCCTGACTCTCACGGACGAGGTCTTTGCGTCCGGAGCGGATCCCTCCAATTTCATTTCTGAGATCATTGGCGTTTTAAGAAGCATAATGATCTGCCTTTCCACCAGAAACGCGAAACAGTTCCTTTACGAAAGCGAAAAGGAGATCGAAAGGCTGAAGAGGCTTGCCTCTTTTACCAGCACAAAAGAAATAACCATGCTGATCAAGGAGCTTTCGTCCCTTGAGAACAGGCTGAAGTGGTCCATCCAGAGAAAAATTGTTTTTGAGGCGGGACTTCTTTCCCTGTGCGACAGGACCTGGACCAGGGAGACAGATATTGCCGACAGAGTCGAGACTCTTGAGAAGAACGTCGCCGACCTGGTGAACAACGGGCTCAGACTCGCGCCGGGGCAGACCGTCGCGGTGCAGCAGACTGCAGGTACGGTGGAAACTGAGCAGAAAACGGAGGCACCCGGAGAGCCCGCCGCAAGCGAGGCTGAGGAGGAACCGGAGCTTACCCGGGACGTTCTGTCGTCCCTGACTCCGGTCGACAATGCGATCTGGACGGAATACCTGGCGGCAGTCAGGGAAAGCTTCCCGGGGGTCGCGGGCATCCTTTCCACAAGAGGGGAAAACACCTATATTATCGGGAACAGCCTTTACATAGTCCTTGGGGATCTCCGGGACGTAAAGCCTGTTACCGACGGAAAAAGGAAGGACGTTCTCACCGCTGCGGCGGCCAGAGTATTCAACAGAAGGCTCAGCGTAAAGCCAATGCCCGCCGCGGATTTTTACGAGCAGGCGCCGGATCTTATAGCGGGATCGGAGGGCCCTGAGGGGGAAGCTCAGGATACCGCTGAGATCATTGCGGAGTTTGCAGAGACAAACGGTATTTCATTCGAAGTGGAAGGACTTGAGCAGGACGCCGCTCCGGAGGAAGAAAACTTCGGGACTGAGAGACCCGCTGTCGACAGGACCGGATACGAGCCAAACGAAGTATATTCGGATGACGGCACGGAATACGAAGAGGAAGAAGACGGCGGAGGCTACGGAGACGAAAACGGGACTTCCCCGCAGGAGCAGGAGGAAGAGATCCCGAAAGTGATCGTACCCGAGGTCGACCGTGACAGGGACGAGCTTGACGTGAGCTTCGGAAGCGAGGACGAGGACAACAGCTCCATGTTCGGAGGAGACGACTACGATTAAAACTGGCGGCTCAGGCGGTATCCGAAGGCCGGAGCTTTGCCGGAAATATTTATAAAAACGGAAGCGGACCGCCGCGACTTTTCATAACGCAAAATGGTCCGGAATGCGATATTTTTTATTGCCGCGAAGCGGCGGGAGGACAAAATGAAGCAAAAATTTAAGAAATCATGGATAATCAGGCTGGCGATCTGCGTGGGTCTTATTGCGGTCCTTATTCCGCTGGGGTTTCTCACAAACCTTTTCTCCGGAGCAGGCTTTTTCAACGGAGTGCAGTTTAACCTGACGATATTCCTGCAGCTGATCATAATGATCGCGGGCGTCCTTGCCCTGGAAACGCTGCTCGTTTTCCTTCTGGGGCTGCCTGAGCCGAAGAACCACAGAGTGCGCTCCGTGCTGTCGATATTGGCGAGCATGCTCAAGTACATTGCGGCTATCGTGATCCTCTGCTGGGGACTTTCGATCATCGGCGTCAACGTGTCAACCATCGTCGCCAGCGTCGGCATCGTCGCATTGATCCTGGGCTTCTCCGCCGAGAGTCTCATTGCCGATATGGTCACGGGCGCTTTCATGATATTTGAAAACCAATACAACGTTGGCGATATCGTTGAGGTGGCGGGCTTCCGCGGAACAGTGACCAGCATAGGTCTCCGCACCACCTGCATCACGGATCCGGGCGGAAACGTAAAGATCGTGAACAACTCGGATATGAAGAATATACTCAACCGTTCCGACAAGCCCTCCCGCAGTATCTGCGAGATCGCGGTCCCTTACAGCACGGACTTCGAAAAGCTTGAAAAGGAGATCCCCGGACTCCTTCAGGAGATCTTCGAACAGAGATCGGATGTTTTTAAAGCCGCGCCCACGTATCTCGGCATCAACGAGCTTGCTGACAGCGGTGTTGTCATGAAGTTTGTGGCGGAAGTTGACGAAAAGAATATTTTCAGCGGAGCAAGAACTCTGAACCATGATCTTCTCCTCGGATTCAAGAAGCTTGGCGTGGAGTGCCCGTTCCCGCAGGTGGATGTTCACAATATACCGGTAAAATAACTGCGGTATTCCTGCACCTTTTACGGGAGGAGGCGATGACAATTGTCCGACTTTTGGGATTCGGAGTATAACGCTCCGAACAAGGAAACCGAATATCGCATGCCAAAGGAAACAAGCGACGCGCCGATAGAGCTGACCGAAGCCGACGAGGACGTCAGGGCTTTCGAATACAGTGAAGAAGCGCCTGCTCAGGCAGAACAGGAGAAGCAGGAGAAACGGGGACGAAGAGCTGATTTTGAGCGCAAGCAAAAGATCAAGCTTGCTCTTCAGACGCTCCTGACCGTTGTGGCCGCCACGTCGGTGTTGACGGCGTCTCTGGGGATCGATCTCCTGGGAAAGGATGTCCTTGGCGAGAGCGAGGACTACTTCATCTGGGAAGCCATCATGGGAGAGGAAAATCCCGATAAGGATCCCTGGGGCAAAGACGATCCCCGGGGCTCTGACGACCCGTCTGCAGGTGAGACCGGATCGGTGCGCTCGTTCCCGAAGCTGGAGAATCTTGACCCCGATTTCAACGGAGAATACGCCTGGGCAGATCAATCCCCGGACACTTCAGAGGAATACCTGAGAATGGTCACGTCCGACAACGATGCGACCTTCCTTGAGGCCGGCGGCTATTACAGAAACCAGGGAGTCGTGGAGAACAACCTTCCGGGCTGCACCTACGACAAGACCTCGAATACGTTGACGCTGGAAAACTTCTCCGGAGAGGACCTTTCCCTTGACGCGAATCTTCTGGGCAACGGCTTTAAGATCAAGCTTATCGGCGACAACAAGCTGGGCTCCATCACCGTCTGGGGGGCAATGTACGGCGGCAGCGTCACATTTGTCGGAAGCGGAAGTCTTACCGTTAACGAGAACAACGAACATCCCTACGGTATACTCCTGAACGCGGAGGACAGCAGAAGCTGCCTGATGGTGGACAAAAACGTTACCCTCAAGGTCTCGGGAGCCGAAGGCGCCGTCATGATCTACGATTCCTACGACGAAATAGGCATTTATTTCATAACTCCGCAGAAGCTGTCAGGAGGACTCGTGACCAGGATGGAAGGCGAGGATACCGGCACGGTGAATACGATAATGAACGGAGATTCTTATTCAACGCTGGTGACGTTTTCCGCAGGCTGAGGAGAAAAAAGAACTGTTGTAAAAACAAATAACGCCAATGAAAAAGGGGCCGTGCGAACCGACGCGCGGCCCCGTATTTTAGATCCGGGTGAAAAGCTATACTAAGGGAGCGGTCAGGAGCCGCTTTGGATCGCATCCAGATAGATCCCGAAAGCGTCGAACAGCTTCAGGGTATTGTTCTCGCAAACGTAGGTGTAAACAACTATCTTCCCGGCGTCAACGGTCACGTATGAGAACGAGGGACCTTTCATGAGGCTGGCCTTGGCGGTCTTGGCGGGGAAGGCGTTGGTTATGGGATCGTCGTGCTGCTTGACGCCGGCGGAGCCGTTGACGAAATAGACCGTGCCGTTTGAGCGGAACATGTCGGCGGTGGTGCCGCCGATGCTGACGGAGGTCTTTTCATATGAAACTTCGTTTCCCTCGCCGTCTATGGGAAGGGACCTGAAGAAATAGTGGTCGTGGCCGCAGATCACCGCTTTGACGCCGTACTGCTCAGCGATGGGAAGGATCTGGGCGCGGATCTGAACTATCTCGGAGTCCATGCAATGGTTCGTGTTGGTGTAAGGGGCCTTGTGCATCAGAATGATCTTTGTCTTGCCTTCTGCGGCGCTGAGGTCGTTGGAGAGCCATTTGAGCTGGGATTTCGGAAGATCCTTGTCACCGTCGTTGGTGTTGAGGACCGCGAAGTGGACGTTGCCCCAGTCGAAGGAATAGTAGCCGGAAACCAGAGCCGCTCTGTTGTCGGCCGCACCGTTGGTGTAGCGCAGGAGGGTGTGCCTCTTGTCGCGGTTGCCGGCAACGTCGACCACCTGCTTCCCCGCCGTGAGCTTTTCCGCCGCATTGAAGTAGAGCTGCCACTGATAGTGGTTCTTGCCTTCCTCCACCGCATCGCCCATATGGATCACGAAGTCAAAATCCGGGCACTGCTCAGCCGCAAGACCCGCCAGATTCTCCCATACGTCGAAATTCCTTTTGGTGAAGCCCTGGGTATCGGCAACGAGTATGAAGCTGAATTCCGTGCTTTCCGAGGCTGTTCTGAAGCTGCGTTCGGCGCAGGCAGGGCCGCCCTCGTAGCCGACGGTATAAACGTACTCCGTATCGGGCTTCAGATCCGTGAGATAAACTCTGTGTACTTGTCCGGGGATCTCCTCAAGCTGAGGGTTTTTGAACTCGTACTGCCCGTCCACGGGGACCCCGAACTTCTCGTCCTCGACAACGGACTCCACTTTGACTGCGCTGCCGGCGTCGGCTGATTTCTCGTAATAGCTGACGTATCCGGAAAGGCCGGTCTCAATGGCCTGCCAGGTGATGTTGGCGGAGGTCCTGGGATCATTGCCGATGGTAAGAGAAACGGAAGAGAAATCGCCAAAGCGCTCCGGAAGCTCAGACTCGGCAGTCTCTTCCGGGGTCTCGGCCGGATCGACGGGTCCCGGTCCTTTCCCGGCAATGCTAACGGCAATTATTACCGCCGCGGCAACGGCCGCAGCAGCGAGAACTACGATCAGGAATATGATCAGATTTTTTTTGTTCATAGGCCTTGGTGCCTCCGTGATCTTTTTTACGGTTTCCGGGGAGGGTCCCGCGGGGTCTAAACGTTTTAAGTACAGTCACATTATAGAATTGCGCAAGGTTTTTGTCAAACGAGCTCTCACCGGACAGTGTAAAAATACGAAAAACCGCGCGTCGCGCCGCCCCTTTTCCAAGGCCGGCGGAACTTCCCCGCGGGGGCTCAATTATGTTGAAAAGAGACGGTTAAAATAATATAATAAACGCAGCTAATTCTCTGCCTGCTTGCGTTGCGGGAGAAACGGGGGCTTGTATGAAAAAATATGCCATTGGCAGTGATCACGCGGGTTATGAAATGAGGCTTTCCATAAAAGCCTATTTGGAATCCCGCGGCTTTTCTGTTGACGATTTCGGTACCTTCGACCGTGAAAAAAGCAACTACCCGGAGATCGCGGACGTTGTGGCGAACAAGGTGGCCGGCGGAGGCTACGACGGAGGAATACTGATCTGCGGCACCGGAGTGGGCATGTCCCTTGCGGCGAACAAGGTCAGGGGCATCAGGGCCGCCTGCGTCAGCGAGCCGTACTCCGCAAAGATGTCAAAGGAGCACAACGACGCCAATATCATCTGCTTCGGCGCCAGAGTCATTGGCATTGAGACCGCCAAGATGATCGTTGACGCCTGGGCGGACAGTGAGTTCGCGGGAGGCAGACACAAGACCAGGGTGGACATGATCACAAAGCTCGAAAAAGACGGGCATCTCTGATATCTGGATCACGAAAGGAAAGAACCCCAAGTCATGAACGGTAAGGAAATCCTCAGATTGAAGAAAATTGCGGCGCGCATCAGGCGGGACATTATCGTCTCGGTCTCCTGCGCAAAAAGCGGTCACCCGGGAGGCTCTCTTTCGATAGCAGATCTGGTGACGGTGCTTTATTTTAAGGATATGAACGTGTCCCCGGAGAGGAAAAACGATCCGGACAGGGACCGCTTCGTACTGTCAAAGGGACACTGCGCTCCTGCGCTTTACGCCGCGTTGGCGATCAAAGGGTTCTTCCCTGAGGAAGACCTGAAGACGCTGAGAAAAGTCGACAGCTACCTGGAGGGGCACCCCAGTGCGAGAACGGTTCCGGGCGTTGACGTGTCCACAGGCTCCCTCGGCCAGGGCATATCGAACGCGGTGGGCCTTGCATTGGCGGGAAAACTGGACAAAAAAGATTACAGAGTCTACACGATCCTCGGCGACGGCGAGTGCGAAGAAGGGGAGGTCTGGGAGGCGGCCATGAGCGCCGCTCACTATAAGCTGGACAACCTCTGCGCAATAGTTGACGTCAACGGCCTTCAGATCGACGGCCCCACGGAGGACGTTATGAATCCGAATCCCATCGGGGACAAGTTCAAAGCTTTCGGCTGGCACGTGATCGGGATCGACGGCCACGACCTCGGCGGTATCGACAGGGCTTTTTCCGAGGCAAGAAAAGTGAAGGGCAGGCCCACGGCGATCATCGCAAGGACTGTCAAGGGCAAGGGCGTTTCCTTCATGGAGAACAAGGCTTCCTGGCACGGCGTTGCCCCGGACGCGGAACAGACGGAGCAGGCTCTGAAAGAAATAGATAAGCTTGCCGCGGACCTTGAAAAGGGATCCGCAGACGGAGAGGAGGCCTGAAGATGGGAAAAAGCGCTACACGTGACGCATACGGAAAGGCCCTGGCGGAATTCGGCGGCGACGAGAGAATAGTCGTCCTTGACGCGGACCTCTCGAAATCCACAAAAACCGCAGTCTTTAAAGACGCGTACCCCGACAGACATTTCAATATGGGCATTGCCGAAGCCAATATGATGGGAGTGGCGGCCGGACTTGCCGCGGCGGGCAAGATCGTTTTCGCCTCCAGCTTCGCGGTGTTCGCAACCAGCAGAGCCTATGAACAGATCAGGAATTCGATCTGCTATCCCAAAGCCAACGTAAAGGTCTGCGCCAGCCACGCGGGTATCACCGTGGGCGACGACGGCGCCTCGCACCAGAGCATCGAGGATATTTCCATAATGCGCACTCTGCCCAATATGACGGTCCTCTGCCCCTCGGACGCTCAGGAAACAAGGTTCTGCGTCAAGACGGCCATAGAGACCGACGGCCCATTCTACATCAGGCTCGGGAGGCTTTCCGTTGAGGACGTTTACGAACCCGGCAGACAGTTTGAAAAAGGCAAGGGCATCGTGCTGAGAGACTTTGGCGATGACGTGGCTGTCATTGCCGCGGGCTACATGGTCCAGCAGTCCCTCAAGGCGGCGGATATACTGCTTGAGAGCGGGATCAAAGCCAAAGTCATAGATATGTTCTCGATAAAACCTATCGACAAAGAGCTGATCGTGAGGTGCGCCGAAAAGACCGGATTTGTCGTGACCTGCGAAGAGCACAGCATAATCGGAGGCCTTGGAAGCGCAGTCTGCGAGGTCCTTTCGGAGGAACGGCCCACGAGGGTGCTGAGGATCGGCATGGAGGACACCTTCGGAAAATCCGGTACGCCCGACGCGCTGCTCGAGCTGTTCGGATTGAACGGAGCGGCAATTGCCGAAAAGATCAAAAGGGCGATGAAATAATTTCCGCCCTGAAACAAACACCGCGCTCAAACTACTGCCGCGTTTTAACAAACACCGCGCTCAAATTACTTCCTAACGATAAAACAGGAGGGCTGATGATGAAAAAGCCGTTAAAAATAATTGCCGCGCTCATGCTCGCATTGGTTATTGCTCTTGGCATGGTCTCGTGCGTGAAGGGCCCCGGAGGAGAAGACAGTACCGCGAAGCCAGATACGACTCCCGAAGAGACCGTTCAGCCTACCCCGGAGGCAACGCCGGTCGATATCGACGCGTTTGACTATTCGGAAAAGACCATAGCAGCGGCGGAGCTTTTCCCCTTCTGCAAGACACAAGGCAGGACTATCATAACGGATTACGCGTTCAAAAAGAGCGAAACGCCTGCCCCGGGAATAGCCCTTGACTATTCCGCCTCCGCCATAGAGTTCAACGCCTACTGCGAAGGCACCGTGACTGCGACCTTCCGGGTGAAATCCACCGGTATAGGCGGCGCAAAACTATACGTCAGCGTTTACGTGGACGGTCAGCAGGTGGGAGAAAAGAGAGCCGACTTCAGGATGACCAAGAATGCCGCAACGGAATATACTCTTGCGGAGAACCTTCAAAGAGGCCTTCACACCTTCAGGATCGAGAGGCAGACGGAGGCCGAGCGGGGCCTTATGTACATAAACAGTGTGAAGCTGTCCGGGGAGCTGGCGGAAAAGCCTGCCGACTCAAAGTACTTTATCGAAGTGATCGGGGACTCCATCACAACCGGCTACGGAAATCTCTATCCGGATCTTTCGGACGGCGAAAAGGGCTCCAACGCGGCCTTCAACGAATATCAGGACGGCACGAGGACCTATGCGGTGCTGGCCGCCAAGGCCATTGGCGCGGACTACAGCGTGGTGGCCCAGCAGGGCATCGGCATCATTAAAGGGCACTACCCCCACGTGATGCTGGAAAAGTACACTGAGACCTGCTACCAGTGCGAGAGACACGAGGAGTGGACGTTCCCGAGAAAAGCCGACGTGGTGGTCATAAACCTTGGCACCAACGACGCGGCCTTCTACGGCGTGGGACAGGTCACGCTTGCGAAGGTCGAGCAGGGCATCCGGGATTTCCTGGACCTGGTGAAGGAGAAGAACCCTGACGCGAAGATACTCTGGGCCTACGGAATGATGGACACCTTCCTCTGCCCGTACATCGAGAAGGCCATTAACGAAAAAGGCGGAGAGGCGGCGGGCTATTACTTCTTAAGACTTACCTCCAACGGCGAGGGCGGCAACGGCCATCCGAGCCTTCAGGCACATATCAACAACGCCGATACCCTTAAGAACAAGCTGATCGAGATACTCGGTATTTCATGACAATAAGATCCGGACGGGCTTCCGGGTCACACTTATACCGGTCTTAAAACCGGGACGGAGATTTTATGGATCCAAAATATGACAGACTTTACGCGGCCGTTGACTTGTCGCGGATACGCGGAAATCTGAAAAACATAAAAAGCTCGCTTGCCAAGGGCACCGGCATTATCGCGGTGCTTAAGGCTGACGCATACGGACACGGCTCGAGAGTCGTCGCGAACTATATAAGCGATGACATTGAGATGGCCGGCGTGGCGGGTGTGAGCGAGGCCCTTGAGCTGAGGAAGGAAATGGAAGGCGGCAAGCTCTACTCGCCCCCTTTCACAAAGCCGATCCTTGTGCTTGGCTATTCCCACCCCTCGATGTTTGAGGACGCCATCGCAAACGACGTCACCCTCACTGTTTTTGACGAAGCCAATGCCAAAGAGCTGGACAAAGCCGCCCGCAAGGCGGGAAAGCCTGCGGAGGTGCATATTGCCGTTGACACGGGCATGCACAGAATAGGGTTCAGACCCACCGACGAAAGCGTTGAGGCTATAAGGCGTATTTCGAAGCTGAAAAACCTGCGGATAAAGGGCATCTTTTCCCATTTTGCCAGGGCCGACGAGACAGCGGGAGTTTCTGAGACCGATGAACAGGAAAAGCTCTTCAGAAGCTTTTGCGACAAGCTCAGCCGGGAGGGCATTGACGCCGGAATAAGACACATAAGCAACAGCGCCGCCATCATGACCGGAAGAACGGACTACCCCTTGGTGAGGGCAGGGATCGTTCTGTACGGCAATTACCCCTCCGGGGAGATGAACAAAGACCTTATCGAACTGCAGCCCTCCCTTTCGGTGAGAGCGCGGATCGTCAACGTGGCGGCTCTTGAAAAGGGCGAAAGCGTGAGCTACGGCCACACCTTCACAGCGGATAAGAAAATGAAGATCGCCACCCTTGCGGCGGGCTATGCCGACGGTATTTTCAGAAGCCTTTCAAACAAGGGCGAGGTGGTGATATCCGGCAAACGCTGCAGGATCGTGGGCAGGATCTGCATGGATCAGATGATGGCGGACGTGACGGAAGTTGAGAACTGCTCGGTTGGCGATGAGGCGCTCATATTCGGCGAGCTTGACGGGGCGGTGCTTCCTATCGAGGAGGTGGCCGCGAAGGCAGGCTCCTTTAACTACGAGCTTATGTGCGAGATCGGCAGACGAATGGCCAGAGTATATTACGAAAACGGCAGGCCCGTGGAGACTGTAAATTACATCTGAAACGTGCCCCATTTTAAGATCCGGTGAGCCCGGAGGATGGTTGTTATGAACAAGAATTTTCTTTATAAGCTTCTTAATGCCCGGGGAGTTTCGGGAAGCGAGACTCCTGTGGAGAAGATCGTTTACGAATACGTTCAGCAGTTTGCCGACAAGGTGGACGTTGACGTTATGGGAAGCGTTACCGCCACGATCAACCCCGAGGTCCCCTTCAAGGTGATGCTGGCGGGCCACGCGGACGAGATAGGCCTTCGGGTCACCCATATCGAGGACAACGGTCTGATAAGAGTCTCCCGGGTGGGAGGCATATATGCCACGGCTTTTCCGGGCCACAAGGTGGTGATCGACACTGCCGGGGGACCCGTGTACGGAGCCGTTCTTACCGACAGACAGCTGGTGACCGACGGCAATATGGGCGCCGACAAGCTCCGCATCGACATCGGTGCGAAAACAGGGGATGAGGCCCGGGAATACGTTTCCATAGGCGACCCCGCCACGTTTGACACCAATTACAGGGAGCTGCTGGGCGACAGGATGACCGCAAGAGCTTTTGACGACAGGATAGGCGTTTTCGTGGTTATGGAGGCCCTCAGGCTCGCCAAGGAGCAGGGCGCGGTGATAGGCGTGTCCGCTTCCGCCACCGTGGGAGAGGAAGTCGGTGCCTTCGGCGCGTTTTTCGCCGCGTCGGCGGTGAAGCCGGCCATTGGCATTGCCGTGGACGTGACCTACGCCACGGATACTCCCTTTACCGATCCTGCCGCTGCGGGAAACGTGGTACTTGGCGGCGGTCCTGTGCTCTGCAAGGGCCCCGGGATACCCAATACGGTCAATGAGTGCATTGAGGCCTCGGCGGACGCCCTTGATATAAAGCTCCAGTACGAGGTGTCGGGGGGCAGGACCCATACCGACGGAGACTCCATAACAAGGACCAACTCCGGCGTTCCGTTTACGGTGCTGTCCATTCCCTTAAGGTACATGCACTCCCCCGCGGAGGTGCTTTCCCTGTCGGACGTGGAAAAGACCGTTGAGCTTCTGGCGGGATTTCTCTGCGACTGCAGTGCCAATATGAATCTGAAACCTTTCGGTTAAACTAAATACAATTTGCCGGCGGGAGCCGGACAGGCGGTTGATCGCCGCCGCGGAGGATATTTTATGGAAAACAATTTTGTTACGGGTCTTAAGAAGTTTTGCTTTTACGCCGTCGGCCTGCTGTTCATTGCCGTCGGTATCAATTTTTCCAGACTTTCCCAGCTGGGAATATCGCCGGTGAGCTCCGTGCCCGGTTCCTGCAACAAGCTTTTCGGCTGGTCCCTGGGAGCATGGACGATAGTAGTTTACTGTCTGCTGATCGTGCTGCAGATAATCGTTCTGAGAAAGAAATTCAAGCCCATCAACCTGCTGGGCATACCCATCGCGGTGGCCTTCGGCCTTATGGTGGACTTTTTCGGCGTGGGCTCGGGGCCCATCGATTTCTTCGGTATTAAGATCGGCTTCGGCAACTGGCTGGGCTTCCTGCCAAAGCCTGAGATCTATCCCGCAAGACTGGGATATTTCGCGGCGAGCCTTGTGCTGATCGCCATTGGCGTGTTCCTGTATCTCCGTCCGAAGTGGCCCGCAATGCCCGCGGAAGGTCTGGCGGGAGCCATTTCCCAGGTCTCGGGCATGAAATTCGGAAACTGCAAGACTATCGTGGACACGTCGATGATAGTGGTCTCGTTCACGATGCATTTCGTGTATTCAATGGTCAAGGGCGTGAATTTCCTTGACTACATGAAGGCCTTCATTGGCATTGGCGACACCGAGATAGTGGTGGGCATCGGGACCCTCATCTCCGCGGTGGTCATCGGACAGCTCGTAAAGCTTCTGACCAAGCTCCTCGGCAGTAAGCTGGACGGCTGGATATTCAAGAAAAAAGAGAAAAACTAAAAGGGGGACGAATCCATGGAAAGTATGCGCAGACACGTTGACTCATATCTGAGAGAGCTGGTCAAACAGATCCCGAAGAAGGTCATACAGCTTGAAAATATAGGTATCTGCGAGTGCGGATACAAGACCGACAACACCTTCCCGGACGAAGGCTCCTTTAAGACTTATAAATGGGGCACCGAGTGGGGCACCGGCATCGACTCCCACGCCTGGTTCCACATTCCGGTGGAGGTGCCGGAGGATATGAGGAACGATCCCTCCCTGGAGCTTTGCCTCCACACAAACAAGACGGGCTGGGACGCCGACAATCCCCAGTTCCTCTGCTATGTTGACGGTGTGATGCGCCAGGGCATCGACACCAATCACATGGAGGTCGCTCTCGGCGGCGACAAAGCTTTCTACGACGTTTATCTTTACGCCTACACGGGCCCGAGGGTCGAAAAGACCATCGTTATGCCCTACCTCCGCACGGTGAACGAGGACGTACGCCAATATTATTACGACGTCAACGTGCCCAGAATGGCTCTTGAGTGCATCGAGAAGAACACCAACGAGTACATGGAGATACTGACCGCTCTCAGCATGTCCCTGCGCAAAATAAATATGCTTGAGCCTAGGGGCGAGGAGTTCCACAGGACCCTCAAGGACGCGGCGGCGTATCTCAAGGAAAACCTCTATGACAGGGCGAGGGAAAGCGACAAGGCGGTGATCTGCATCGGTCACACCCATATCGATATCGCCTGGCTGTGGACCGTTGCCCAGACCCGCGAGAAGGCCCAGAGATCCTTTGCCACGGTCATCGAGCTCATGAAGCGCTTCCCGGAGTACAAGTTCATGTCCTCCCAGGCTTACCTTTACAAGGCGGTCAAGGAGGAGGCCCCGGAGCTTTACGAGGAGATCAAGAAAATGGTCAAGGCGGGCCGCTGGGAGGTCGAGGGCGCGATGTGGGTGGAAGCCGACTGCAACCTTCCTTCGGGCGAATCCCTGGTGAGACAGGTGGTCTACGGCAAGAACTTCTTTAAGGATGAGTTCGGCGTCGACTCCAAGGTGCTCTGGCTCCCCGACGTGTTCGGCTATTCCGCGGCCATCCCTCAGATCCTGAAGAAAGCCGGCGTGGACTGGTTCGTCACGTCAAAGATCAGCTGGAACGACTGCAATATCATGCCCTACGACGTTTTTTCGTGGCAGGGTCTTGACGGCACGGCTGTCAACACCTACTTCCTCACCGCCCAGGACAAGGGCCGCACGGACGCCTTCACCAGAGGTACGACTTACGTTGCCACCACCAGACCCCAGATGATCGCGGGCTCCTACAACCGCTTCCAGCAGAAGGAACTCACCAGAGAATCGATGGTCACCTTTGGCTTTGGCGACGGCGGCGGCGGACCCACTCCCGACATGCTCTGGATGGCAAGAAGACAGACCAAGGGCATTCCGGGCCTCCCGAAGGCAAAGATCGAGTTCGCCGGCGACATGCTGAAGAGGCTGGCGAAGAACATTGACGGCAACCCCAGACTGCCCAAGTGGCGGGGCGAGCTCTACCTTGAGTTCCACAGAGGCACCTACACCTCCAACGCCCGCAACAAGAAAAACAACCGGGAATGCGAGTTTCTTATGCTCGACAGCGAGCTGCTCTCGGTTATGGCCAATATTAACGCGGGACTTCCCTTCCCGAAGAGCACTCTCAGAGAGTGCTGGGAGACGGTGCTGATCAACCAGTTCCACGACATCATTCCCGGCTCCTCCATACGCGAGGTCTACGAGCAGTGCGACAGGGAGTACGCGGAGCTCCGGAGCATCACAGGCTCCATAAGAAAGCAGGCCGCGGAAACGTTGGCGTCGAAGATCAAGACCGACAAGAGCTATATCGTTTTCAACCCCCACTCCTTTACGGGCCGGGGTTACGTGAACGTGGGCAAGAGAAGCGTTTACGTTGAAGACATTCCTCCGAAGGGCTACAAGGCGGTGAACCTCAGGGTCCGCAAGGATCTTGTCAACGTGGACAAGGCCGCCAAAGTCATCGACACGCCCTTCTACTGCTGCGAGTTTGACGACAACTGGGAGATCAAGTCCCTGTTCGACAAGAAAAACAGCCGGGAGGTAATAAGCGGCGGAACCGGCAACCAGCTCAGGATCTACGAGGACTACCCGGACGTTTACGACGCCTGGGAGATCCAGCAGTTCTCCGGATACAAATACTACACAGTTGGCGGCGTAGAGTCCGTTGAGGTCATCGACCGGGGCGGCAAGGCGGGCCTTAAGATCGTAAGGAAATACGAGGACAGCACCATCTCCCAGAACATCTGGTTCTACGGCGAAGACGCGAGGATCGACTTCGAGACCGAGCTCGACTGGCACAGCCTCCACAGGATACTCAGGACAGCCTTCCCGGTGGACATCAACACCGACAAGGCCAGCTTCGAGGTGCATTTCGGCACCATCGAGCGGCCGACCCATATGAACACCTCCTGGGACGTGCAGAAGTTCGAGACCTGCGCCCACAAGTTTGCGGACCTCTCGGAGGGCGGATACGGTATCTCCCTCCTCAATAACTGCAAATACGGCCACAACGTGCACGGCAACGAGATGCAGCTTACTCTCTTAAAGCGTCCCACATACCCCAGCGAGGTGGCCGACGAGGGCCGCCACACCTTCACCTACTCCCTGCTTCCCCACAAGGGGGCTCTCAAGGACGCAGACACGGTCCGCCAGGGCTACATGCTGAACTTCCCCATGTACGCGGTAAAAGCGGATCCTGCCGCCAAAGGCAAGCTCCCCGAGGAATGGTCGCTCATCAGGACCGACAGTGAGAACCTCGCCATCGAGACCGTCAAGGAAGCCGAGTACAGCGAGGATATTATCGTGAGAGGCTACGAGGCCAAGAACATACGCGGCACCGCGGAAGTAACTCTCGGCTTTGACGCCAAAGAGGTCTGGCTGGCCGATCTTATGGAAAACAAGCTGGAGAAGCTGGCCGTTAAGGGCAGAGCCTTCAAGGTACCCTACAGGCCCTTCGAGATAATAACGCTCAGGATCGTCAGATAAACGGTTATACCGATATACAAAAAGCAAAGCCCGCCGTTGCAAAAATGCTGCGGGCTTTGCTTTTTCTGCAGATGCATGCTCACTTGCCGAACACGAGAAAACACATAAAGAGTATGATCAGGAACTCCGCGATAATGATGCTCCAGGCGGCAACGTGGCTGACGTTTTTGCTCTTGATGAACTTTGACAGGAAGGTCTCCGGGGGCTCCTCGATCGTCTCGCCGGCGGCCAGCCGGGCTTCATTGGCGTCATCCCGTTTTTTCTGCACGATTATCTGATAGACCAGAAGGCCTATGACGGACGCCACGAGAGTTATTACCAGGATCAGGATCCCGGTGAAGTAGTTTTTGTCGCCGAGGGCGCTGCCGCCGAGAGTCGACGTGATGATCGAGGGAATGCGGCCGATGGAGCAGATGATGAGCCACACGTACCATTTCATATCCGTGAGTCCCGCAAAGTAGCAGAGCAGGTCCTTGGGAGTGCCGGGGATCAGAAAAATGATGAAATAAAGCATGTCGCGACCGGGGGTGGTCTTAAGAAAACTGACCTCCTTAAGCTTGTCCTCGGAGAAGAAGACCGTGACGATCTTTTTGCCGAGGCTCTTGACAAGGACGAACACCGCCATGCTGCCAAGGGTCGAAGCCAATATGCAAAGAATGGTGCCCTTCACCGCGCCGAAGGCAAATCCGGCTACGATCTCCAGGGGCTCTCCGGGCAAAAATGCGAAAATGATCTGCATCATGACCATGCCGATATACGCAAACTCCGACGCGAAGGGATGGGCGTTGACAAAGTCCCTGAATTCCTGGGGATTGATGGCAAGGTTAAGGATAGGCTTGAAAAAAATGACCGTAACGGCGATCGCGGCGGCCAGCAGGATCCCGACGAATATTCCGGTTATTATTTTTTTGCGTTTTGACGGCATCGGGGCAACTCTCCGCTGAACTGAACTTGTGAATTTGGCGGTTTTTTCCGCGTAATTGATTATATACCAAAATCAAGGAGTCCGCAACAATATGAAAAGGCCTTTCGGCGCCTGTTTTCGGATATGTAAACGGCGAAAAAACAGAATAGAGCCCCGCCGTTTTTCGTTGAACGGGGAACTCAAAAATGATACAATAAAGTGACCGGAAATTTACCGCGGAAGGCCGTAAAAACGGAGACTTTCCCGGCCGGAGGTCGGAAGACCGGAAGACCTTGAAGGGAGAACACACATGACGATGCTAAGTGATATAGAGATCGCTCAGGCGACCAAATTACAGCCAATCGATGTTATCGCGAAAAAAGCCGGAGTGCCGGAGGACAGTGTCGAGCACTACGGGAAATACAAAGCCAAGATCGACCCCGGCTTCCTTAAGAATAAAAAGGGTAAAAAGGCCAAGCTGATCCTTGTGACTGCCATCACTCCCACACCTGCCGGAGAAGGCAAGACTACCACCACGGTGGGCCTCTCTGACGGACTTTCAAGGATAGGGAAAAACGTAATAGTGGCTTTGAGGGAGCCCTCCCTTGGCCCTGTATTCGGAATAAAGGGCGGCGCCGCGGGCGGAGGATACGCTCAGGTAGCCCCCATGGAGGACATAAATCTCCATTTTACGGGCGATTTTCACGCGATAGGCGCCGCAAACAATCTTCTCGCTGCTATGCTGGACAACCACATCCACCAGGGCAACGCCCTCGGCATCGATCCCGGCCGCATCACCTGGAAGCGCTGCGTTGACATGAACGACAGGCAGCTGAGATTCATCGTTGACGGCTGCAACGGACGCTCCAACGGCGTCACAAGGGAGGACGGCTTTGACATCACCGTGGCCTCCGAGATCATGGCGGTGTTCTGCCTTGCGGATTCCATCACGGACCTCAAGGAAAGGCTGTCGAGGATCATTGTGGGATACACTTATGACGAAAGACCCGTGACCGCAGGGGATCTCCACGCGGTAGGCGCAATGACGGCTCTTCTGAAGGACGCCCTGAAGCCGAACCTGGTGCAGACTTTGGAAGGCACGCCCGCCTTCGTGCACGGAGGACCCTTTGCGAATATTGCCCATGGCTGCAACTCGGTGTCCGCCACCAAGATGGCTCTGCAGCTTGGCGATTACGTTGTGACCGAGGCAGGCTTCGGCGCTGACCTTGGCGCGGAAAAATTCCTGGACATCAAGTGCCGCGCGGCAGGTCTTGTGCCCGACGCGGTGGTCATAGTCGCTACAGTGAGGGCTCTCAAAATGCACGGCGGTTTGGATAAGAAGCAGCTGGCCACCGAGGACCTTGGCGCTCTTGAAAAAGGCATCCCGAACCTTCTCAGGCACGTGTCGAACATCAAGAACGTGTACGGACTTCCCTGCGTCGTCGCGGTGAACCGGTTCCCCACGGATACCGACAAAGAAATCGAGTTTATAGTCAAAAAGTGCCGCGAGCTGGGCGTTAACACAGAGCTTTCCACAGTTTGGGCGGAAGGCGGAAAGGGCGGCGAGGCCCTTGCCGGAGAAGTCGTCAGGCTCTGCGAAGAGGAAAAGCCGGACTTCAGATTTGCCTACGACACTGACATGCCCATCGTTGAGAAGATAGAGGCGCTGACGAAAAAGGTGTACGGCGGCAGCGGCGTTGTCATCACCGCCAATGCGAAAAAGCAGATCGACAGGCTCACCGCTCTCGGCTTCGACAAGCTTCCCATATGCGTGGCCAAGACTCAATACAGTTTCTCCGACAACCCGGCCCTCCTTGGCGCTCCCGAGAATTTTGAGGTCACTGTGAAGAACGTGAAGGTCTCCGCCGGAGCGGGCTTTATCGTAGTCCTGACAGGCGACATAATGACTATGCCCGGACTTCCCAAGGTTCCTGCGGCAGAGAAGATCGACGTTGACGAGAACGGGGTCATTTCCGGACTGTTCTGAAAGGAATTAACAAATAAACGGCAGAGCCGCTGCGACCCTTCCGGGCTACGGCGGCTCTTTCTCATGTCTGCTCATACTGAACGGTCAGGGCCTGACCGTGACTATTACAGCTTCATTGGATTCAAGCTCTATCCTGTAACCTGCGCCGTCCCGGAGAAGCTCCTTTTTACCGTTAAGGCCGAAGCAGTCGATCTTTTCGTCGGAATTGGTCACCGTAAAGGTCACGGCCCGCTTTCTGTGATCAACGTCGTTGTAATCGTCCGCGGCTGTTATGAAGAGGGCCCGGGAGCCGTCGTTATTTTTGGAGACCATCTCGCCCACCAGCAGCCCGAGACCGTCCTCGGATCTGAGGTCCCTTACGTACCCTGTCGACAGTGATTCTTTGACTTTGATGGAAGAGGAACCCTCGATCTCTTTGGCGTTTTTGCCTCCGAAGCCCACAAAATGAGTATCCGCGGTGCGGTATTCCATGTATAGGGGCGCCAGAGTTTTGATCTCTTTGTTGATCTTCTTCAGCTTTTCGTACTGGGCGGTCTTTTCGCCTTTTTCGTCAAGGACCTGGTTGTACCACCAGCCGGCGGTGTAGCAGGCCCAGGTGATGACCTCGACGCCGAAGGCCATTGCGCTGAAGGCCTGGAACCGGAGCATGTTTTCGGATATCCATTTTTCGGGCACGTGGGAGTTTACCTGGAGAACTATCCAGATGGAGCGTCCGGAGCGGCGGCAGGCGTCGGCAACGGAGATCAGGTTCTCATATGCCTTCCTCACGGTGGTGCAGTACACGTAAAAATCGTAGCTCAGGTAATCCGCGGGAACGTTTTCGCAGTAGCGCAGGATGTGCTCGTCGTAAGTCTTTGTGCCCAGCTGGCAGGTGGTCTCATCCTCCGTGTTCCGGGAGACCGAGGCGTAGTTCGGATAAAGGTTGAGGTAAGGGAACTGCTTGGGGAAAAGGGAGTTGACCATGCCGTACACTTCTCCGTAGTACGGAAAATCAAGAGCGGAGGGCTCATCGCCAATGTCGATCCCCCAGACGGCGGGATGATCCTTGAATTTGGCGGCGGCAGCGAGGTACTTCTCCGGGGAATTTACCTTCCGCAGCGTGCCTGTGTTCTCACCGTCGCCTCCCCACCAGCCGGGAACTATTCCGACCGTGATGGCGCCGACTCCGTATTTTTCAAAAAGATCGAGAGTAGCCTTGTCGTACTCGGCGCAGCAGACGAAGTCAATGCCGCAATCCGCAAGGTCCTTGACGTGCTGCTCGGTGCGGGCGTAAGGCTTCAGGTGGTAGGTGCCGATGTTGAAGCGGGATCTGTCCATTCGTGTGTTCATATTAGTGCCTCCTGACGATCTGTATTGAAAACAACTGAGCTATCATTTAAAATCCTTCTCGAAGGGCATGGGTATCTCCATCTCCTCCAGGGAACGGCAGTATGATTTTACCCGGTCCGGAAGATAATCCTCTATCCTGTGACCGTCAAAGCCCACGCTGACCTTAACGCCTGACTTTCTCACGATCTCCTGCTTCTCGGGATCCGCAAAGAAGTCGAGAACGTACTGATGCTGGTGGTAGTTGTGGGTAGGATCGTAGCTTACGTTCATCTCCCAGAAAATGTCCTCGTCGGCCATACGCTTGAAGTAATCCAGGGGCTTCACGCCAAGGCGCTCCGCGTGGGCAAAAAGATCCGTATGGGCAACGCCTGCGTAGCAGTTCAGCTTTTTGGCGTATGAGAAAAGGTCGCCGCCGGTGACCGAATTCTCGCAGTCCAGGTTCTCGATGAGACAATAGTCAAAGAACGAAATGTCGCTGTTCTCGGGCAGAACGAGATTTACTCCGCTGAGAGTGCAAAGCTCGATGCCCCGCAGGATCCTGATCCTGTCCGCATATTTTTCGCGGATCAGGTTTATGTGATCGAAATACCTTACCAGGCAGCGGCCGTAGTCCTTGCCCTCGAAGTTTTTGGGGTCCATGTAGAAAATATCTACGCGCTGAAAACCGATGCCGTAGTTGTGGTCGGTGAAGCCGAGAAGCTCGATGCCGCCTGCAATGGCGCCTTCCGCAACCGCCTCGGGGGCGTCTTTTCCGCAGAACGAGTAGTAAGTGTAGGAGTGAAGATCCTGGATCATATTTACCTCTCAAGAAATAGTTCCGGAACGGACCGGAGGACTGATAATCGTTAAATATTATAAGCGGATTATACACGAAAAACGCCGGACTGTAAATAAAAACAAACCTGTTTAAAACCTGTTTTGCCGCCGTTTCGACCGGATCCGGGAGGGACGGAAAAGCGGCGGGGAAGGAGTTCAAAATGGTCACGTACAACGTAAAAAAGATAAACAAGCAGATCCCTGACGAGGCAGACTGGCTTGCCGCGGAGACTGCCGAGATCGGCTTTTCTCCCTGGGAAAAAGATTTTCCGACAAAATACAGATCCACGGCGAAGCTCATTGACACGGGGGCTCACGTTGCGGTGAGGCTGGAGTCCTTCGAAAAGGACCCGGTGAGGCTCGTATTTGACGATTGGGGGGAGATCTGGACCGACAGCTGCCTTGAGTTTTTCTTCATGCCGGATCCGGGCACGGGCGTTTACTGCAACTTCGAATGCAATGCCAACGGCTGCATGCTGGTGGGAAAAGGCTCGTCAAGAAAGCCCAGAGAGAGGGTCACGCCAAGGACCGGCAGCGCAGAGTTTTTTTCGATCAGGCCGGAGATACTCGAGGACAGCTGGCGGGTGACCTACCTGATCCCCAAGAGCTTCATTGGCGATATCACGGAGCCAATGGGGAATTTTTATAAGTGCCAGGAGCATTTCCCGGAAAAGGCCCACTTTCAGTGCTGGAGCGATATAAAAGCGGAAAAACCGGATTTTCACAGGCCCGAGTTTTTCGGAAGGATAGTTTTTTGATATTTTTTAAGAATGAATGGTAGAATTATCCTGAGATCTTTAACGAGGGAGGTTATTTCCATGAAAAAAAGTATCAAAAAGACGATATACGTAATTTTAGCTGCTTTGCTTGTGTCTGTGCTTTCGGCATGCTCTTTAACGAGCATCGGAACAGAGACCGGAACCGGCAGCACCTCCGGGAACAACGTGACCTCAGGAGAGAGCGTGACTCCCGTCAGTAAGAAGGATGATACCGCGGCGGAGGTGCTTGACGATCCCGCCAATGATGACAGAGAGTCAACTTCGGATTTTACTCTTACACCGTCTGACGGGGCAAAAGCTCCGGAGATCAGCGGAACGGTCTACACCATCACGGGCGCAGGCGAATACACCGCTTCGGGAAAGCTTGAAGAAGGGCGGATCGTTATTGCCGCGGGAGAGAATGACGAGGTGACGCTGATCCTTAACGACGCGTCGATATCCTGCAGCACGGGTTCGGCTATATTAGCTTCCTCCGCATCAAAAGTCACGGTGACCGCAGCCGACGGCACTTATAACGTAATAACCGACGCCAGGACAGGGGATCCGGATGCCATGGCCTCCGAAGACGACGAGACCAACGACGACGCCGCGATATACGCCTGCTGCGATCTTACCGTTGGCGGCACCGGCACGCTCATCGTGAACGGTTCCTACGACAACGGCATCAAAACAAAGGACGATCTTACCGTCAAAAAACTGTCGCTGAAAGTCACCGCCAAGGGAAACGCCCTTAAGGGCAGCGACTCCGTCACGATAAAATCCGGCAAGCTCATTCTGATCTCCACAGGCTCGGACGGCATCAAGACCGGAAACTCTTCTGTTTCCGCAAAGGGCAACCAGAAGGGCACCGTCAGCATAGAGGGCGGTCAGATCGACGTGTACGCAGCCTGCGACGGTATCAGCGCGGCATATAACGTTGACGTTTCGCAGTCGGACGTTGAAACGGTCCTCAATATCTTTACCTCCGACTACTCGGGCAGCGAGGGAGCGGCAGCATCCTCGGATATCTACCTGATCCTTTCCGCCTCCGCGTACTCCAAAAACAGAGACTACTACGCATATTTTTACAGTGATTCCGGAGAGGGCACCTACGTCAAGCTGACCTACGATACCATGGTCCGCAGCGGCAGGACCAGCTACTACGGCCTTATCGGCAAGTCTTCCTCAGCATATTCCAAGGTCATGTTCCTGGAGGTCTCCTCCGGCGCAGACCCCGCTGCTGCGGAGCCCGTCAAAAAGTCTTCCGGGGATTCCGTCAACAGTTCCATGAACGCATGGCTCGTAACCGGAAGCTCGTCTCTTGACGGCGAATGGGTCCGGCTCTCCAAGGACACAAGCAACTCCGGCAAGACGGCATACTCCTCAAAGGGCATCAAGGCCGAAAACGCCGTCAACATCTCCGGCGGTACGGTGACCATAAAGTGCATGGACGACGGCATCCACGCCAACGCGGACGGGACTCTCGAAAATGGCGCCAAAGCTGTCGGCGCCATCAATATCACAGGCGGAAGCGTCACCATAACGGCGGCGGACGACGGAATGCATGCGGACGGTGAGCTTACGATAAGCGGCGGATACGTGAACGTTGAGGAGGCTTACGAAGGACTCGAAGCCAATATCGTCACCATTGCCGGCGGCTCGACCTACATCTACGGCAAGGACGACGGCATCAACGCCTGCAAGGGCAGTGCCTCCACTCCGATGATCTACGTCACGGGCGGGTACCTTGAGGTCCGCACCCCGTCAGGCGACACGGACGCCATCGACTCCAACGGCAGCTTCGAGATGACAGGCGGCGTTGCCCTCATCATGGGCGGATCCTCCAGCGGAATGATGGCGGGCTCGGTGGACGTTGACAGGAATCTGACGGTCACCGGCGGCACGATAATCGCTTTCGGCGGCATATGCGAGACCCCGGGCAGCGGCTCCGTGAATACGTACGTGGGCAGCGGCTCCTTCTCGGCGGGCGAATACGTTCTGGCCGAAAAAAACGGGGAAGAGATACTTAAGTTCACCGTCACCGGCTCCTACTCGTCCGTGTGGATCTCCTCCGGAAGTATTTCACTTAACAAAGATTACGTTCTGACAAAGGACGGCTCCAACGTTCTCAGCTGGACCCAGACTGCCCAGTCTGTAGGAAGTTCCGGCTCGGGCGGGTTCAACCCGGGTGGCTGGCCCGGAAGAAGATAAGAAGGGCTGACTGCTCTCGGCGGCCCCGGTCATTAAGATCTGACAGGTCCGGAAACGGACAAGAAGGCAGCGCCTCCCATGGGAAAAAACGCGGGAGGTGCTGCTTTGGCGTCATTAAGTGAAATTATTACGGGAGATGATCCGGGGACGCCCGGCTTATTCGTTGAAACGTTTCTTTTAAAATGATAAAATATCGCGGTAGTGTTTCCGAAAGGCGGGCTCCTTATGGCAGCTGTCACGTACAAATTGATCAAACAATGCAAACAGTCAGGCGCCAGGCTCGGTAAGCTCATCACGCCCCACGGCGAGATCGACACGCCGGTATTCATGCCTGTGGGCACCCAGGCCTCCGTCAAGGGGATCTCCCCCGAGGAGCTCAATGAGGTCGGGGCAAAAATAATCCTCGGAAACACCTACCACCTGTTCTTAAGACCCGGACACGAGCTTGTGAGAGAGGCCGGCGGGCTGCACAAGTTTATGAACTGGAACGGCAGCATCCTTACCGACAGCGGCGGCTTCCAGGTGTTCTCCCTTTCGGATCTCAGAAAGATTACGGAGGAGGGCGTGCATTTCAGATCGCACCTTGACGGGGCAAAGCTTTTCCTGAGCCCGGAGAAGGTGATGGAGATCGAGAACGCTCTCGGCGCCGACATTATGATGGCTTTCGACGAGTGCGCGCCTTATCCTTCCTCCTACGATTACACGAAAAAATCTCTTGAACGCACTACCCGCTGGGCGGAGAGATGCCTTAAGGCACACGCCAATGAGAAAAACCAGGCTCTTTTCGGCATCGTCCAGGGAGGCACCTTCGCGGACCTCAGAAAACAGTCCGCCCGGGAGATCGTGAGCCTTGATTTCCCGGGATATGCCATTGGCGGTCTGAGCGTGGGAGAAGAGACCCAGACGATGTACGACATGCTGGAGGAGACGGTGCCTGAGCTGCCGGCGGACAAGGCCAGGTATCTCATGGGCGTGGGAAGACCGGACAATCTGATCGAAGGCGCAATAAGGGGCATCGACATGTTCGACTGCGTGCTGCCCACCAGGATCGGACGGAACGGGACCGCGCTGAGCTCCAGGGGAAGGATCATCGTAAGGGACGCCAAATATGCCCACGACTATTCGCCCATCGACCCCGAATGCGACTGCCCGGCCTGCAGGAATCACACGAAGGCCTACATCAGGCACCTGCTCAAAGCCGGAGAAATGTACGGGCTGAGGCTCATGACCATCCATAATCTCAGGTATCTGCAGAAGCTAATGGCGGACATAAGGCAGGCGATCATGGACGACAGGCTCCTTGATTTCAGGGACGAATTCTACGCCAAGCTTGAGGGCAACAGACCTTGACAAAAAACGGCCGCGGAAATATACTTGAAACCGCAAGGATAGTTCAATGTTGAAGGATTAAACTTGACGTTAAGGCGCGCCGGATGCCGGAGGGCAGAGGCGGAAAAATAAAACAAACGGCGGCTTTTTCACCGCCAGAGATATTTACGGAGGTTTATTTATGTTAAATAAGAAGATCGGACTCTCGGCAGGACTTATGACACTTGGGATCGCCGCCGCGAATGCTGCCGGCACAGTTCTTTCATTTGCCGATGACGCTACCGCGGCTGCGGAGGCGACTGCCGCCGCGGGAACAGCTGCACCGGAGGCCACTCAGGCTCCCGCCACCGGCCTGTTCGGATGCCTCGGAAGCGTTCCGGCCTGGGTCCTCATAATCATCTACGTTGTTATACTCGGCGCAATGTTCTATTTCCTCATTCTCCGTCCTCAGAGAAAACGGAAGAAGGAAGAAGCTGAGATGAAGAGCTCCATGACCCTTGGCCAGGAGATCGTGACCATCGGCGGCATCGTGGGAACAATTGTCAATATTAAAGACGACAACATCACGATACAGACGTCCCTTGACAATTCACTTGTGGAAGTCAAGAGCTGGGCTATCAGAGAAGTTAAGAAAGAAGAAAAAGCTGAAGAAAAGAACTGAGGTTCTTTTGAGCAGGCAGGAGAGGGATGCGATTACGTGCGTTCCTGTCCTGCTTTTTTATAATTGATATCACCGGAGCCCGCGGCGGCCTTTGCGGCTTGTTTTGGCAACGGCGGCGGGAACAAAAAACGTCGGATCCGGGGACAGGAGGAACATTGATATGAAAAGGTCGTTTTACGGAAAAAGAGCTGCGGGAGCTGTTTCGGTACTGCTTTGCGCATTGGCTTTGGTGCTCGTCTTTTCCGGCTGTACAGACACAAACAAACCGGGTCCTTCTGATTTCCCTGATATAGATCCGATCAGCTCCACGGAGGAACCTGTTGAAATGAGAGATCTTACAAATGACACAAAACTTGCTGATTCGGTGGTTTTGGCGAATCAGGCGGCAAACGGCGTGCAGGCCAGGTACGTTGCGGGCACGGACAGATCCAAGTATGAGATCTACAACAAGCAGCTGAGGATAGTCGAGTCCCTTGACACCGACGGAAAGCTCGGTATCGAGAGCATCAGCGAGAGAAACGGCGGCACGTACCTGACGAATTCGATGTATTCGTACGTTGTCGACAAAAACGGCACGGTCTGGTCCGACAACTATTCCACGACCGTGGGAAGGATCAACACCACCAGACTCGGATACTATTATTATGAAGTTTTCCTCAGAGACCAGGGCTTCGGAACCAAGGAAAACGGCAGCTACAAGTTCGACCAGGAGACCTCTCTGAGCATTTTTGACAACGACTGGCTCGCCTCCTCCCACTGCTCCGTTTCCTACGATAAGGGCAAATCGGTCACAATGCTTCTGACCAAGGGCCTGGATCCCTACATCGCAAGATATTTTGAGACTCCTGTGCCGAAGAGCAAAGCGACTCATCTCGCCATCACCATTGCGGCGGAAGGCTCTGCGGGAAGATCACAGCTTTTCTTATTCGACAAACAGACAAGAGATTTCAATGCGGAGCAGATGATAGACTTCGAGCTCTCGTGCGACGGAAAGCCCCACACCTACGTGCTCGAGATCGGCGACAAACTTAAGGACGATCTCATGGGCATCAGGATCGACGCCGGAAAGATCCCGGGCGAAAAATATACGGTCTACGACGTGAGAGCTGTTACCGTTGGCGAGTGCATCTGCGCTCTCGGCGAGAAGACCCTGGACGTTTACCCCGACAAGGTCCACCAGAGCTTCAGGCTCCTTGCCAGAAAGGGCTACGAGGAAGTTGAAGAATTCGGTATGATCTGGGAAATGCCTGTGGACAAAGTTGAGGAGATAAGGATCCGTGACTACAATGACGCCCACAGCGACACAAATATCGACCCGGGCTCCGTCCAGTACGTTGCCTTTAAGGTAAAGGACGCCGGTGTTGTGGCCATAATCATTCCCGACGACGGGTCCACGCTCAAGACGACCGTCACCCTTGAGGACGGAAAATACGTGGTAAAACAGATCGCTGCAGGCCCGCTCAAGCTCAAAGCCGGAAGATCCTGCTATTTCGGACACAGAATTTATACGGATCCCACGGGGAACCTTGACTCGGTGGATGGCGCCGCCTGGAAGGAGCGCAATCCGATACCCGCGGAGAATTTCGTGGTGAACAGCGGCTCCAGCAACGCCAAAATAAACGGCTACGACACCCTCAAGGGCTACTATAAGACGACCGTCAACGGAACCATCTGGCCAAACGTTTTCCCGGAGCCTCACCGCAACGATTATTTCATTTCGGACATCACCGTTAACGCGGACTACAACGACAGAGACATATATATCTGCGTGACCTCGTATCCGGGCACCCTTGAATGCGCAGTCCTCCTTGACGGGGACGAGATGCAGGTGCCGATCCCCATGCAGGTCTGCAAGAACTTCGACTGCGAGAAGGAGGAAAAGGTTTACGATCCCGAGGATCTCTCCTTCAGCAATTCGATATTCCCGTTGGCAATGAAATCGGGCAGCTCGGTCACCTTTAAGGACGTACATTTGTACGTGAACTGGGGCAAATTCCAGATAAAGCAGCTTTCGTCCATTCAGTTCTTTGTCTCGTATTACCATCTGTCAACGGGGTGCAGCGAATCCAACTGCATCAGCTTCTACGGCGTGTTCGGAAAGGACGGCTTCCTGCTTCCCGACTTCAGAGGCCACAGCGGCATCAGGTGGGAGGGCGACCCGCAGTTCACATCCGTTGCCACGTCGAAAGCCACCTCGTACTACGACAATGACGGCAAGCTCGTAATGAACGAGTACCTTGGCTCCAAGATCAACAGCTCGGGCCCGTCCTACGCGGATCTCGAGTATTCATATATCGCGGACAGCGGCGCTTTCAAGTACTCTATCCGCCACACCGAGTTCCCGCAGACTGACGAGAACAGGACCTACTCCGTGATAGACCTGGAGTTCCTGAAGGATCTGACCCTGAACGACGTAAGGAAGCAGTTCACTCTACTGTATCAGGACAGCAGAAGCCAGTATTTCGCGGAGCTCAGCTACATGGATCCCGACGGAAACAGACAGCACGTAGACCTGGTGACCAAGACCAGAGACGAGACTTACTACACCATCAACAGCAAGCAGGGCTGGTACGCCTACTACCACAGCAATAAGCCCGTGCCCATGCGCGTCACCGGTGAGGACGACCCGATGAACTACGCGGTCGTCATCAAAGACACGGATATCACCATTGGCGGAAAGAAATGGGAGGGCAATTTCATCCTCCGTGACAGCTTCGGCGGCAGCCTGAACTTCTCATCCCTTACTCTCGACCTTGGCAAGACCACCTTCAAGAAGGGCGACCGCATTTACATTGAGTTCCTGATGCTGCCCTGGGCGAACCGTGACCTTACCTCCGACGAGAACATATTGCTGGTGTTCGAGGACTCCGTCAAAAAGCCTCTCACGGTGACGGAAGCCAAGAAGGGCACGATCCTTGACGAGCCCTATCTGGCAAGAGTTCTTGCCGACGCCAATGAGGCCGAGTTCACCGTAACGGGCGGCCGCAACAGAAACGTTGTGAGAGTCGACGGCTTCACCGCTCTTGTGCGGCCCACTATCGAGATCATTGATGCGGCGGGCAATGCCACCCTTTACGAGACCAAGGTCAAAGACTATGACGGCTACGCGGTACACCTTGGCAGGGACGGCACCTACTCATACTCCTTTGTTTACGAGGCCGAGTCCCCGGACGAAACGGTGACGTTCAGAGTGACCGCAAAATGAAGATAACAGACATGATCCTGACAGACTTCCGCACGGAGGTCTGTCCTTGTATACGGCCCCTTGCGGACTGCGAAGACCTGTCCCAGGAGGAATTTGACGGCTACGGAAACGCCTATTTCGCCGAGACAGACGGTTTCCTGTGCATTTTTATGCCCTACGTTCCGCACGTCGTTGCGGAGCCCCGGACGGCTTTTGTCGACAGCTACTACTGGACGTCCCAGCGGATATACCGGCTGAAAAACGAGCTCATATCGTTCCTCAAAGGTGCCTCCTTCGAAAACGCCTGCTATTTTGAGGGCAGCTACAAGGCGCTTGTCTTCAGCCTGGGCATCGGCAGATTCCTCCGCAACACCTTGATCTGGATCAAGCCCTTCGGCACCTTCTTCTGCATGGAGGTCATCGACCTTCAGGGCAAGGGCGCCGCGGAACTGCCAAAGACATCCTTCGGAGTTGAGGATAAGGGTTGCGCGGACTGCGGCAGATGCTCAAGGGCCTGCCTCACGGGAGCCCTGAAGCCGGATTCGTTTGACGCGGGGCGCTGCGTACGCCAAAAGCAGTTCGAAAAAGCATCCCTTGACGATCCCCTGAATCATCTTTACGGGAACAAGCTTCTCGGCTGCAACGACTGCCAGACTGCCTGCCCCATGAACGCGGGAGTGACCGCAAAGGCAACGAAGCCATCCCCTGACTACTACAGGATGTTTGATCTTGACGAGTTTGCCCTTGCCTGCTGCAGCCCCGGCTTCAAATCAAGCGAATATGCCGCCGTCTACGGCGTCAACTACGCCAAACCCATGAAGATCCTTGGCCAGCTCCTGGTGGCAATGAAAAACGACGACCCGTCAAGGCACGTCGAGGCGGTCAGAAGATGCAGGGCACTGGGCAACCCGAACGCAAACCCGATACTTGACGAGTGGCTGGAGAGGTTCGGGTAAAACGCATTGGCGAGTAATCAATATAAGACAGGATTTTTGATACAGAGTATTGACAAATCAACACCTAAAGAGTAATACATTGTTTGAGAAGCCGGACCGGTTTTCCGGCGGAATGATATACGGAGGAACGGTATGTGGCTTGAAGTATTGCTTGGAATAACTATTCCCCTCGTTGGAACGACACTGGGCGCTGCCTGTGTGTTTTTCATGAGGAAGGACCTGGGACGGAACGTTCAGCGGGCGCTTACGGGGTTTGCCTCCGGCGTTATGGTCGCGGCCTCCATCTGGAGCCTTCTGATCCCCGCGATGAATCTCAGCGAGCAGTCCTTTGGCGAGAATCTGAAGAAACTTACCTTTCTGCCGGCCTTCGTAGGCTTCTGGATAGGAATTCTTTTCCTGCTGCTCCTGGACCGTCTGATCCCGCACCTTCACATGTACGCGGAAAAGGCTGAAGGCCCCAAGAGCAAGGCAAGGCGCGACACCATGCTTCTGCTTGCGGTGACCCTGCACAACATCCCCGAGGGCATGACCATAGGCGTTGTTTACGCGGGTCTTCTTTCGGGATCACAGGAGATCACTGCCGGCGCGGCGCTTGCCCTTTCCATCGGTATGGCCCTCCAGAATTTCCCTGAGGGCGCAATTATTTCAATGCCGCTCCATGCGGAAGGCAAATCCAAAGGCAGAGGTTTCCTTGACGGTGTGCTCTCCGGAGCGGTGGAGCCTGTGGCGGCACTCCTTACGGCGCTTTTCGCCAGCATTGCGGTACCGGCAATGCCTTACCTTCTGGCTTTTGCCGCCGGGGCAATGTTCTACGCGGTGGTCGAGGAGCTGATACCGGAAATGTCCGCGGGCGAACATTCCAATATCGGCGTTGTAATGTTTGCGGTAGGATTTACACTGATGATGGCTTTAGACGTAGCCCTTGGGTGAAAACGCACATTTAAGGCTCTTTGCGCATTTTGCGCAGGGAATATAAAGATATAATTGCGGTAAGAAGAACCCAAACTTTATTTGATTGCTGCGCAAAATGCTTCGCGCGAGCGGGGCACTTGCAGTACCTTCGTACAGCGTCGGCCCCGCGCCCGCGAAAATAGCTCTTAACTCTGCGTTTTCACTTAGCAATATTTTTGGCTCTTTACGTGTTTTGCGTGAAATAAAAAGAAGAGTGCGGAAAAAAGAATTCCGCATTTTTCTTTATTACTACGCAAAACACTTTGCTCGAGTGGACCGCTCGCAGTACCTTCGTACAGCTTCGGGTCCACGCGAGCAAAAATAGCTCAAAACTATTCGTTCACCCGGGGAAAGGAAATTTAAGGTTCTTTGCGCATTTTGAGTAAAAAGAAAGGTGCAGAAGGAATAATTCCGCACTCTTCTTTTTTGTTCTGCAAGCAGCCTTGTCACTGTATGCTGCTCTTATAGTACGCGAGCATCAGATCCACCATTCTTCCGTAGCTGTGGGTGCCGTCGGGGATGTCATTGGCTTTGAGGTAAGTGTCGTTGACGGCTTCGGAGACCTTGCTCACAACGGGTGCTTTTTTGCGGTAGGCGTCCCAGACCGAATTGGCGTTGCGCATGTCATTGGAAATGCCTTCGGCGTCGATGCCCGGGTCGCTCCAGACGGCGGACCAGCGGTCACGGTCATAGCTGTAAAGCTGGTTCATTGCGTAGGAAAAACCGTTGTAGTAGCCGCTGTAGACGTAGAGAGGATCGTCGCTGTTGACGGCGGCAAGGTAGCCGATAAAATTGGCCTCGTCCTCCTGCATAAAGCCAAGCTGATGCGCAAGCTCGTGGCAGGCCGTGAATGGCGTGTCGTAGACGGGAGAGTTGACGTTGACGATGGACTCGGTGTATACGATGGGGAAAATACCCGCGATCTGTTCGTAGCTCATGATCTCGGAGAGGAAGGCGGGCTTCGGACCGACGAGGGTGCCCTCAAGGCAGGAAAACTCTTTGGCTGCGTTGGCAAAGCCGCTCGGAGAGAGCTTTAACAGCTCCTCGTATGAGCGGGGATCGGAGGCGACCCCGTTTTCGTTTTTGGCAACAGCTTTGCGGGCTTCGGTCGCTTTTTTCCCTAAAAGAAGGCAAAGCTGCTGCAGCTCTTCCGTGTCCACCGCGCTCGTTTCAAGGCCTGTGACTTCCTTAAAGGTCAGTGAGCGGTAGTTGAGGCCGCCGTAGATGAAAAAATTGCCGCCAACGAGGATCGCCAACGCAATGACGGCTGCGAGGAGGCGAAGGAAGCCCTTTGTGCCTTTTTTCTTCTTTGCCGCAAGATAGATCCAGCGGGCGAAGCAGAAGACAAGACCCGCGAGAGAAAGGCCGACGGCCGCTATGAGAAGCGTCTCGCCAACGGAAAACGGTACGAGCGAGGCAATAAATTTCATTGGCGCTGTGATGAACGGAAAGATCTTTTCCGTGTATACCGAGCGGACCGTTGAGGAGTGGCCGGCCGCCGCCACGTACACCAGAAGACCGGCAAGGAGTCTGATCAATGAGAAGCAGACCGTAAGAGCCAGCGCTTTTCTGACCTTGTTCTTTTTGAAATAGCCAAGTATCTTTTTCATAGTTGTCAGTATGATCCCTTGCCGGGAAGTAAGACCGGGCCGTACCGTGAATTCCCGATCAGTCCGCAAGGGGCCGGAGTCAGAGCTTTTTGCCGCCGATGATCCTTTCCGCCATCGCCCGGCAGCCTTTTTCAATGTCCCGCCAGGCCTCGTCGAAATCGCCTGTGTACCAGGGATCGGCAACGCCTCCGGGGGTGTCCGTGTAATCCATAAGGAGCCTGAATTTGCGGTCGCGGTCGGGGCCTGTGATGCGCTCCGTGTTGCGCAGATTGCAGCGCTCCATTGCCACGATTATATCATATTTTTCGTAATCTGAACGTGTGATCTGCCTTGCGGTCTTGCCCGCGCAGTCGATTCCCTGCTCCCGGAGCTTTCGTTTGGCAGGAGGGTATACCGGGTTTCCGAGTTCCTCCGCGCTGGTGGCCGCGGAAGAGATATACGCCAATGACGAGGCATTGGCTTTGGCAAGAAGATCCTTCAGGCAGAATTCGGCCATGGGGCTGCGGCAGATGTTGCCGTGGCAGATGAACAGTATTTTAATCATATTGTTTTTGACTCTTTCTTCTGATATTCGCAGTGTCCTGAACTGACCTTGGAAGCCACTCTGCAGTTACATAATCGAACGGAATGATCAGTTCCTGTATTTTATCTTCAGGAGCCGGCCTTTTTATGTCCTCCGGCAGATAATTAAGACCGACTTCACGCAAGCTGAGAACGCTGTCATGGATCCACCCGACAGCCTGGCCGTCGCAATACAGGCAATAGCAGCCAAACATCTTTTTTACGTCTACGTTCAATTCTCCAAGGTTATCCAGCCACTCTTGAACTATACCCGGGTTTTCGTATGACATTTCGTTGCTCCTTTATCCTTTGATCCTAATGCCTATAGGTAATGCCGTGAAGGCAAATAGTCAATCTAAGGTAGACTGCTGCGCTGTGCAGACATGTCACTCCTTTCGGTGTATAGGCCTCCGCTTTTGCAGAATTCAATAAAATATAACGACTTCTCCGGCTTTTTGTCAATCAAAATGTGAGAGTTTGCTATCTGATTTTTCAAAGCTTCAAGAGCGTTATTCCACTTCTTCAAAATGCATCTATGCCCGCAATTGACAACCGCTTCCTTTAAGCATAGAATATCCGTAAGAGAAATTTGCCGGCGGACGGCAGGATAACGATAAAGTATTACCGGAGGCGCTATGAAGGATTACGGAAGGATGCTGAGGATAACTCACGGGTATTTTGGCTACAGAGAAGAGGACAGCTTTGAGGACAAGGTCGCGAAGATCGAGGCCCGCGTCAAAGAGCTTAAAGCCAAGGGCTTCGGAGGCATCGTCACAAACGTTGGCGATCACGACTACCTCCGGAATGAGACCGAGTGGCGGCTGATGAGAGAAAAAGTCCGGATTTGCCGTGAAAACGACATGCGGATGTGGCTCTATGACGAAAAAGGGTACCCCAGCGGAGGCGCCTGGAAGGAAACTCTTTCCGCGGATCCGGACCTGGAGGCAAGGGCCCTTGTCGTTGTTCACGAGGTGCTGAAGCCCGGTGAGAAAAAGGTCTTCAGGCTCCCATACGGCCACGAAAAGACGCTGAACGTTGTCGGCTACGAAATGAAGAGCGAAAAGATCACCGACGGGGAACTGGACAAAAGTCCGGTGGTGTTCGGCCATGAAGACGAGACGGAGGTCTTTAACGCCAAAGCGTGCAATATGCTTGTGCTTGGCTTTTACGTCAAGAGAGCCTTCGAGGGCGCCCATTGCCAGAACAACGTGTGCGCTTCCAGAAGGTACATTGACGTAAGCAGTCCCGACGCGGTGGCGGAGTTCATTGACAATACCTACAGAAGGTACGTTGACTGTTTGAAAGGCACCTTCGCGGAAGAGATCGGTGACCCGAGGCCGGAAGCGACTGTCGAGGCGATTTTCACGGACGAGCCCTCATACATGGGGCACTATATAAACCAGGGGATCAACACGCCCCGCATCGACCACACCCCGGATCCGAACATACCTTTTTACCCTGTCATCAATTGGGGCAGACATTTTATCGAGGAGTTCAGAAGGCTTTACGGCAGGGATCTGACGGATGAGCTTGCGTATCTTTTCGCCGGCGGATCAGAGAAGGCAAGGCGTACGAGGCATGACTTCAACAATATGGCGAGCCTGCTTTTCGAGAACAGCTTTTTCGGACAAATAGGCAAATACTGCGAGGACAACGGCCTTATGTTCTCGGGCCACGTGCTTCTTGAGGACGAGCTCAAGCTTCACGTGCGGTTCGAGGGCAACATCATGCGGTTCCTTTCCCATATGCACGTTCCCGGCCTGGATATGTTACACTCTGTACCGGAGATCGTAAGGGCCAATGCCTTCACGCCGCTTCTTGTGAGATCATCGGCGGAGCTCTACGGCAGGAAGCACGTCATGGACGAGGTGTCCGCCCACGCCCAGGGGGGCAACGTGACGGAAAAGCAGGTGGAATGCTCCCTTATGCTGCAGCTGGCGCTCGGCGCCGACGTGTTCACGTCCTACTACAACGACGGGGCGTACACTCCTGAATTCTGGAACCGTCTCAACGAAAAAATCTCCGCCTCCTCGGAAGAATTGGGAGAAAGAAACTTCGGAAAGGCGGTCATATACTACCCCGTTGATACGGTCATGTGTCTCCAGAAGCCCGGGACCGAATTCGACAACGCGCCCTCCGAACAGACCCTCATAGACAAGTGCCAGGTAAATCTTGAAAAGGCAATGAACCTGTTCCTGGACGACCTGGTCCCCTTCATTTTTGCAGACCCGGACGGGCTTAAAGAAGCTCTGACTTTACGGCCCGAGCTGGTCGTCGTGCCCGGGTGCCTTGTTACGGAGAAGACCGCTGAATTTATCGCCAATATGACGAATAACGCCAATGCAAAGGTGATCTTTTTTGACCCCGAGGGAGCCTTCAGTGACCAATATGAGGACGCCGGACGGGCAGGGGCCGCGCCGCTTTCGGGCGAGGGCGCGGCCGCTGCGCTTTGCGAAAGCGGCGCTTTCGCAAAGCTGCGGGAGGGGCTGCCCGCCGGAGGCCTGACTACTGATGCCTCCGGCGTGGTGGCGGCCTACGGCCGCAGCCCGGGCGGCGGGCAGACGGCCCTTTTGGTAAACAGTGCGCCGCAGGCGGCGCAGATCAGGTCCTGCCGGGGCGGGTTCGCGACGGTTTTGCCGCCGTACGGAACGGTGCTTTTGACCTTCGGGGAATGACGCATCACAGGCAGTGAACGGATGATGAAAGGCCTGCGGAGCGCCGCCGGCCTTTTGCCGGGTGAAGAGTGGTTTTTATTGCCCGGAAATACCGCTCTAACCTATAAGGAACACCTGCACCGGACCCGGGGATCCGGGCCCTCCGGAAACCGATTTTGATTGAAGATCGGCGCCTTACGTGGTACAATATATTGACAGTTTCGGAAGTAAATGATTTCCGCTGTCAGGGAAACGTGCAATTTATGTTGCCGGCAGCTTTGCGGATATGCTGATCGGGATCTCCTTTTAAAGCCCGTGTTTTGCTGAATGCAGGCCGGAGGCCCGCGGGGTCGGCATTTCTTGAGAAAAGAGGTGAAAGGTTATGTGGATTGTAATCTGGGCAGTTGTGTTTGCCGTTATGCTCATTGTCGAGGTCGCCACGTCGGGACTTGTTTCCGTTTGGTTTTGTGCGGGCAGTCTTGTGGCTCTGGTCCTCGCGATATTTGACGTCCCCGTTCTTTGGCAATGCGTTGCTTTCGCAGCGGTCTCGATAATCGCTCTGATCCTTACAAGACCCTTGGCGAAAAAGTTCTTAAAGAAGAAAAAAACTCCCACGAACAGCGACAGGATCATCGGAAAGCGCGGACTGGTCTGCGAGACCATAGATAATCTCTCGGGTACCGGAAGTATTAAGGTGGAAGGCCTTGTCTGGAGCGCCAGAAACGTGGTCGGCACTGTAATACCTGAGGGCACTTACGTTACCGTCGAGAGTATTGAAGGCGTAAAAGCGGTGGTGAAGCTCTGCGAAGAGACGGACCCGCCTGAGGAACCTGAAGGAGAGGACCTTTCCTGACCGATACCGGGAACCGCCGGGCTTAAAAGCACGGCATTTGAATGATAGACCGCACAGGCGACAGCCTGTTTTTGAAAAAGGAGGCCTGAAATGTTTGAATTGATCCTTGCCGGTGAAGGCATTATTATTGGCGTTATAGGAGGCGTTGTGGCGCTTCTCCTGTTGCTCATTATTACAAGTATTAAGATCGTGCCTCAGTCGAAGGCATACGTTATACAGAGACTCGGCTCGTACTACACGACCTGGCAGACGGGCCTGCATTTTAAGGTACCGATCATAGACTCGGTCACCAAGATCGTCACGCTGAAGGAACAGGTGGTGGACTTCCCGCCTCAGCCCGTTATCACGAAGGATAACGTCACGATGCAGATCGATACCGTTGTGTTTTTCCAGATAACAGACCCGAAGCTTTATACATACGGTGTCGACAGACCTATCACGGCTATCGAAAACCTGTCGGCGACCACGCTCCGTAATATCATCGGCGAGCTGGAGCTTGACCATACCCTGACCTCCAGGGACACCATTAACTCTAAGATCAGGGCTATCCTTGACGAGGCCACAGATCCCTGGGGCATTAAAGTCACCAGAGTCGAGCTTAAGAACATTATTCCGCCCCACGAGATCCAGGACGCCATGGAGAAGCAGATGAAAGCCGAGCGTCAGAGACGTGAAGCCATTCTTAAGGCAGAAGGTGAAAAGGCCAGCCGCATCCTTGTGGCAGAAGGTCTGAAGGAAAGCCAGATCCTGGCTGCCCAGGCTGAAAAAGAGGCTGCCATCCTTAAGGCGGAAGCCGTGAAAGAGGCTAAGATAAAAGAGGCCGAAGGTGAGGCGCTTGCTCTCCGTACAGTTCAGCAGGCTCAGGCCGACGCCATCAGGTACATCAATGAAGCCGACCCGGGTGAAGGCTACCTGACTCTCCAGAAACTGAGAGCCTTTGAGGCAGCCGCCAACGGAAACGCTACGAAGGTGATCATTCCCTCCGAGATAGCTTCGGTTGCGGGCCTTGCCGAGGGCGTAGTGCAGGCAGTGAAGACCGACGCTCCGGCGAAAAAAGAATGATCGAACTAAAATGATCCGGGCCTTCCGGCCCAAATAAGCAGCGGGGCGGGCGCGTTAATGATACGCCCGCCTTGCGTGTGATATTAAGCTGCGCTTTGCACGTGACATTAAATGGCGCCCGCTTGGGGTTTGGCGTTAGAATACGCCCGCGCCGGGTGTGAAAGATCAAAGCTCTGCGAAAGCCTTGTTTCCGAAGGGGAATTCATGATACTCATAATCGCCGAAAAACCGAGCCTTGCGAGAAATATCAATGCCGGTATCGGAAATATGACCAGACGAAACGGATATTTCGAAGGCGGAGGGTACATAGTGACCTGGGCCTTCGGTCATCTGTTTTCTCTTTGCGACGTTGAGGATTACGGCTCCGCGCCCCTCGCAGAGGGCGAAAAGGCAAGGTGGACCCTGGACAATCTCCCCTGTTTTCCGGAAAAGTTTAAATTCAAGCTCAGAAAGGACGACAGCGGAAAGCCGGATGACGGCGTCAGGAACCAGTTCAACGTGATCAAATCCCTTTGCCTCAGAGACGACGTGGACACGATAGTGAATGCGGGCGACGCCGACCGGGAAGGCGAGATAATCGTGCGGCTTTGCGTGCTGAACTCCTTTGGCGGCAGGGAAAACGCGGAGAATTCCGGCAAGGCGCTGAAAAGACTTTGGCTCCCGGACCAGACGCCGGAGACCGTAAAGGCGGCGCTTGCGGACCTTAAGGACGAGAGGGAATATGAAAATCTTGCCAATGAAGGGTTTGCCCGCACCTACATCGACTGGCTCTACGGCGTGAACCTGACCAGGTACGCCACTATAAGGACCGGCAGGCTTCTCAGGGTCGGAAGGGTCATCGTTCCGATAGTGAAGGCTATATACGACAGAGATATGGCCATCAGGTATTTTAAGCCCGAAAAGTATTTCGGCATAGCCTCCGAGGAGGAGACGAAGGGCTGCAAGGTCCAGCTTGTGAGCAAGCTCAGATTTGAGGGCGACAGGGAAGGCAGAGGCGAATACAGCGCTCTCTCCACCTGTGAAAAGTATAACAGAGAAAAGGCGCTGGTCACCGACAAAAAGACCAAAAACGAGACAGTGAAGCCCGGGAAGCTCTATTCCCTGTCGAAACTGCAGAACGTCCTTGGCAAGAAATACAAAATGCCCATGGAGAAGAGCCTTGCCACGGTACAGAAGCTGTACGAGGCAGGATATCTGACCTATCCCAGGACCAATTCCGAATATCTTGCCTCCGCGGAAAAGGACAAGATAAAAAAAGTCATCGGCGTGGTGGCAAAGCTTGGATATAACGTCAAATTCCGGGACGATAAGACCATATTTGACGACTCCAAGATCGAATCCCACTCGGCCATAACGCCCACATATATAATTCCCGACAAGTCGAAGCTTACGGAGGAAGAGCTCATCGTTTATTCCACCGTTATGAGGAGGTTCGCGGCGGTGTTCTGCGCGGAGCCCTGCCTTGCCGAGAAGACGGAGATCACCGTGAAAGTGGGCGAGCTTGAGGAATTCGTGCTGAAGGGGACCGTTGTGAAGCAGAAAGGCTTCATGAAATACGACGACGGAGGCGTTTCGGACAAGATCCTTCCGCCGCTTGAGAAGGGCGACGAGGTAAACATTAATTTCAAACCTGTCGAAAAGGAGACGACGCCGCCGAAGCATTACACTATCGAGACCCTGAATAACTACCTGAAGAATCCGTTCAGGGAGGAAAAGGCCCTTGCCGCGAAAAAGAAGGCCGACGGGGATAAAGGAGATAAGGATGCGGCTTCTGCCGCGGCCGTGGCTTCCGAAGGGGAGGACGAGCAGCCCTCCGACGGTGACGAAAGCGGTGACGGAGGCTACGGAGAGGACGACGCCGAGGAATACAGAATGATCCTTGAAGGGCTTGAACTCGGCACCGAGGCCACCCGCACCGGGATCATTGACAACGCCATCAAAAGCAAATACATCCAGCTCAAAAAAGACGTCTACACCATACTGCCGGACGGTGAATTCCTTATCGAGGCCATTGGCGGCATGCATATTTCAATGGACAAACACAGAACTTCCGAGCTTGGCAGGACTCTGAAGCAGATATTCCGGGGAAAGACGGGCATCGCTCAGGGGCTTGACGAGGCTAAAAAAGAAGTGGCGGAGGTGTTTGAAAAACGGGGCGTGACGGAGCCTGCCGAGGAGGACACGAACTTCGGCACCGTCGGCGATAAGGTTGGAAAGTGCCCCCTTTGCGGAGGCGACGTGGTGAGGACCTTCTTCGGGTACGGCTGCTCTAACTATTCCTCCTCCGGATGCAAGTTTTCGGTAAGGCTCATTATCTGCGGCAGGCCGGTCTCCGCTGCCAACGTGAAGCTTCTGCTTGAGCAGGGCAGGACCTCGAAGATAAAAGGGTTCAGAAGCAAGACCGGCAATCTGTTTGACGCGTACCTGAAGCTGGACGGAGACAGGGCGGTATTTGATTTTGACCGCCAATGACCCCCGCGGGCAGATCAGCCTTTCAGTGATTTCTTGTTGGTTTTACCGCAAAAATGCGAAAAAATAAGAATTTCGGCCAAAAGAGAGCCTTCTTACGGGGCAGCCAGGCCCAAAACCGTTAAAAAGTCGTTATTAAAGCAGAAAATGGGAATTGACGGCGGTTTTCCGCAAAAAAAGACCTGCCGAAGCAGATGTGAATGGGAATAAATGCGCTGAACGCGCCGGAAAATCGTTAAAAATTGAATTAGCCTTAAACCGGGAAAAAAGATTGAAAAAAGTTTAAAGATTTTGCAAAATTGATTTGTCTGTTCAGTTGCGGACGATCCACTATTCGAACTAAAGGAAGGAAAAATATGAAATATTATTCCGATTCTGTCGAAGACGTCCTTGCCGAGGTTGCCGGCTCGGCGGAGGGACTGACCGGGGAGGAAGCCGGAGCGAGACTTGCCCAATACGGGAAGAACAAGCTTGCGGAAAAGAAAAAGGTTCCTCTGATCGTCAGGTTTTTCAAGCAGATGGCGGACCCGATGATACTTGTTTTGATCGCGGCCGCGGCTGTTTCCCTTGTCACCGCTATAATCAATAAGGAAGGCTTCGCGGACGTTATCATTATAATGACGGTGGTCATAATCAACGCGATCCTGGGAGTCTATCAGGAGAACAAAGCGGAAAAAGCCATCGAGGCGCTCCAGGAGATGTCAGCCGCCACGAGCAAGGTGAGAAGGGACGGCGTCGTAAAGATAGTCCACAGTGAGGAGCTTGTCCCCGGCGACGTGGTGGAGCTTGAAGCGGGTGATCAGGTCCCCGCCGACGGAAGGCTCATTGAGTGCCACAGTCTTAAGATCGAGGAGGCGGCTCTCACGGGTGAGAGCGTGCCTGTGACCAAGCAGACCGAACCTCTGCAGGCTGTTGGCGGCAAGGACGTGCCTCTGGGCGACAGAAAGAACATGATCTACATGGGCTCCTCCGTCTCCTACGGAAGAGGCAGAGCCGTCATCGTCGGCACCGGAATGAACACCGAAATGGGCAAGATCGCGGACGTTCTCGCTAAGACGTCCGAGGGCGATACGCCTCTTCAGAAAAAACTGGGTCAGCTGAGCAAAATACTAAGCATACTGGTCCTTGCCATCTGCGTCGTGATATTCGGCTTCGGAGTCGCGAGAGCCTGGATAACGGACGGATCGGTCAAACTCGATACCGTGCTTGCCACGTTTATGACGGCCATAAGTCTTGCGGTGGCGGCGATCCCCGAAGGCCTTGCCGCGGTGGTCACCGTGGTGCTCTCCATTGGCGTCACAAATATGTCCAAGCGGAATGCAATTATAAGAAAGCTTACGGCGGTGGAGACCCTCGGCTGCGCTCAGATCATCTGCAGCGATAAGACCGGGACCCTCACCCAGAATAAAATGACGGTCGTTGAGCACAGAGGCGCGGATGAGCTGCTGACCGCTGTCGCAATGGCCTGCTGCAGCGACTCCACCCTTGACGAGAACAATACGGCTGTGGGCGAACCCACGGAAAATGCTTTAGTCAATTACGCATACAAGCTTGGCAAACCCAAATACGAGCTTGCCAAGGAATACGTCAGGGTGGGCGAGGCGCCTTTTGACAGTATGCGCAAGATGATGTCCACCGTGCATGAGCATGAAGGGAAGGTCGTCCAGTTCACGAAGGGCGCTCCCGACATCGTCCTCTCAAGATGCGCTTACTATCTCGACAACGGCAGCGCGGTTCCCATGACCGACGCCAAAAGAGCTCAGATCCTTAAGGACAACAAGGAAATGGCCGACAAGGCGCTGAGAGTATTGGCGGCGGCGGAAAAATTCTACGATTCCGTTCCCGGAGACCTTGACGCGGAGGCGCTCGAGAAAGACCTTGTTTTCCTCGGACTCACCGGTATGATCGACCCCGTGAGACCTGAGGTCGTGGACGCGGTGAAAGAATGCAAGAGCGCCGGCATCAGGACTGTCATGATCACCGGCGACCATCTGGACACGGCTGTGGCTATTGCCAAAGAACTTGGTATTTTAGGCGAAAACGACAAGGCCATCTCAGGCTCTGCCCTTGACGATATTTCCGATGAGGAGCTTGCGGAGACTATTGAACAGTACAGAGTCTACGCCAGGGTCCAGCCGGAGCACAAGGTCAGGATAGTGAACGCCTGGAAAACCAAAGGCTACGTCACCGCCATGACAGGCGACGGCGTCAATGACGCCCCCAGCATCAAGAACGCGGACATCGGCGTCGGAATGGGTATCACAGGGACCGACGTTACGAAGAACGTTGCCGATATGGTGCTTGCGGACGACAACTTTGCCACCATCGTGGGAGCTGTGGCCGAAGGCAGAAGGATCTACGACAACATCCGTAAAGCGATCCAGTTCCTGCTTTCCTCCAATATGGCGGAGGTGCTGACGGTATTCACTGCCACATTGCTTGGCTTCACCGTGCTGAAGCCGGTGCACCTGCTCTGGATCAACCTTATCACGGACTGCTTCCCCGCGCTGGCGCTTGGCGTTGAGCCCGCTGAGGCAAGGATCATGGAAAAGCAGCCCAGGTCCTCAAAGAGCGGAATATTCTCCGGCGGCGTGGGGATCGACATTGCTTACCAGGGTATACTGGTCACCGTACTGACCCTTCTTTCCTTCTTCATCGGCGAGTTCATCGCCTGGACAGTGGAACAAAACCTTGCGCTGAGCTTTGCCAACTTGGGAACATACCTTGGTTGGGTGTTCGAGTCCGTGAGAGATCCCGCCGCGTCGACAGCGCTGTTCAAAGACTGCGTCGACGGCATGACCATGGCGTTCATCACGATGAGCATGGCGGAGATATTCCACAGCATCAACATGAGAAGCCAGAGGGGCAGTATTTTCAAAATGAAAACAGCCAATCTGATGCTCTTCGGAGCCGCGGCTCTCAGCTTCGTGCTGACCACGGCGGTGGTTTTTGTTCCGGTAGTCAACACATGGTTCGGCTTCGGATTGACCGCAGGCTTTGAGTTCACCGAATACCTGATAGCCATGGGGCTTGCGGTGCTCATGATCCCTCTCGTAGAGCTTGTGAAACTGATACAGAGGGCCATCGCCCGGGGGAAAACAAAAATAAGGATCGGTAGTTGACCCGTAAAAATCGATCAAGTGGAAACGGAATGCCTTTTTGCCGCGGCGTTCCGTTTTTTCTTAACAGCCGCTTTTTTTCGTTTTTGTTGACTGTATCCGGCTATGCTGATAAAATACACTTGCTTATTATTTATTTTTTTGCGCGTGCTATGCTAAATGACTCATCAAGGGAGGAACGTTATACATGAAAAGGATCATCAGCGTGTTTCTTGCTTTTGCATTGGTATTGTCTTTGCTGGCGGGGGAAGCTGTTTTTTCTGCCGGTGATGCAGATAGAGACGGTGAGGTCTCGGACTGGGATGCCATTCTTCTCGAACGTTGGCTTGCGGGCTGGAACGTAGATATTCATCTTTCGGAGCTTGATATAGACGAGGATGGTGATATTTCGGACTGGGATGCCATTCTTCTTGAGCGTTATCTTGCGGGCTGGAACGTGGAATTGCCTTCGGATGACCCGTGGCTTGAAACCGATTTTCCTCCGGAACCGTCATTTTCCACCTGGGAGCCGGCAACGGAAGCTCCGTGGACTTGGGAGCCGGCAACGGAAGCTCCGTGGACTTGGGAACCTAACACGACGGGAACGGAAACCGGGACCGGAGGATTTGAAACGCCCTCACCTGTGCCTGAACTGAAAGCCGGCGATGTGGTAATACTGGGATCTTACGAGCAGGATAACAATATTTCAAACGGTACCGAAGAAATCGAATGGATCGTTCTCAGCGTAGATTTCGGAACGGCGACGCTTATTTCAAAATATGCCCTCGATGCTCTGCCCTATAACACGGTCAGTAAGGGAGTCACCTGGAAGACGTCCACTCTGCGAAGCTGGCTGAATAACGATTTTTACAACTCCGCCTTCAGCAGCAGTGAAAAAGCTCAGATAAAGTCCACTAATCATTATATCGAAAAGAATCCGGATTATGAGACAGGTTCAGAAGAAGTCGTTACGGATTACGTGTACCTTCCCGGATACTATAATATGGTCTACAGTGGTTACGGCTTCAGCACGGATCCCGACAGCTATGACGACGAAAGACTGTGTTCGGCGACGACTTACGCAAGAGCAAGAGGGTGCATAGCTGCGGACTCCGGAGATATACTCGACGTTTGTCAGTGGTGGATATCCCTGCCCGGTGAATCTCTCAGCGCGGCTTCAGTGGTCTCGGAGTACGGTTTTATCGATACCTGCGGAACAGACGTGGATTACGGCGGCATTGGCGTGAGACCGATGTTATGCGCAGATGCGGCAACTCTCAGGCGCAGTGAGGATTCTTTCAAGCTGCAGAGAGGCGATAATTACGTCTTTGGCCAAATCAGACAGGATGCTGATTCAGATAGAAAAAGCGAAATGATGTGGCGCGTGGTCGCTGTTGAAAAGGACAGAGTGCTTTTGGTGTCGGAGTATGTTATCGATGCCCTGCCATACGATGAAGACGGAGATAATAACACCTGGGCTTCTTCTTCCCTGCGCGCATGGCTAAACGATGTTTTCCTGATTCGTTCGTTCATTCCCTATGAGAGAGATAAGATCTGCGAGGTGGCCCTGCATAATGACGATAATCCTGTGACCGGGGCAGACGGAGGAGACGGTACTTGGGACAAGGTATTTATCCTCAGCTACGAAGAGTTGACAAACTATTTGTACGGTTTTTCTTCATACCCCAACGCTTATGACTCTGCGAGAATGTGTACGGCTACAGAATACGCAGCGGCCAAAGGCCTCGACGTGGTTGAAACCGGAGAATACAAAGGAAATTGCAGCTACTGGGTCAGAACACCCGGCAACACTCAGTCAGACGGTTCACTGATAAACAGCAACGGACAATATGATTCCGTTCAGAATGACGTTACTTCGGTATATGGCGTCCGTCCGGCGATATGGATGAAGATAAACTAGTAAGACACGGGAGTTAACGTGATTTACATTTCCGGAATTCAGGGGAAAACAATTATGAAGAAGATTTTAGCTTTTGTTCTTGCTTTGGTTATGACCCTGTCGGTTCTTCCGGCAGGACTGTTTACGGTTTCAGCGGACCCCGTTCTCGCCGCATCGACTTCTCCCCGTTATGAAGTCAGCAGCGTTAATTGCGTCCCGGGCAGTACCGTTGAAGTGCTCGTGGCTGTGAAAAACAACCCCGGGATCATTTCGCTGAGAAATACCGTCTCGTTTGACACGGACGGACTGGAGCTGATAGGCGTCGAGGATCTGGGACTGCTTTCCGGATATACTACGCCTTCCACCACCATCACGTCGCCTTACGTGCTGAGATGGGCGGATCCTCTTGCTTCGGCCAACAACACCGCCAACGGACAGATCGCCAAGATCACGTTCTACGTAAGAAGAACCGCGCTGCCCGGTGACTACACAGTATCTGTGGAGCACGTTGAGGCCAGAAACTTCAACGGATCGAAGGTGACCTTCGAGGGAGCGTCCGCCGCTGTTACGGTCGTCTCCAAGGTCATTGGCGATGCCGACGGAGACGGCGAAGTGACCGACTGGGATGCCATCGTTACCGAGCGCTATCTTGCCGGATGGGACGTGGAAGTTGTTGAGGAAAATCTGGATCTGGACTTCGACGGTGAATTCACCGACTGGGATTCGATCATGCTCAACAGGTATCTTGCGGGCTGGTACGACACTCTGGAACCCGAAGAACCCGAGGTACCGAACCTCGGCGCCGACGCTTTTGAAGGCATCGTCATTTCAAAGGTCTACGGAAACGGCGGAAAGAATGACGGTATCTGCGAGTACAGCTTTGTGGAGCTCTGCAACACCGCCGACAAGAGCATCGATCTCAACGGTCTTTCCATTTACTACAAGTCGAAGGATTCCGAGAGCTACGCGGAGTATTCCTTCGGCAACGTGACTGTCCCCGCAGGCGGATACTACCTGATCCGCTGCAACGCGGCCCCAAACTATCAGAAGGAAAGCGAGCTTGTAACTATAAACACATACGACGCCAACTGGGCCGTGACCATCGACAACAAAGAGGTGGCTCTCATTCTGGCGCCCACGGCAAATAAACCCAACGCGGCTCTCGAGCCCGAAAACGCGGCGGAAAAAGTCTCCTATTTCGTGGCCGCGGAAACCTTTAACTTTGACACGGGCTACGTGGACGATCTGACAAAGGCAAAGTTTGCCGTCAGAGTCGCGATGCAGCCTGACAGCGGATACCGCACCCTTAACATCGGCAAGCAGAACTCTATGACGCTTGCCCAGATCGGACCCCGCTCCTCCAGAGGCGAGAACAAGATCACAAAATGCATGCTAAACGAAGTAAGGTTCGACCACGATCCCGGCTTCTACAACGCCTCCTTCAGGCTTGCTCTCTCGGCTGAGTCCGGCTACAAGATCTACTACACCACCGACGGCACCGACCCCAAGACCTCCAACACCAGGAAGCTTTACTCCACGACGATCGTTATGGAGGACACGACCAGGAAGGGCTACGGTGAGACCACAAGGTATCTTGCCGGCAAGACGGGCGACTCCGGGTACATTCCCGAAGTTTCGAATATCATTGGCGGTACTGTCATCAAAGCCTACGCCACCGACGGCACGGGTGAGACCGACGTCTACACCTCAACTTACTTCGTTTCCTCGGCAATGGCCGGATACAACACCACCGTGATGTCCATCTCCCTCCCCAAGGGCGTCCTTTGCGATTCCGCGGGAACCACCTACGGCGGCGAGGGCGGCGGCTTCTACACCCACTACTTCCCCTCCACAAATGACCCCAACCCGAGAGGAATGGGCGTTATGGAGGTATTTGACGGCGACGGCGTAAGGCGCGGATGCTCCAACGTGGAGCTCTCGGTCAGCGGCCACGGCTCGTCAGGCTGGCACATGAAATCCCTGAAGATCTACTTTAAGGGAAGCAACAATGAAACGGCAGGCATGGACGGAAAGCTGTACTACGATCTTTTTGACGGCTATGCGAGAAACTGCAAGGGCCAGAGGATCACAGACTTCGCCCGTCTCCTTATAAGGAACTCCGGAAACGACTGCGCGCAGACCTATATAAGAGACGTTCTCATGCAGCGCCTTAGCCGCACCATGAACGTGGAGACCATGGCCTACACCCCTGCGCTGGTATTTTTCAACGGCGAATTCTGGGGCATATATAACGTGCGCGAGCGCTACAGCGGCGACTACGTTCAGTCTCACTACGGCGTGGCCAAGGATAACGTTGCCCTCATAGAAAGCGACTACTCCCAGGTCCACACGAACACCAACGCGGATTACGTTGTCACATCGGGACTTGACGATGACGCGGACCCCTTCAACGCTCTTGTGAGATGGATCGACAGCCACGACATGACGGTTGCGGCCAACTACAATTACGTCAAAGACAATATCGACCTGGATTCTTTCATCGACATGTACATTGCCAGGATCTATTTCAGCGCCCGCGACTGGCCTGAGAACAACATCAAGGTCTGGAGAAACAGAGTGGGCGAAGAGGACAGGACCCGGATGGATTCAAAGTGGCACTTCGTTCTGCTGGACATGGACTTCGGTCTTGACTTCCCGAACATCGACACGGGCCCCACAGGAAACTATCTGTTCTGGATCAACAGCACCGGAACTCCGGCCAGCAGGATCATGAACAGTCTGATCCGGAACGAGGACTTCAAAAAATATTTCCTTGCCAGGTACTACCAGGTGGTTAACGAGATCTACGTGCCTTCCGTTATGGAGGAGGAGCTCGACAAGGTGCTTGCCGAGAGACAGAACATATTCCAGCTCCAGGTAGACAGATGGTCCAAGGACGGAGCAAGCTGGAGCGCCTACAACAGCGGTGTTTCTGCCATCAGAAACTTCCTCAGGCAGCGCAACAACTACGCTATTTCACAGCTTTGCAGCTATTTCGGAATATCCGAGGCATATCTCAAGAGCATTTCCGGCAACTACATCATGGCCGATTACCTTGAGAACAGAGCATCCGTGAAGGTGGACGGAGTTTCGGTATCCAGCGGCTGGAGTAAAAAATTCGACAAGAGCGTAACCTTCAGCGTCACTGCCACCGCCAAGGAGGGCTTCTCGGTCAGCGCTATCATCTTTACCGACTACTCCGGAAACTCCACCAGGAAGGCAGGCACCTCCGCCTCGTTCACCGTTACGAAATCGGGAACGATCTCTCTGGAGACCAAGAAGGACAATATCGACACCTCGTCACTCAAGGTGCACCCGGGGATCGTTGCCGCGGGCTACACGCTCTACTACCTCGACGAGTCGGGCAACCTCTACGGATGGGGCAGCAACGTGAACAATATCCTGGGCGCGGGCAGCAACGTTGCCAATGTGACTTCCCCGAGACTTGTTATGACCAACGTGGCGGTGATCTCGGTCTGCAAGAGCAACGACTATGAGAACAACAACTACGGCATGGTCACCGCCGCGGTGCTTACACTTGACGGCGAGATATACTCCGTTGGAGGAAGCAGCCAGGCCGCCGGAAGAAGCGGAAACCTTTCGACCTGGGGCGTTGTGGAATACGACGGCAACCCCGTGGACGTCAAGGTAGGCTATGACCACATGCTGGTGCTGGATATGAACGGCGACGTTTACGGCATCGGAAACAACTCCTACGGCCAGCTGGGAACTAAGAACTACAAGGGCGTGGCCGAGACCTTCCAGAAGATCGCGTCAGGCGCGACAATGATCGCCGCCGGACGCCGCGACTCAGCTTACGTTAACGCCAACGGCGACTGCTACATCCTCGGCGACGGCAGATGGTGCAAGTACAACGACAGCGTTGACAACATCACAACGCCTTACAAGCTGCTCACCGGAGTGGAATATATCGAAAGCGGCGAACACGGTCTGGTACTCGTGAACGAAGCCGGGACCGCTTATTACTCCGGCTGGCGCGATATCGCAAGCTTTACCCAGGGCAGCGGAAGCCACGGCGCTCAGGCGATCCTCACCGGAAAGAGCGTTTCGCAGGCCTCGATCATGTTCTCCAACATGCTGATGCGCACGGAATCCGGCGCGGTATACGTTTACGGCCTTGACCAGGGCGGCGGCATCAACGGAGCCGTCACCGACGGAAGCAGCAAGAGACTCATTGCCTCCGGCGTCAAGCAGGTGGCCGCGGGATACGGCTTCTCGGCCTTCCTGATGAACAACGGCACCGTCAGGATCTTAGGCGACAACAGCTGCGGCCAGCACGCCAACGGCGGAACGGCGGAGACCAGCGGATACACCACCGTGACTGTAGGGTGACCACAGGTTTTAAAGATCAATAACACGGAGCTTCCGGCAGCACCGGATCCGTATGAAAACGGGGAAAGCGCGGGTTTAAAGATCCGCGTTTTCCTATTGGCGAGGGAAGGGCCGTGGGGTCCGGAAGAGGCCTTGAAGGCGGCCCAAAGGTTTTGACACCACCCCCTCGTTGTAGTATAATTTTTTCGGCGGGCGGACTGCTTTCCTTTTAAGGAGCTGCTCCGCCGGAAGCCCTAATATTTCGTTGGGAGATATCATATGAAGGTTTCTGAAATTCTCGGAAGACGGTTCAAGGAAGCGCCTTCGTCCTGCATAATCGACAGCCACAAGCTGACCGTAAGAGGCGGCTATATTAAATACATGGCCAACGGCATCTACTCGCTTCTGCCGCCGATGCGCCGCATTACGAGAAAGATCGAGAATATCATGCGTGAGGAAATGGATGCCATTGGCGGACAGGAAGTCCTGTTCCCGGTTGTGATGCCCGCGTCCCTCTGGGAGGAATCCGGAAGGTACACAAGCATCGGCAGCGAGATGGCGCGCTGGACCGACCGCAGCAACAACGGCATGGTGCTTGGCATGACCCATGAGGAGGCCGCCGTGCACATGGCCAGGAACATTGCCGAGTCCTACCAGCAATACCCCTTCATGATCTATCAGATCCAGACTAAATTCAGGGACGAGCCCAGGGCCAGAGGCGGCCTTATCAGAGTCCGCGAGTTCACCATGAAGGACGGCTACTCCTTCCACACGTCCCAGGAGGACCTTGAGCAGTATTACGACAAATGCTTCAAGGCCTACGAGCGCATATTTAAGAGAGCCGGCGTGAAGAACTTCATTGCCGTGAAATCGGACTCGGGCATGATGGGCGGAAGCGTTTCCCATGAGTTTATGCTTCTTACCGAGATCGGCGAAGACACCCTGGTCATCTGCCCCGAGTGCGGCTACAGTGCCAACATGGAGGCAGCGGAGTGCATCACCGAGAACGTGAAGTGCGAAGCCGAGCCCCTTGAGAAGGTGTCGACGCCGGACGTGAAGACCATTGAGGACCTTCAGAAATTCCTGAAGATACCCGCGGAGGCCTTTGCGAAAGCTGTGGTGTACCAGAGAAACAAAGACGACGCCTACGTGGTGGTGTTCATCAGAGGCGACCTTGACGTGAACGAGACCAAGCTGAGGAACTTCCTATGCGAGGAGATCCACCCCGGAGTTGTGACCGAGGACTGCGGCATCGTTGCCGGCTTTATCGGACCCAAGGGCCTTACAAAGAACGCGGCGGTGGTCTTCGACCGCTCACTCGAAGGTATTGAAAGCCTTGTGTGCGGCGCCAATGAGCCTGACTTCCACTTCAAGGGCCTCAACATTGCCCGTGATATCGGCAAGGTCGATTACGTTGACGTGGCCAAGACCTACGCCGGCGCACCCTGCCCCTGCTGCGGAAAGAAAGCCCTCACCATCAGCAAGGGCATTGAGATCGGCAATATTTTCCAGCTGGGCACGAAGTACACAAAGGCGATGGAGATGACCTACCTTGACGCCAACGGAGAATCCCATTATCCGATCATGGGCTGCTACGGCATTGGCGTGGGAAGGCTTGCGGCTTCCATTTGTCAGGAAAGCCACGACGACTACGGCCCGATCTGGCCCATCTCGATAGCTCCCTGGGAGGTGGAGGTGTGCAACCTTAGAACGGATGACGAGAGAGTCAACGCCACCGCAGGAAAGCTCTACGAGGATCTTAAGAAGGCGGGCATCGAGGTCATCTACGACGACAGAGATATCAGGCCCGGGTCCATGTTTGCGGACGCCGATCTTCTGGGAGTTCCCGTGAGAGCGGTCGTGAGCCCCAAGACCTGCGAAAGAGGAGTCGTTGAGGTGTCTCTGAGAGACAAATCCCTCCGGACGGATTATGAGGCCGGAGAGGCCGCGGAGAAGATCTGCGAGCTTGTCAAAGAACTTAAGGCGAAGCTGAACGCCTGATATATACGAATAGAAGGCCCGGCGTATGCGCAAAATACAGCCGGCCCTTTTTTAAACATGAGAGGAAGTTTGAGATGTCAAAAAAAGGAAAAGCCCTGAAGATCGTTATCCTGCTGGCGCTGACGCTTGTGATGGCTGCGGGGACCGCGGTTTCTGGAGCGGGAAACGCCGGGACCGGTACGTTTTCAAGCTCTAAATACGACGCGGCAGTGCCCTCCTGGGCAATTAAAGAAAGCCGGAAATATTCCTACGATTTTAACGAGACGGATCTTGAGTTTTATAAAAAAGACGGCGGGTTCTCCATCCTGGGAGCGACGGGTTTTTCTCCGAAGGACGGCAAGCTTTTCTGCGGCTTAAGAAAGACCTTCGCGATCGTAAGCGAGGGATACCTTGGAGATGACTACGGTATCAGCGGCGGCGATCTGTCCTTCGTGCTTTCCATGAGAGGCGGAGATTTTTCCGTGATCCTTCGGGATACGAAGGAAACTCCCACGAGAAGAGACTCTTTCTTGGATTTTGCCTTTGGCAGCAACGGGTCTGTGGACGTCAGCGACGGACTGACCGGATATGAGATAAAGGGGGCGGTGAAGAACATATTTGCCGAAAACAGCACCCCGGTCATAACCTTCAGCGACCACGTATCATACGTTGACCTTCTGGTCGACGGGAATCTCGTTTTACGAATAGAATACATTGAGAAGAATGCCGAAAACGCCGACTATTCGATCCCGAACTATGAGGCAAAGCTGGTGTTCAAGAACAAGGACGGCAACGTCTTGGGAACCGATGAGAACTCCCCGATCCAGAGGGCGGGCAGATTTTTGCTGACCTTTGACGACCTTGACGGCTATATTGACGATCTGACCTTTGACCGCGTCGAAACAGACCAGTCGCTGCCGGAGGCTGAGCCCAGAGAGATAGATTATTCAAACTGGGTGGCCACTGATGACCTTGGCAGGACCACGCCCCTTGGCGACAAGACGGGCGCCCCGAAAGAGGACAAGACCGTGGGCATTTTCTATTTCCTTTGCTGGACAGGCGCGGGCCAGCACATTCAGGACAACACGAAGCTCTTCCTTGAGTTGGGGATAGGCGGGCTGCAGAAATATCTCACGGAAAAGGGCGGAGAGGCCTACTGGGCGGAGCCTTACTTTGGCTATTACAGGAACACCGACACCTGGGTCTACAGGAAGCACGCGTATATGCTTGAGGCGGCGGGCGTCGATTTCATTTTCCTTGACATCTCCAACGGAGTCGTTTTCGAGAAGGGCCATCTGGCACTCCTGGACACCTGGCTCAAGATCAGGCAGGAGGGCGGCAGCACTCCTCAGGTCTGCTTCCTTTGCGGAGACAGAACGGACTTATTTGAGACCGACCTCAACCTGATGAGAAAGGGCGGTGCCTTCACGGAGGCCAACCTTGAAAAGTACGACGAGCTGTTCTTCAAATGGAACGGGAAGCCCCTCATATTCGGAAACCCCGAAAAGCTGTCCGCGTCCAACAAAAAATTCCTTGAAAACTTTGAGGTCAGGGGCTGCTGGGCCTGGGAAAACAGGGACGGCTACTGGAACTGGATCGAGGAGCTTGACAGGGACGACAAGGGCAACCTTTACATGTATCAGGGCCGCGACAAGGACGGCGTTTTCGAAGAGCTGGCGGTAACGCTGGGACACCACGCTTCCAGCAGCAAGGGCAGAAGCTTTGTCCTGGGGCGTCAAAACACGAATGGACAGAACAATTTCGAGTTTTATCTTGACACTACGCCTCAGGGTACGGGCTTTGCGTCCCAGGCCGAATACGTTATTGAGCAGTCCCCGAGATGCGTGCTGATCACGGGCTGGAACGAGTGGATTGCGGGCAACAGCAGGGGCGGAAACACCTTCATGGCCAACACTCCGGTGAACAACGTGAACTACGTTGACGAGTTCAACCCGGAATTCAGCCGTGACGGCGAGCCGATGCGCATACGTGACGGCGTGGGCTTCGGCGACAATTATTACTATCAGATCATCGATTTCATCCGCCGCTACAAGGGTATGGATCAGCTTAAGGTCGCCGAAAATCAGGATAATTTTGACGGTGCCGGGGCAATGAACACCGCCTCGGAAAGCTTTGACAGCGCGTGGGCGAACGTGGGGCCCGAGTACAGGGATACCATTGGCGATACGGAGTTCAGAAATACGGTCTCCTACGACGCGGCATTCAGATATCTCAACGGCACCGGCCGCAACGACCTGGAAAGCGCCAAGGTGTGCCAGGACGGCGAATACGTCTATTTCACCGTGAAGACTCTGCATGACATTGAAGCTGCGGACGACAGCTCCTGGATGAATCTGTTCATCGACACGGACTTTGACCACGACACCGGCTGGGAGGGCTACAACTACGCAGTAAACAGATCCCGCGACGGAAGCATTGCCAAAGTGGAAAAGCTTGAGAAGGGATCTTACGCGGGAACTGACGCCGGCACCGCCGAGATCGCCTGGAGCGGGAACCGATTTACCGTAAAAATAGCCAAGTCTATCCTTGGTATAAACGAGAAGACGGGCATCAATCTTGATTTCAAATGGGCCGACAATTCCACGGAAACGGGCAACGTCCTGTCATTTATGGATCTGGGCGACACTGCCCCCAACGACAGATTCAATTTCAGATTCGTAGGCGATTCCGTTAAATATCAGGAAAAGGTGGCCGAAAAAGACGACAAGGGCTGCTTCGGTACTTTGACCGGCGGAGCGGCGGCAGTGGCTGCCGCGTTGGCATTGGCGGTGTTGCCCGCATTAAAGCGCGGAAAGATAAAGCATAGAAAAACGGAGGAGTAAAAATGGGAAGAGTTGATTTCGGAGCAAAACCGCTGAGCTACCCGCAGCCGGTGTGGATCATTGCCACCTACGATGAGAACGGACAGCCGGACGCCATGAACGCGGCCTGGGGCGGCATCAGCGAGATGAATGAGATATCCGTGTGCCTTTCACCGGGGCACAAGACCTGCAAAAATTTCGAAAAAACAGGAGCTTTCACGATCGGCATGGCGGACGCGAAGAACGTTGCGGCCTGCGACTACGTCGGCATTGCCAGCGCCAATAAGGTGCCTGACAAATTCGCCCGGGCAGGGTTCACCGCGACCAAAAGCAAGCTTGTCAACGCGCCCATCATAAACGAGCTGGCCGTCTGCATCGAGTGCCGGGTGAAGGAGTTCAACAAGGAGACCTGCATCCTGAAGGGCGAAATAGTGAACGTGAGCGTTGACGAGTCTGCCATGACCGGCGGCAAGGTCGACGTTGCCAAAGTCGCCCCCGTCTGCTTCGATCCCTTCAACAACACGTACAATATCATCGGCGAGCCTGTCGCCAAAGCATTTTCCGAAGGTAAAAAGCTGATGAAGTAAAACCTCGCCCCCTTTGAACCGACTTTATATGCGTCCGTTTCTTGAAAAGCCATTGAAACGGGCGCTTTTGCGGTAGAAAAAGGTTGAAAAGAGTAATACGAAGTTATAAAATTGCTTGGATTGTGCGGGGAAAGGACACATTGGCTCCTGCGCCGCCGCACACTTAAATAAATCAAAATCCCTATCACAAAAAACGGAGGATATTATCATGGCAGTAAGAGTTGCAATTAACGGTTTTGGACGTATCGGACGCCTCGCGTTCCGTCAGATGTTCGGCGCAAAGGGCTACACCGTAGTCGCCATCAACGACTTAACGAGCCCCGCAATGCTGGCTCAGCTTCTCAAATATGACACCGCGCAGAAAGGCTACTGCGGCGTTATCAGCGAGAACAAGCACACAGTCACGTCAAAGGAACCCGAATACGCGGAAGACGGCAAGACCGTTGTAAAGCCCGGCTCCATCACGGTAGACGGCAAGGAAATCACAATATACGCAGAGCCCAATGCGGCTAACCTCCCCTGGAAGAAGCTCAGAGTCGACGTCGTTCTCGAGTGCACCGGTTTCTACACCAGCAAAGAAAAATCTCAGGCTCACATTGACGCAGGCGCAAAGAAAGTCGTTATCTCCGCTCCGGCAGGAAACGATCTGCCCACCATCGTTTACAACGTAAACAACAACGTGCTGAAGCCCGAAGATACCATAATCTCCGCCGCGTCCTGCACCACCAACTGCTTAGCCCCGATGGCTAAGGCGTTAAACGACACGTTCCCGATAGTTTCCGGTATCATGACGACCGTTCACGCATACACCGGCGACCAGATGATACTCGACTGTCCGCACAGACAAGGCGACCTGCAGAGAGCGCGCGCGGGCGCTGCCAACATAGTTCCGAACTCCACGGGCGCTGCGAAGGCTATCGGCCTCGTAATCCCCGAGCTGAACGGCAAGCTCATCGGCTCCGCTCAGAGAGTTCCGGTAGTTACCGGCTCCACCACGATACTCGTAGCAGTCGTTAAGGGCAAGGACGTCAACAAAGAGGCTATCAACGCCGCTATGAAGGCTCAGTCCTCCGAATCCTTCGGCTACACCACCGAGAAGCTCGTCTCGAGCGACGTTATCGGTATGACCTACGGTTCTCTCTTCGACGCCAACCAGACGATGGTAACGAAGATAGACGACGACACGTATCAGGTACAGGTAGTTTCGTGGTACGACAACGAAAACTCCTACACCTCCCAGATGGTCAGAACGATCAAATACTTCGCAGAGCTCAAATAATATAAGTATCAAAAAAACTGCATCAATGACTTTCTTTGATGCAGTTTTATTTTAATTAAAGGAACAGACTATTATGAAAAAGATTATTTGCTTATTACTCGCATTCATCATGACCGCCGCTGTGCTCGCCGGGTGCGCCGGCAATCCCGGCGATACGAATACGGAGCAAAACGGGACGGGCGCGTCAACCGGTAAAACCGACACGACAAATAACGCGGATCAGACCGATTTTGACCCGGGCAAAACGGTCCCGCAGAAATCTACCGAGCTTGAAGACCTAAAGAACGGCGACAAATTCACGTTCGGGGTCTGGGAGCAGGACGGCGACGGCAAAACCGAGCCGATATCGTGGATAGTCATACACCGGGACGTAGGCAAAATGCTCGTTTTATCCGAGAACGTGCTTGAATATATGTGCTTCAAGCAGGGCACGGATGAAAACAAGTATCCGAGAAGCTTATACGAC
>JAGCZO010000065.1 GCA_017959965.1 Clostridia bacterium | reverse complement strand
TCAAGCTCCGGGGTCAAATACGTTTATTACGCCGGCAGCGAGGAAGAGTGGAAGGCCATCAACATTGGAAGCTCCAACGACGCCCTTGATTCCGCCGTTATGAACTACAACGTGAAGTATTGAAGGCTTTGTTTAGAACACTTCAAGGGAAGGATATAATTATGAAGAAGATCATTTCAATTCTTTTGGTTTGTGTGCTTGTTTTTGCCCTCTCGGCCTGCGCGGCTGACTCGGGAGCGGACGGAAGCGGAAAGACTTCCAACGATCCTGAGTTCACGATCAACGGGAAGACTATAAAACTGACCTATGAGACCAATCACAAGGACCTTTTTTACAAGGAAAGCATTAAGGATATGAACAGAAACACCGCCGGCAACGTCCGCTTCATCGACTGCCCCGGAGATGACGGCGAGAACCTTGTCAACATCCGTATGATCTATTTTACCGGCAAAACCATTGAAGAGTCATTGGCGGGATCCGGCGAGACCGTGACGGAAAAGACCGTTGGCGGCTATGTCTATACGTATTTTGAGTACGAGCTCAACGGTATCAAGGGACACACCTACATGTATTATTTCGGAGGCACCACCTACTCCATCTGTTTTGAGTCCATGTTTGACATTGATTCGCTGGAGCAGACGTTCCTCGGGACTGTTCGTTTTGAGAGAAGCGATGACGACAAATAAATCTGCATTTTGTTTCGTGCCGCGGGAGGCACCGTTTTACCGGAATTGATCAAAGAAGGGAGTTAATTTTATGGAAGATTTCATCAAGAAACTGATAGACATGGGGAGTACCTACGGCGGTAAGCTTTTGCTGGCCATCGCCACCGCGGTGTTCGGGCTGCTTATCATTAAGCTGATCAAGAAGATCGTCAGGAAGGCCCTTTCCAAATCCAGATTCGACGAGCGCGTCCGGACCATCATTGTCAAGGTAGTGACTTTCATTCTCTACCTGATCCTGATCGTGGGCATCATCGAGATACTTGGCGTGCCGATGAGCAGCGTGGTGGCTCTTATCGCGTCCGCGGGTCTTGCCGTCGGTCTCGCGTTCCAGGGCGCATTGGCAAACCTTGCCGGCGGCTTCATGATCCTGGTGTTCAAGCCTTTTAAGATCGGCGACTACGTTGAGTCCACAGGCGCGGAGGGCATCGTCTCCGACATCACCATCTTCTACACCAAAGTCAAGACTCTGGACAACAAGCTCATCCTGGTCCCCAACGGCGACCTCATGAGCTCCAACGTCACCAACTTCACTGCGGAGGAGAAGAGAAGGATCGACCAGAACTTCAAGATCACCAACGACATCGATCAGGAGCTGGTCAAAAAGGTTCTTTTGGAAGCCGCCTCGGCAACGGAAGGCGTCCTGGCAGACCCCGAGCCCTTCGCCCGCCTCAGCGCTGTTGACGACGACACCTACATTTTCACCGTCCGCGCGTGGTGCGACACCTCCAACTACTGGCCCGTGTATTTCGACCTGATAGAGAACTGCAGCAAGGCTCTGGCCGAGAACGGCATCGACGATCCCGAAGAGAGGATCGCGGTCAGGATCGTTTCCAAGGAAGGTTCTGAGGACGTTCAGGAAGCAGGCAATGCGGACGACTGACACTGCTTACGTATAATTCGCATTTATAGGGCAAAACCGCCGGCGCTTAAATTTCAGGGCGCCGGCGGTTTTCCGTTATTTTAGTCGTTTAACTAATTATCACGGTGCATTTCGTTTTGGCGTCAGCCTCCTCCCAGGACTACCGGCCAGTAAGCCAGGTAGCGGTTCAGTATGATCGCATCCCAGTCGGAAAGCTCGCCGTCGCCGTCTATATCCATCGCGTCAAGATTGATATCGATGTTTTTCCAGAAGGCAAGGTAGCGTTCGAAGAGCATTGCATCCCAGTCGGTGACTTCACCGTCTCCGTCCGCGTCGCCGATCACGTAATTGGGGCCTGTTTTCGGAATGATGACGCTGTCCTTGTCGGTGATCTCATACAGGCAATCCTCGTTCTCAAAGTACCTGCCGCAGATCAGGCAAACGTAGTACGGAACGTTGCCGTTTTCCTTGTCGGTGGGATCCTTGCAGGGCACGAATACAGGCACGTGTTCGTGAGGTATGACGGAGATCTCCCCTGAGTCATAAGCCGACGCCAATGCTTTGCCGTTGTAGGCAGTGGCTCCCGCCGCCACTGTGACCGAGTAGTTCTTATCTTCGTCGAAGGATCCGCTCATGGGCATCAGCACGGCTGTTTTGGCGTAGAATTTCGTTTCATCCGCAGGATCAACGTCCATATCGGGGAACCTGACCGTGCAGGGCACCTCTTCGCCGCCGTCATACACGGTTATCACAGCGTTTTGCAGCGTCGCAACGTCCATATACAGGCTGAAAACGATCTCCACACGGTCGTGGTAAAACGTCGTCTTGGCGATCTCCGGAACGGCAGACGAAACCAGCGGAATGTTGATCCCCATTTGCACAGGCATAACGGGGAGCCAGCCTTTGGCAGAACCGTCGTCAAGGTTCGCGGCCGCGTGGCCCGCGCTGGTGTTGTCGGAAAGTCCCGAGCCTTCGGGAGCGGTAACTCTTACCTGCCACTCGCCTTCCGGAACAAACCACTGATACATACCGGTGGAGTTCGTGGTCTGCGGATTTGTCTGGCCGTAATCTTCCGCATTCCAAACGGATTCTTCGCCTGTCTCGGCATTTCTTTCCCAGATCGTCGCAGTCGCACCTTCAACGGGGTTGGAGAGGACGGCCTCGTACACTATACCCTGGGGGTCTGTGAATGCTCTGGTGTTTCCGCCGCCAATGACTTTCAGATTGCCCGCGTCAAACAGATTGCCCTTTACGCCAAGCTCGGTTGCCAGCCTGTCAAGCTCCATAAGAAGCTCAAACAGTTCCGATTCCTCTTTGCCGAGCATATTGCTGAAGTACAAACGGGCAAGCAGATCGGCGGCGCCCATTAAGCTCGTGGGCATCTCGTAACCGAACTTTTCTTCGAATTTCTGCGCGAGATAGCCCTTGCTCATATCAAGTATCGCCTTTGAGATCCTTCCGGTTATCGTGCAGTTCATGGCGGCATTGATCACTTTGCTAAGCGCGGTTCCGATATCCGACACCGACGCGGCGTCGCAAATTCTGTTGAGCTTGTCAAGGCAGGATACTACTTTGTTGTAATTATCCTGACCGAGTTTTTCGGGTCCAAGGTCACGCAGATCCGCAAGACGCGCCTGCATGGACAGATTCGTCTTTGTCTGCACCGTGTGCTGGTTCTGGGTGCGGTTGAGCGTTTCCATGACCTGCATTCTCTTGTTCCAGTGGATCGCGTCGCGTTCGGATTCCTGACGTCCAGCGATGTTCTGGTACGCCTTTGTAAAGCGGTTTTTCAGATTCTGCAGGGCTGCCGTAGCATCAGCGTCGTAGGTGGGCAGTATGCCGGGCGCGTTGGGTACGTCGCCGTTAAGCAGTATGCCTCTCCCGGAAGCGGTCCTTGTATTTGCGTCTTCCTCATAATACATTCTCTGTACTTGAGAGTACCCCTCCGGGTCGTCGTAGGTCGGCAGTACCACGGTCTCCGCAACGTAAAGCCATCTGCCGTCTGGCTGCAGTTCAAACGTGACGTGAGCGCGCATTTCTCTGCCGTCAGGCAATGTTGCGGATACGTGATCATCGCCCCAGCTTTGATAGTCAACGTCAGCCGCCACGCCGATCGTATAGCCGAAGAAATCAAGCATTGCGTTTATCGATTCCTCGGAATCGTCAAGAGCAAAGCCTTCTTCGTTATAGTATTTGGCGATCTCGTTTATCAGGTCTGCGTATACGTCAAAGTAGAAGCTCATCTCCGTTTCAAGGGAGCCGTCCTCCGCCATGGCCTGTGCCTCGGCTAAGGCTCTTTCGTACTCTGCCTGTACCGTGCTGTTGTTGCCGTACGGGTCGGTTATCACCGTGTCAGCGCCAAGGAGCGATATTATATCGTCTGAAAGAAGCGCGGTCTGCACGGCAGAATTCGGGTCTTTGGAGCGGAGAACTATCGCCCAGTTTGTAAACAGCAGGCGTTCGCCCGATATGGTGCCGGCAAACGTATTCTTGCCCGCCTCCCGTTCAAGCTTTGCGGCGTATTCAACGCCGTTGTTGTCATAGACCAAAACGTACAGATATTCAACGCTGTCCGGCGCTTCCACAGTTGCGGTAAATTTGTAGCTGAATATATGTCCTGTGTCGCTGGGTGAGAAATAGTGGTTTGTCAGAAGACCGCTGTTAAACACCGTCACGTTGTTGCAGTATTTGCCGTCATCCATATACGTAGTTACGTTCAGACTGCTGATCACCGCGGGCGTGAACTGTGCCTCCGTAAGGCATTCCATTATCGCGATTGGCGTGCGTATGCCGTTTTCCGTTTCCGCGTAAAGCTCGTGGAAGCCGGTGAGCGTCCAGTCGCGCTGTTTTTCCTTGAACGACGACGTGGACGCAGAGCCTACGTATGCGTCGTTCATCGCAAAGCTGAAGGTTGCCAGGCCGAAGTTGACTGACCCGGTTTCGGCAATCGCAACGTCGTCCATGTAAAGCGTTACGTTTGTATACGGCTCCGTGTAAAGCCATACTTTGTTGTAATTGAAACGCGCCTGTCCGTTGCCCGACGTGCGCAGGTAGTCGGAGGAAAAGTTGAGAGCTGTGTTTCCCGTGACGGCGGTAAGCGTCATAGATCCGAGAGCGGCGCTTCTTTCGACACTGCCGTTGGCTCTCAGCATCGCGCCGTTGGCGGTTACGGTAAACGTGCCGGCAAAGTCCGCTTGAACGTAGAAGTAAATGTCGCCCTTCGTCTCGGTCGTGTAAAGTGTGAAGCCGTGTACCGTGCCGAGGTGGTTTGCGTCATGGTAGTATATCTTTACCGTGCTTGCCGCCAAATTTTCGTGTGCATAAAGGCTTATGGATTTGTCCTTTGCCGCCTCGCCGAACAGATGGCCGGATTCGTA
>JAGCZO010000064.1 GCA_017959965.1 Clostridia bacterium | reverse complement strand
TCTTTGAACTGTTCATGGACCTGGGCGCCGATGACGAGCAGCTGGATTTCCCGGTGGTCTACGCGTCGGCCAGAGAGGGCTACGCGTCCCTTACCCCGAACCGTGGCGGAAGCAACGACCTCAAGCCGCTTTTCGAGGCGATCCTTAAATATATTCCCGCTCCTAAGGTGGACCTTGACGCTCCCTTCAGAATGCTCATATCCAACGTCACCGGTGACGAGTACGTGGGCAGGACAGGCGTTGCCAGGATCGACAGGGGCGTAGTCAGAAGCGGCGAGCAGATCGCCATCTACACCAAGGGCAGAAATATCAGATACGGTAAGATCAATTACCTGTATAAGTTCAAGGGCCTCAAGAAGGTCGTGGTTGACGAAGCTGTGGCGGGAGACATTGTCGTCGTGGCGGGACTGCCGGATATCAACATTGGCGATACTGTATGCGTTCCGGAGGCGGTGGAGCCCATCGAGTTCGTTAATATAGACGAACCTACACTTTCCATGAACTTCTCGGTCAACAACAGTCCCTTCGCGGGACGAGAGGGCGAGTACGTCACCTCCAGGCACGTCAGGGAAAGGCTCTTCAGAGAGCTTGAGACCAACGTAAGCTTAAGAGTCGAGGATACTGACAGCCCGGATACGCTGAAGGTCTCGGGCAGAGGCGAGCTCCACCTTACCGTTCTCATTGAGAATATGAGAAGAGAGGGCTACGAGTTCCAGGTATCAAGACCCAAGGTCATCTTTAAAGAGGTCAACGGAATGCTCTACGAGCCGATGGAACGGCTTACGATAGACACTCCGGACGAGACCGTCGGCGTCGTGATCGAAAAGGTGGGACTGAGAAAGGGCGAGATGCTTGACATGCACCCGGGGCTCGAGGGCTACGTCAGGATCGAATTCAGGATACCCGCAAGAGGCCTCATCGGCTACAGAAACGAGTTCCTGACCGACACCAAGGGCAACGGCATCATGAACCATATCTTCGACGGATATGACGAGTACAAGGGCGATATGGCCCAGAGAAACAGAGGCTCCATGATCGCCTGGGAGACAGGCGAGTCCGTTGCTTACGGGCTTTTCAACGCCCAGGAACGGGGCAAGCTTTTCATAGGTCCAGGCGTGAAGGTCTACGAGGGAATGATAGTCGGCGAAAACGCCAGACCCGACGATCTCGTGATAAACGTCTGTAAGAAAAAACACGTGACGAACATCCGCGCCGCCGGATCCGATGAGGCACTGAGGCTCACGCCTCCGGTGACACTGTCGCTGGAGCAGGCTATCGAGTTTATCGCCGACGACGAGCTTATGGAGGTCACTCCGAAAAACATCAGGCTCCGCAAGAAGATCCTCGACACGGAGCTGAGGGCGAAGGCGGACAGTAAAAAGAGAAAATAATTCGTTTCACATAAGTAGTTCACAGTCCGGAGGGGGATTGCCTTGGGCGACAGCGGTACGAATAAGAACAAAAACGAAAAGAATCTTTCCGGCGTTCAGAAATACAGCCGTAAAATGAGGGAGAGGGATCAGGATTATACCTATTCCGCTCCTTTTGACAGCGGCCGTAACGGCGGCGGAGCTGCCGCCAATTCCGGGAAAAACACCGCTTCCGGACGAAATCCTTCCGGCAACACGTCCTCCGGCTCCGGAAACTCCTCTTCAAGAGTCAGGACCGTACATGCCAAAACCGGAGCAGCCCGTAAGAGCAAACAGCGGCTCGTGAGGGAAAAGGACAAGTCCAGGAAGGAAAAAAAGAACAGCAGGTTCTCCACCCACGGCAAGGCGGCTATCATTGCCGTTTTTGCGGTCCTGTTTATCGTTGTCACCGTTTTCGCGGGACTTCTTTCATATACTTACCTTGTTGACAGGACAGAAAGCCAGATTTATGTTGACGAGATCGAGCTGGATGAGGCCACCACCGTTAAATTCAAGATCGAAAAGGGCATGAAGACCGCCCAGATAGTTGAAAAGCTGGAGGAAATGGAGCTCATAAAGAACGGCTTCCTGTTCAAGCTTCTTTCCAAATTCAACGGCTACGATTCAATGTACAAATCAGGCGTGCATTATCTGTCAAAAGGTCTCACCTACGACGAGATAATGACTATCCTCAGCTCTCAGCCTCTGGTCACCAAGGTCACCTTCCCCGAAGGCTTTACCACCGTTCAGATCGCGGAGAGGCTGGAGGCTTCAAACGTCTGCAAGGCCCAGGATTTCCTTAAGGCCGTCAATTCAGTTGACGTTTCCAGCTACGGCTTCCTTCCCAAGGAAAAGGGCGACAGGGACTATCTCCTCGACGGCTATCTTTTCCCGGATACTTATGAGTTTGAGATCGACTCCGCTCCGGACACCGTTGTTTACAAGCTGCTCAACAGATTCAACGACCTGTTCAAGATCGAATACCTTGCCAGGATCGAAAAGCTGGGCCTGACCGTCGACCAGGTCATCAACCTGGCGGCAATCGTCGAAAAAGAGGCATATCTGGACAGCGAAAGGTCGACGATTGCGGGCGTTTACTACAACAGGATCTTCAGCGAGGAACTTCCGCTTCTGCAGTCGGACGCCACGGTGATCTACGCTCTGAGACGCAACGGAAACGACGTCCAGAGGATAGTCACGGAGGACAGACAGTTCGACGATCCTTATAATACGTATATCCATCCCGGACTGCCTCCCGGACCTATCTGCAATCCCAGCGAAGCGTCGATAAAGGCGGTCATCACCATGAACAAGCACGACTACTATTTTTACGTTTTGAAAAACGACGGCTCGGGCGGCCACATCTTTTCGAAGACCTTCGAGGAGCATAAAGCCGCCATAGAGGCCATGCAGGGCGACTGACGCGTCATGACAGACTCCGAAAACGATCTTCTGAACGAATACAACCTGACCCAGGCCGGAAAATGCAAAGCGGCTGACGCGATAAAGTCTTCCGGCGCTCCGGGAGCTTACGTTCCAGCGCTGCGTCCGGATCATGCCGCCTTGTACAGGACCCTGCTTTTCGCCAATAAGCCTAAGAAAATACTGGAGGCCGGAACTCTTTTCGGCTATTCCTCTGTTTTTGCCGCCGAGGTGCTTTCGGAGATACACGGCGGCGATTTCAGAATAGATACGGTGGAGATCGACAGGGACAACGCGTCCGAAGCCGCCAAAAATATAAGAGAGGCCGGCTTTGCAGACAGGATAAGAGTCATCGAGGGGGATGCCTGCGAGGTTTTCTCTTGTCTGGAAGGACCCTACGACCTTATTTTTCTCGACTGCTCAAAATCAAGCTACAACGCCATGCTTGACGACGTCAAACGTCTTTTGAGAAAGGGCGGCCTGCTTTTGGCGGACGACGTGGGCTACCACGGAAAGCTAGACGGGAACGAAAACGGCGCAGTGCCCCACAAACACAGAACTATAGTCAACGCGCTGAGAGCCTTCATGTCAAGGGTCTCCGGGGACGATGATTTTGCCTCGTTTGCGGACACCATGGACGACGGAATGCTCGTGGCCGTCAAAAAATAAAATCGAAAAACCGGTGAAGGATGAAAAGGATCGAACTGCTTGCCCCGGCGGGCAATTTTGAAAAATTAAAGACCGCATTTCTCTACGGCGCCGACGCTGCCTATCTTGGAGGCGACGCCTTCGGTCTTCGCGCCAACGCGGGCAATTTTACGGACGCTGAGATAAAAGACGCTGTTGCATTGGCGGACAGTCTCGGGAAAAAGGTCTACGTGACCATGAATATAATTGCCAGGGACGGAGACCTTGACCCCATGATGAAATACGCCGGTTTCCTCTCGGAAGCGGGAGTCCACGGAGTGATAGTCGCGGACCTTGGCGTGTTTATGAAGCTCCGTAAGGATTTCCCGGAGCTGCGGCTTCACGTCAGCACCCAGGCAAACAACCTGAATTCCGAAACAGTCGACTTTTTTATTGCCAACGGCGCCTCCAGAGTCAATCTTGCCAGGGAACTTTCCCTTGACGAAATAAGAGAAATAAACCGTGTTCTACTTGTGAGGCATCCGGAGCTTGCCTTTGGCGATGAGCCTTACCTTGAAGCCTTTGTTCACGGGGCAATGTGCATGGCCTTCTCCGGAAGATGCATGCTGTCCGATTATCTTGCCGGCAGATCCTCGAACAGGGGAGACTGCGCTCAGCCCTGCAGGTGGAACTACGCGATAGTTGAGGAAAAAAGACCCGGCGAATATTTCCCTGTGGCGGAGACCGACCGGGGGACCTTCCTCTTCAACTCCAAAGACCTCTGCATGATAGATCACATTCCGGAGCTCGCGGAGAGCGGCGTAGGAAGCCTCAAGATCGAGGGTAGAATGAAAAGCGAGTTTTATACCGCGACCACAGTAAGAGCCTACAGGATCGCTCTGGACGCATATATGAACGAGCCTGATAGATATGCCCGGGATGAGTTCAAGGAGGAGCTGATCTCCGAGATCATGAGCTGCAGCCACAGAGACTATTACACGGGCTTTTATTTCGGCGGGAAGGGGCAGCAGATCCATTCCTCGTCCTCTTACGTCAGAAATACCGATTATCTTGGAACTGTGGATTCCTGCGCGGCCCGTGCCGACGGAGGCTTCGACGTTTGCGTCACCCTTAAGGGCGCCTTCCGGGAGGGCGAAGCGGTCGAGATCATTTCTCCGCAGGATACTTCTCTCGTGAAGCTGGAGCTCAGGGCTCTCAGAGACGCGGAGGGACTTCCTCTTACCGTCGCCAATGTGCCCATGATGAAGGTGACGTTCAAAAGCGGGACCGAAATTGCCCGCGGAAGCATGCTGAGAAGGAGAAAACAGCAGAAAACCTCCGAAAATCAGTGAGACCGGTTAAAAAAGTACTTGACAGTCAATTTTTGATGCTTTATAATTGCGGAGCCGTTTTGAAACGGGACCTTGCGATCGTGGCGGAACTGGCAGACGCGCACGTTTGAGTGGCGTGTGGGAACACCCATACGAGTTGAAGTCTCGTCGATCGCACCAGAAAACCTCTTTTGTCTTTCGGGGCAGGAGAGGTTTTTTAATGACTGACTGAATGACTGAGTATATGAATGACTGAGTTATTCGTTCAATAATACTTTTCATTAACTTTATGTATCATCTGATAACAGTACTCTTTAGTTCACTCT
>JAGCZO010000063.1 GCA_017959965.1 Clostridia bacterium | reverse complement strand
GAAGAATACGAAAAAAGAGGCTGCTCCGTCATCGCCAGAAACTGGCGCAAAGGAAAGATCGGCGAGATAGACCTGATAGTCCTTGACGAAAGCGGACGGACCCTTTGCTTCTGCGAGGTCAAGACCAGAAAAAGCGACCGGTTCGCCCAGGCCGGAGCGGCGGTGGACTACAGGAAAAGAATGAAATACCGCCTGCTGGCGGATCTGTTTCTGCGGGAAAGACCTGAATTCGCCTGCTGCTACGTGAGATTCGACGTGGCTGAGGTATATTACGGAACGGATCCCGCGAAGCTGCGGGTGGAGCTTGCCGAGGGGGCCTTCTGAGGACCGGCGGCCGCTGAACGATGAAAAAACAGAACGTACAAAAACATTTGCACGGAGGAAATATGAAACTAAGCTACAAACGGACAATACTCATTGGCTTTGCGTTTATGTCGATACTTGCCTTCTGGCAGGTCTACGACCAGGTCATTCCGTATCTGCTTGAGAAGGATTTCGGACTGCCCACGTTCTGGACCAACGCGATCATGGCTATCGACAACGTGCTTGCGATATTCATGCTGCCCCTCTTCGGAGCCATCTCGGACAAAACGAACACCAGGCTCGGAAAGAGGACTCCTTACATTCTTTTCGGAACCATTGCGGTCTCCCTGTTCATCGTTCTGATGGCAATATCCCAGAGCCTCCACAAATTCGGCGCGTTCATGCTGTCCCTCCTGGTAGTCCTGGTCATCATGTCGGTCTACCGCTCACCTGCGGTGGCTTACATGCCTGACGTAACCGAAAAGCCTCTGCGCAGCAAGGCCAATGCGGTCATCAATCTCGTGGGATACATTGGCGGTATATTCTCCACCGTCGTTATGATGATCCTGCTGAAGAGCGAGACCCTTCCGGACGGCAGCAAGGGCTACAAAGAGGGCACCTCGTTCCTGCCCGTCTTCCTGATACTGGTGGGCTTCATGCTTGCCTCCGTCATCGTGATGACTCTTACGGTTAAGGAAAACAAGCAGCCCCACGTAACAGACGAGCCTGACGAGACAGAAACCGCTGCCAAGGGCAAAAAGATCGACAAGAAGGTGGGCCTCAGCCTCTTTATGATCCTTCTTTCGGTATTCTTCTGGTTCATGGCCTACAACGCGGTCTCCACGGCCTTCTCCAGATATTGCGTTGAGATCTGGGGCGCTGACCTGTCGGCTTCCTCCTCCTACCTGCTGGTGGGTACCGTTGCCGCCATCGCAGCCTTCGTTCCCCTTGGCTTCGTGTCGAGCCATCTGGGCCGCAAGAAGACCATCATGGGCGGTATCATCCTCATGACTGCCTGCTACGTTGCCGGGTTCTTCATCAGAGAGGCCACCCCGATCATGTACGTGCTCTTCGGCCTCGTGGGCATCGGCTGGGCCGCTATCAACGTGAACTCCTTCCCCATGGTAGTCGAAATGTGCAAGGGCAGCGACATCGGAAAGTACACGGGCATTTACTACACCTTCTCAATGGCTGCTCAGATCGCGACTCCTTTGCTTTCCGGACTTCTCATAGAAACGATCAAGTCCGCGGGCTATCTGATGCTCTTCCCCTACGCCGCGGTATTCTCGGGCCTTGCCTTCGTGACAATGATATTCGTAAAACACGGCGACAACAAACCGCCAAAGAAAAAATCCATCATTGAAAATTTTGACGTCGACAACGACTGATCTTAAAAACTGACGTTACTGGATTCGGCGTGACACACGCCAAAGGATCGCCAAATGGAAATACTCTGGATACTGCTCGCGGTCATCGCGGGCGCCATTTTGATATTGTTGTTTCTGGTTATGCCGGGTCTGCGCAGGCACCCCGACAGAAAGCTGATGGACGGAAAGGCAGTCGCCCACAGGGGACTCCACGACGTCAGTCAGGGCGTGCCGGAAAACTCCCTGAGCGCTTTCAAAAGAGCCGCGGAGGCCGGGTTGATGATCGAAAACGACGTCCACCTCACCAAGGACGGCCGGGTGGCGGTATTCCACGACGACACCCTTGACAGGATGTGCGGTGTCCCGGGAAAGCCCGAGGAAATGACCCTCGAGGAGCTGAAAAAGCTGAGACTTGCGGGAACTGACGAAACTATCCCGACCCTTGAGGAGTGCCTTGAGGCGGTTGGCGGAAGAGTGCCTCTGCTCATTGAGTTTAAAGTCTCGGGAAAGAACGCCCCGGAGCTTTGCGAGGCGGCGGAGAAGATCCTTGGCGGATACAAAGGCGATTACGTTATACAGTCGTTCTACCCCGGCGTTCTGATCTGGTACAGGAAGAACCGCCCCGAGAGGATGAGAGGCCAGCTGGCAACGGTCATCAAGGGATACGGTATCCCGAAAAGACTGCTTGGCACACTGGTCTCGAACGTGGCGACAAGGCCGGACTTTATATCCTACGACCACACCCACGCAAAATACTTTTTCAGGCGGATAACGGCGCTTTTCGGAGCCCACCAGGCGGGCTGGACCTTCAGAAGCATTGGCGAGCTGAGGGAAAAAGGCAAATATTTTCGCACGTTTATATTCGAAAATATGCCCCCCGAGGAGACAGAAGCCTATATAAAAGAGAGGTTTGAAAAATGAAGAAGCTCAGCGAGATCGACGGAATTATCGATATCGGCCGTTATGAGAAGGACCCTTTTACACGGGTCGTCATCAGGTACAGCTCAAAAGCCGCCGCAAGGGTCATCGTCAGGTATGACGACGGCGGGGACGACGTTATATATCTTGAAAAGGATGCCGGGGAGTTCTCCTGGTTCGTGCCCGGGTACGTTGACGGCGGAACAAAGCGGGGCGTTGAGAAATTCAGCTACGTCTCGCTGGAAAAGGATCCCGCGGACCTTGTTATAGAGGATATCCGTTTTGAGAACGTTGAAGCCCCGAAGGGCGACACCGCTTTTATCGAAAACGACAGTCTTAAGGTGGGCGTCAGACTTATCTGGGGCGGCGGAGTAAACTATATCGAGGATAAAAAATGTCCCGCGGAGGGACTCTTAAACCTTGTGAACCAATACGATACCGGGCGCCTGATCCAGCAGTCTTACTACGGCACAGGCGAGTGTCCGGAAAACCCGGATTTTGAATACGGGTCGTTCATGGGCCATAACTGGGTCTACAACCCGGTGCAGGGCGGCGACAGAGGAAACAAAAGGTCGCGGCTCATTGATTTCCGCCTTGACGGAAACAGTATTTACATAAAGGCTCAGCCCAAGGACTGGGGCAAGGTGGACTGGGACACCCCCAGCTACATGGAGAACGTCTACACCTTAAGCGGAAACGTTCTCAGGGTGGACAACAGATTCGTTGATTTTTCCTGCTGGGCCCACGGCTGCAGGGCCCAGGAGCTGCCCGCGTTTTACACCGTCAGCTACCTGAGAAGATTTACCTGGTACGACGGAACCGATTCCTGGGAGGACAGACCTCTTACAGTCAAGGACGATCTCAATTTCTGGGGACTTCCGGAGTACGCGGAGTCCTGCACCTTCCGCATAAGGGAGTCCGCTAAGGAGACCTGGTGTGCCTGGGTGAGCCCCGAGGACGATTACGGGATCGGCTTATACGTTCCGAACGTTGACGTTTTCAAGGCCGGAAAGCACGCCTACGACGGTTCGAAAAGCCCGGAGGACGGTTCCACAAACTACGTGGCGCCATTGGCAATGCTGAAGATCGTCTCGATGAGGCCGATAGAATACAGTTATCTTATCACCACCGGAAGCGTATCGGAAATTCGCGGGACCTTCAAAAAGAACAAGGATTTTGCCGCCAATGAAAAGTTCGGCCCGGACCGCAGAAGCGGAAGGATCCCGGACGACGCGCCGGCATACTGACGATGAAATTAAACAGCTTTCAAAGCACAGCTGCCTATAATAAAACAGACCCACAGAGATCTACAGAGGAGAAAAGAAATGAGACTTGATTACAGAGATTACGTTGACAGAGTGAAGGGCTGCTTCCTGGGCAAGACCGTTATAGGGACCCTCGGGGCGCCTTACGAGGGCGTGAAGATGCCGATGGAACTTGAGTTCACGCCGGAGATGATCGATACCATGCTTCCGAACGATGACCTGGATCTGCAGGTCCTTTGGCTGGAGGTGGTGGAGAGAAAAGGCCTCGGCTTCACTTCAAAGGATCTGCTCGATTCCTTCTGCGAGAACTGCGACTATTCTCCCGGAGAATACGCGGTCATGCGCAAGAATCATGAGAAAGGCATCATGCCTCCCTACTCCGGCTCCTTCTGCAACGACTTTTACAGACACGGCAACGGCTGCCCCATCAGGTCCGAGATCTGGGCCTGTCTGAGCCCCGGCAACCCGGTCCAGGCCGCTAAGCTGGCCGGCAAAGACGGCATAATCGACCACGACGGCGTCAGCATTGACGCGGAGCTCTTTTTCGCCGCGGTGGAATCATTGGCGCTGTGCGGCAGAGGCGGCGACGGCAGTTTCGGCTGCATGTACGAGCTGCTGATGCACGGCCTTGGCTTCGTGCCGAAGAACTCAGTGGTGAAGGATGTGGTGAATCTCGTTGCCGAGCTTTGCAGGAGCCCGAGGGATATAAAAGAGGTCCTTTGCGAGCTGCTGGCGGGCTTCGGCCATCTGGACTGCACCAATATGCTCCAGAACCTCGGCATCACGGTGGCGGCTCTCCTCAAGGGCGAGGGCGACATCATAAAGACAGGCATGCTGGCTCTGAACTGCGGATTTGACACGGACTGCACCTGCGCAACGGCCGGAGCGATCCTTGGCGCCGTCATCGGCGCTGCGAAGCTTGAGGAACTCTACGGCTGGAAGGACGTCAAATACGTGCTCGGCGTGAAGGCCTCAAGAAGAAGTGATCTTGTTTACGACTTGGCGGATGATGTGGCGAGGCTTGCGGTAGCGCTTTCCAGAAGCGGCGCCAGCGACGTGGAAATAATCGATGCGCATCTTGCGGGAGTGAGAAAATTCGAAGAGGGAGACCCGATCATGTTCGAGGCGGAATATGAGAACGGAGATCCTTCCTTCGGCATTGCCAAAGACGTGGCGGTGAAGCTTTCGTTC
>JAGCZO010000062.1 GCA_017959965.1 Clostridia bacterium | reverse complement strand
GGTGGAGACGGGGGGGTTCGAACCCTCGACCTCTCGGATGTGAACCGAACGCTCTGACCAGCTGAGCTACGCCTCCACGGCCTGTATATTATATTCTCTTGCAGGTTGTGTGTCAAACTTTTTCTGAACCTTGCGCAAGGAGTGCAAGGAGCCTAATTGAGGTCCACAAGGAGAAATAGTTATGCGGTCAGTAAAAAAAAGGCAGAACAACACAGTCTTTATTATGAAAAGAACGGATCAAGTATCTTGCCGAACTCAGGATTCTTTTTCGGCTCCATGAGCTCGACTACGTTGGCGTTGTAATTTTCCTTCAGCATCTTGACGGCTTTCGGCGCAGTGCCACCGCCGCTGTAGAGAACAAAAGCCACCTTCTTCCCGCTGATGTCCGTATCTCTGAGGACGGTGTTTATCGGACAGGCGGGCAGACCGTTCCAGATCGGGGAGCCGATCACGATCTCGTCGTATGCCGATACGTCAGGGTCAAAATTGACCAGTTTCGGCTTGTGGTGTATGCCGGCCAGAAAGCCTCCAGCCATTATTTTAAAGAAGAAGCTCTTCGGAAGCTCTTTCTTCTGCTCCACTTTTCTGATGTCAAAGCCCTTTTTTTCGAAATATTCGCTGACTTTATCGCCGTTGCCGGTGTTGCTGTAGTAAACAAAAAGCTTTTTCATTTTTTCTCCTCAAAACGTGCCCGGGCTGTCATTTCAACGATCCGCGTTTAATTGCCTTGCCAATTTCTTGAAGTACCTTCCCCGCTCCTCGAAATTTCTGAATCTGTCAAAGCTGGTGCTTGCCGGGGACAGGATCAGGTTGTCGCCGGGGCGGGCATTGGCGGCGGCGAGGCTGACGGCGTCTTCAAACGACGCGGCCCGTATGATCCTGACGGTCTCCTCGCCTCTTTTTTTCATCTCATCCCTCACGGATCTCTCTATTTTATCGGAAGTCGGGCCGGTGAGGACCAGCACCCTGACCTTGTCGGCAACGGGACCGCCCAGCTCGGAATAATCCAGGTTCTTGTCCTTGCCGCCGGCCACCATAACCACTGACTTCGGCTCAAACACCGCCAATGTGGCGATAGACCTTTTGGGACTGCTGTCGATGGAGCTGTCGTAATATTTCACCCCGTTCCTTGTCAGGAACAGTTCGATCCTGTGGTGAACTCCGTTGAAGCGTTTGGCGATGCGGAGAATGTTCTTGAATGGGACAACGTCCGAGACTGCGGCCATCGCGGCTAAATAGTTTTCAACGTTGTGGCCGCCGGGTATCATGATGTCTGATGCGTTCATGACAAATTCCCGGCGTCCGTCTTTGGCGACGTACATTTTGCCTTCTTTTTCGAAGGTTCCGTTATCGGGGGTCTCAAGCCTTGAGAAAAATCTCACGGCCCCGGGGACTTCGCCGGCCATTGACGCGGTGATCTGATTGTCCTTGTTGAGAACGGTGAGCGCGCCGCCCGAGAATATGGTCTTCTTGGCGTCAATATATTCCTCATAAGATCTGTGCACGTCAAGGTGATTCGGGGAAATATTGGTTATGACCGCAACGTCAATTCCCGAGGTATTCATTTTCATCAGCTGGAAGCTTGAAAGCTCCAGGACCACAGTGTCCTCGGGACGGATCTCCCGGAGGAGGGAAAACAAAGGCTTTCCGATATTGCCGCCAACGTAGACCTTCGAATCCTTTTTCACGGAGGAAAGCATCTTGTAGATCAGCGTAGTGGTGGTGGTCTTGCCGTCGCTGCCCGTGACCGCGTAGATCCTGCAGGGGCAGTGCTTCACGAACTGTTCCATTTCGGAGGTGACGACCGTTCCGGACTTTTGAGC
>JAGCZO010000061.1 GCA_017959965.1 Clostridia bacterium | reverse complement strand
TTTTCAATTAAATTCAACGTTAAATTCGGACATTTTATCACAATACCATCTATAAATATGTCTTTTCTCATCTCTTTGAAAATGTATTGATGTTTTATCTCACACTATCAAAAAGTGTACTTTATGATGCACCGGCAAAGCGACTGAGATTGCCTGAACAGCCAAAACAAAAACGCCGCCAAAGAGACACGATTCCGTGCCGTTCTGACGGTGTTGACTTATATTTAGCATCAAATTCACACGGCTAACCGTTCAATTTATTGCCCCTCACTCCCAACGCCGCTCAGCGTCTCAAAAAACCTCTCAACGTCCAGGATCACGTCCGTGTGCTTGAAAAGAGAGACGCTCTTGGCGATGGTGTACTCGCCGTAGAGGCGCTGATTGGAGACCATCAGGTTGAAACGGCCGTGGTAATCGGCCATAAGCGCGGAGTAGGCAGCCTTGATCTTTGAGTCGAAAAGGTGCTCGTCGGCCACCTCGATCTCCACCTTTTCACGGGTCTGGACAACCCTCGAAACGCCGCACTCGGCGCCAAGGGCCCTGATGTAGGAAAGGTGCATGAGGTTGACGATGTTCTGGGGGATGTCGCCGGGGAAGCGCTCCAGGAGCTCGTCGGTCATGTCGCTGATGTCGTTGGCGCAGGAGATGGCGGCGATCTTGCGGTGGACCTCCATGCGGGCGTCGGGAAGCGAAATGTACTCGCCGGGGATGTAGGAGCTGACCGTGAAGTCCACCGTGACGGTGACCTCCTCCTTGACGGGGGTGCCCGTGACCTCGGAGATCATGCTGCCCAGCATGCGGTTGTAGAGGTCGTAGCCGATGGTGACCACTTCGCCGGACTGCATCTCGCCGAACACTGAGCCGGCGCCCCTGATCTCCAGGTCGCGCATTGCAACTTTGAGGCCGGAACCGAATTCCGTGAATTCCCGGATCGCGGTAAGGCGGCGCCAGGCGTCCTCAGTGAGGGTCTCCTCGTCGGGATAGGTTATGTATGCGTAGGCCCGGACGTCGGACCGCCCCACACGGCCTCTTATCTGGTACATCTGCGCAAGGCCAAGGCGCTCGCCGTGTTCGACGATGATGGTATTGGCATTGGCGATGTCCAGGCCGGATTCGATGATGGTGGTGCAGAGCATCACGTCGTATTCGCGTTTGATGAAGTCACGCATGACCCGCTCGAGCTCGTGCTCGGGCATCTGGCCGTGGGCGACGCAGATCCTTGCCTCGGGGACAAGCTTGCTCAGCCAGGCAAGGCGGTCCTGTATGGAAATAACGCGGTTTGACAGATAGAACACCTGGCCTTTGCGGGCCATTTCCCGGAGGATGGCGTTTCTGACAACGTCGTCGCTGAGCCTGATCACGTAGGTCTGGACAGGGTTCCGGTTCCGGGGCGCTTCTGAGATCACGCTGATGTCGCGGATCTTCGAGAGAGACATGTTGAGGGTCCTGGGGATGGGGGTTGCGCTCATGTAGAGCGTGTCCGCGGCGGGGAAGAGAAGTTTCAGCTTTTCCTTCTGCATGACGCCAAAGCGCTGCTCCTCGTCAATGATAATGAGGCCCAGGTCCTTGAAACCGATGTCCTTGCCCTTAATGAGAGCGTGGGTACCTATGATTATGTCGATGGAGCCCTCCGGCAGCGCGGCCTTGATCTTTTTGATATCAGCCGAGCTTCTGAAGCGACAGATATAGTCTATATTTACGGGGAAATCGCCAAAGCGCTCCAGGGCGGTGAAGTAGTGCTGCTGACAGAGGACCGTCGTGGGGGCAAGGATGGCCACCTGCTTGCCGGCAGCTACCGCTTTGAAAGCGGCCCGGAAGGCCACCTCGGTCTTGCCGAAGCCCACGTCGCCGCAGAGCAGCCTGTCCATTGGCTTTGACATTTCCATATCTTTTTTTATTTCATTGGCGCAGACCAGCTGGTCGGAGGTGGGCTCGAACTCAAACCTTCTTTCGAACTCTGCCTGCAGCTCGTCGTCCTTGGGGTAGGCGAAGCCCTCGATCTCGCGGCGCTTGGCGTAGAGCTCCACAAGCTCCTCAACGTAGGCCCGGAGAGACCTCTTGACGCGCTCCTTTTCACGCTGCCAGTCCTTGCTTCCGAGAGAACTGATGCGGGGCATGGTGTCGTCTTTTCCCACGTACCTGTGGACCGTGCCCAGCTCAAGGGAGGGAAGGAACAGCTTGCCGCCGCCCGCGTATTCAAGTACAACGTAATCCTTGGTGACGCCGTGGACCTCCCTGGCCTCGATGCCACGGAAAATACCTATGCCGTGAACGTCGTGGACAACGTAATCCCCCGGGTGGATGTCGTTGAAAAACTCCTCGTCTCCCGCCTTCTTCTTTTTGGACCCGGAGCTTCTGCTTTCCAAGGAGCCGAAGAAGGTCTTTTCCGAAACAAGAGCAAAACCCGCCTCAGGGATCTCAAAGCCCTCCTCGACGGGCAGCGTGCTGACCCATTCTATCTCCGGAAGCTCCCGGCAGAAGGTCCCAAGGTCCCTGGCAATGCGGCTGAACCTTTCGCTTTTTTCCGTGGTCAGGTACACGTATATGCCCTTTTCGAACCAGGAGGAAAGATACTCGCCAAGGGTGATCTCGTTGCTCGCGGCGCTCTGGATCCGCTTCGTTTTCAGTTTATAAGTTACGACGTCTTTTGCTTCCCTTGGCAAAGCGATGCCCGCGCCCTCCGTCAGGTCAGAGCCCTGATCGGTCTTCTTTTTACGATTTCTGCCGCCGGCACCTTTGAAGCGGTCTTCTGAGATCACCGCTTCCAGGGTCTCGTCGATATTCTCGAGCCTGACTGTTGACCCGTCGATGATCTCAGCCACTCTTTCAAGGGGCATGAAAAAGCTGTACAGCTCGTCGGGGGTGAAGCTGATCTGCCCCACGGTCCTTCACACCCTCATATGCTCGTCAAGGAAAAGGTCCGCCGCGGTCAGGATCGCGTGCCTGTCCTCGGAAAAAACGATCGCGTCCTTACAGTAATCCAGAACGCAGTGCTCGTTTCCGATAATAAAGGGGATGTACCTGTCCATGCCGGGGAACTCGTTGCCCCCGGAAAGAAGCTCCGCCGCGCTTTTGGCTTCGTTGCGGAACTTTTGCGCCAACACAGGCTCTCCCTCCATCCTTGCGCAGGTGGTCTCGCAGGATCGCAGGATCTCTTTTTTCAGTTCGTCTCTGTCTTTTCCGGCGATTCTGATCTCGCTCTCCGGGGACACCGAGACCTCCTCGACTCTGCTCGCGCTGCGCTGGGTTACAGGGTCAAAGGTATTGATCACGTCAACGGTATCGCCAAAGAAAAACACCCTGTAGGGCACCTCTGACGATGTCGGGAATATGTCGAATATGTCGCCCCGGACCGAAAACTGCCTGGTTCCGTCCACCATGCCGACCCTAACGTAACCCATCCGGGTCAGCCTGTCCGCAAGGGAGGAGATATCATAGTCCCGCCCTTCCTCAAGCCGGAAGTCGCAGTCCCTGAACTTCTCGGGATCCACGGTGAACTGCATAAGAGATGCCGGGGACAGCACAAGAGCGCCGTACCCGCCGTCGGCAAGCTTTTTCAGGGTCTGGACTCTTTTGTACTCCCTGTCCCTGTTCCTGGCAATGGCGTTGAAGAACATGTAATCCGACGGCTCCAGGAGAAGGACGCCGCCGTCAACGAAGGATTCAAGATCGGAAGCCGCCTGCTTCGCGGCGAACTCATTGGGAGCGATATACACCAGTTTTTTGCGGCCCGAGGACGCGGCAAAAGCGGCAGCGAAATATCTCGCTCCGCTGCCCGACACACCTTCGATCCTGCAATGATCGCCTCTGTCAAAGCTCCCCGCCATGAGAGGGAAGCCTTCCCAGTTTTTTATGAGATTAAGCAAGTCTCTTTTTTCGATCAACTTTGTATTTCTTTCCGGACACGGCCGCCTGTTGAAGCGGCCCGTTTAGCTACTTTGATTTTCTGACGCGGCCTGATCGGTCCTTTTGGCGTTGGCCTCGTTCATGGCCTTGTCGATGCCCTTCGTGATGATGGCAATGGCGGCGTCAGCGGCAAAGACCAGTGCCTTGCTCACAAGGGCCTCCTTTTCGGGAGAGAATTGGGAAAGAACGAATTTCACCATATCCTCGTTGGGCATGCGCTTGCCGATGCCGATCCTGACCCTGGGAAACTTCTCGGTGCCAAGGTGGGAAACTATCGACTCCATGCCGTTGTGGGTGCCCGCGCTGCCCGAAGGCCGCACTCTTACCCGGCCAGGCTCAACGTCACAGTCGTCGTAGATGATGATTATGTTCTCGGGTGGCACCTTGTAGAAGGAGGCGGCCTCGTCCACCGCGGCGCCGCTGTTGTTCATGTACGTAAGCGGCTTCATGAGAAACACACGGACCTCTTTGCCGCCTTTTTTGAGCTTCCCGTCGCACCAGTATGCGTTGAATTTGCGCTTGGTGAAGTCAAGGCCCAGTTTTTCCGCGACAATATCGATGGCCCTGAAGCCGCAGTTGTGCTTTGTCAGCTCATACTCGGGGCCCGGGTTTCCGAGTCCCGCGATTATGTAAGACTCGGTTCCGTTGTCTTTGCAGAAAAGTTTGCTGAAAAATGACATTTCAATGATCTCCGATCGTACCGTCCGGGACCGTTCCGGGTCAGATCCTTCTTGTCCCGAAGCAGCAGTAATGGGTCGCGCAGGTGAGGCCCTTTGAGAAGATGAGAGAATATTTGGCGTCGTTGTTCAGTCTCGTAAGTCTGAGCACGATCCTGTTTTCGCCTTTTTTCAGGGAAATATTCTCAAAATGGAAGTTCTCCGCGTCCCATGTGGTAGTGCCGTGATATTCGCCGATAAGCTCTCCGTTCACGTAGAACTTGAAGGGTCCCGAGCAGCCCAGCTGGGCAAACACGGTCATATCCTCAGGAGAGACGAGTATCTGGGAAAGGTAGGCGACGCAGGGGCCGGTGAAGCCGAACAGGTCCCGAAGCTTGAAGGAATCCTCCTTGATCTCCACGTCCGCGACTCTGTAGGGTCTTGCGATCGGGCCTTCTCCGCCCTTCATGTAGTTCACGCCAAGGGGCAGCTCCTCGAACAGCTCCTCCTCGGTGAATATGTCTGATTCAGTGTCTTTTGTGAAATTGAGATGGAATTCTCTCACGTTGTCAATGTTCTCCGCCTCGCTTGAAGCCTGCGGGAACACGTGCCAATAGCCCTTGCCCTGGGACAGGATCACTTCGTCCGTTGGCGGCGTGGTGCTCCAGACAGGCCCCGTGAGACGCCAGATCTTGTTGCCGGAAATGCCGAAGGAAAACTCCGCGGCAACGTCTCCGCCCACGTGGACATTGACTATATTCTTTTCCTTTATCACGCCGTCCGGGTTCTTAACGCCCATGACGAATACTTCCTCGGTCTTGTCTCCGGGAAGGATCGTGCGGCCGTACCTTGAGAGCAGCGTGTCTCTTTTTTTGATCTCAACGTTTTCGGGCATGGAAAGAGAATACTCGATGTAAACGGTACGTGAGGAGTTGTTCAGAAACGAAAGCTTCACCGCCACGTCTTTGGCAATGCCGAAGGAAGGATCTCCGTTCTCATATTCCGCCTCGAACATGATCGGGTCTCCCTCTTCGAATTTCCTCACTCCCGCAAGAGGAGCGTCGATTATTTCCACGTCGCTGGCGCCGCTTCTGGAAAGCGCTACCGCAAGCCTCGCCACATCATCCGCCAAGTCGTAAACAAGATCGCTTCTTCTTGAGGCCTTCACGCCGAGCACGTATTTGACGTCCTTCCAGCCGTAGAGCTCCTCAAGCTTCGCGGCGCCGATGACG
>JAGCZO010000060.1 GCA_017959965.1 Clostridia bacterium | reverse complement strand
GTCTCGTCCTTTACCTTTCTGCTGTCGTTGACCTCGATGGGGGGCGTCTGGGCGGCGGACAGGATCTTCATTGATTTAACGTCGATCTCCACGGCGCCGGTCTTGAGATTGGTATTCACGGCTCCTCCCCGCTTCACTACTTCCCCGTGGACGCAGATAACGTATTCCGCTCTGCAGGAGAGGGCTTTCTCAAAGACCTCCGGATCGGTACCGTCGCCAAAGGCAAGCTGCACGATCCCTGTTCTGTCCCGAAGATCGATGAACACCAGAGAGCCGAGGTCACGTCTGCGCTGGACCCAACCCATCACGCAAACGGAGCTTCCGACCATGCTTTCCGTAACTTCTGCGCAGTAGCAGGTGCGCCTGTCCTCGGAGGTTAAAAATTCTGACATAACTAAATCTCCTAAAATAGCCTTAAAAAGCTTTAAAAACGCCGACCGGCAGGGCAAAGCGTCCGCCGGCCGCATTATCTCACGGTAGTGAAAGAAAGATCAGACGGGATCGCCGTTGGCGTTGAAGAGAGGAAGCTTCTCGAGGAAGATAATGTCGTCTCTTTCGGCGGCTTTTCCCTCGGCAAGGATGGCCATTCTCGCGACAATGATACCGCCGGCTTTTTCTACCAGCGCTTCAACGCCCCTGATGGACTCTCCCGTGGAAATAACGTCGTCAAGAACGATGATCCTCTTGCCTTTCATAAGTTCGGCGTCGGCGACGTCAAGATAAAGCTCCTGCCATCTGGCGGTGGTTATGGACCTTACTTTGGCGCTGAAAACGCCTCTCATGTACAGCTTTGGATCCTTTCTGGCAAGCAGGTATTTGCGGTTCCCGTCGATCCTGGACATTTCGTGGATGAGGGGGATCGATTTGGCTTCGGGGGCGATTATATAATCATACTCGGGCGCCTTTTCCAGCAATGCCTTTGCGCATGCGGTGGTGAGTTCGGGATCGCCGAAGATAACGAAAGCCCCGATCATAAGATCTTCATTCAGTGGGCAAAGTGGAAGGTCTCTTTCAAGACCGGCAATTGTCATACGGTAGTACTTTTGTGCCATTTGTTACACCCTCCGGGAATTGTATTGTCTGCGTCCGAACCGGTCCGCTGACTGACTCTTGATTTTATAACGATGCTGTTTTTATGTCAAGGAAAAACTGCCCGGACTGGTCTTCACGGGAGCTTTTCAAATTGCTTCCGGATGCTGACTGTGATACAATGAGTACATCAACAATTTTAGCTGCGGGAGGCGGAAATGAAAACTACCTATGAGTTTCTGAAAGAGAAGATACAGACCGTAAAACCGTCATTTTCATACACCGGCGGTGACTATGCCAAGTGGAAGAACGCAGCCAGAGAAAAGCTGAAAGGTCTGCTTGGCCTTGAAAAATTCGAAAAGGTACCGCCAAGGACCGAGATCGAATACTTGGGAAGAGTCGAAGGCGCAGAGGAGATAAGATTTACCTTTGAGAGCGAGGAGGGATACAGAGTCCCCTGCCATTTGCTCCTTCCCGACGGAGTAGAGACTCCGCCGCTTATGATATGCGTTCAGGGACATTCCACTGGTATGCACCTGTCCCTCAACAGACCCCGGAACGACGCCGAAAAAGAGTTTATTAAAAGAGAGGACGGCGATTATGCGGTAAGAGCCGTGAAGGAGGGCTTTGCCGCATTGGCGCTGGAGCAGAGAAACTTCGGCGAACTGAGAGAGACCGACTGCATGCCTCCTTCCATGAACAATCTGCTCATGGGAAGGACCACCATCGGCGAGCGGGTCTGGGACATTTCAAGGGTCATTGACGTAATTGAGAGCGAGTTTGCCGATAAGGTCGATACCGGTTGCATCTGCATGATGGGAAACTCCGGAGGAGGCACCGCAACGGCTTACACCTCCGCCCTGGAGGACAGGCTGGTTCTCGTGATCTCGTCCTGCGCAATGGCCTCGTACAAAGACTCCATCGGCGCCATGCCTCACTGCCCCTGCAACTTTGTGCCGGGCATCGCCAATTATTTCGACATGAACGACCTGATGGCAATGGCCTGTCCGAAATACTTCATTCAGGTCTCCGGTCAGGACGACGATATTTTCCCTATATTTGCCGCTGAAAAAGTGTTTGAGGACGGAAAGAGGGCCTATGACGACTGCGGTTTTCCGAACCGCTGCGCGCTGTACGTCGGGCAGGGCGGACATGCCTTCTACGCTGACGGCGCCTGGAAGCTTGTGCATGAAATGCTGAAAAGATGATCTGAACTCCGAACTTTGAGTTGAACAAACGCCCGGTCCGTTTCTTCGGCGAACCGGGCTTTCGTATCGGCATGTGTCGGTTGAAATATACCGCAAACACTTTTATATTCAAAGTCAGAACGAGACGGGAACGTCATTTCCGCGTTGGCGATCCGTAATTAAACTTGACTTGAAGGGTGTCGAATGATAACATAAAAACGCCAATAAGTTTGACATGTAGTATTGACAGTTTGTTTGAATTTTAAGGACGATTCTGGTCCGGACAAAGCAAAAACGGAGAAACGATTATGAGACCGGGTTTTCACATAGAGATCATACCGCCGAAGCAGGATACACAAAAGCTTGAGGAGGATCTGGAGCTTTTTGCATCAAAATTCGACAGGGTAATGAAAAGCGGGTTTACCGCTTCCATAACCGACAACGCCATGGGGCTTTTGGCGTTTCAGGGTCACGAATGTATCGAAGAGCTTGGACTTGACGCACGCCCCGGACAGGTGCTGATACATCTCAACACCTTCCATACTAAGAAGGCTTTGGATGAGATACTCGATTCCTGTGAAAAGCTGGGCATCCGTTCGGTTCTGGCGATAAGCGGCGACGGTTCACCCCGCCTCCCTAAGCTGAAACCAAAGGACGTGGAAGCGGATAACACCGCATCCGTCACGTCAGTGGAACTGACAAGGTACATACGCAAACATTATCCCTCGTTTACCGTTGGTGTGGCCTTCAATCCCTACGAACCGGAGGAGCATGAGTTTGAGAAGCTGAAGAGAAAGCTTGACGCCGGCGCTTCCTTCGTCATAACGCAGCCGATCATAGAACGAAACAGGGCAACGGACAGACTGCTTAAGGAGCATCCGGATCTGCCTGTGGTCATTGAAGCGTGGATGTCGAAAAAGCTTTATCTGCTGTCGGACGTGGTGGGCTATCCGATCCCGGAGGATGCCGTGTTCGACCCCATCGAAACCGTCAAGGGGCTGCGCGATACATACCGCGGCTGCGGACTGTATCTGTCTCTGCTGGGCTTCAAAACTCAGTACGAGATCATTGAGAATATGGCGAAGGAGGAATAAACAATGAAAACGGTCGTATGCATTAAACAGGTACCGTCCTCTACCGACGCCAAGATCGACCCTGAGACCAAGAGAATAATAAGAGAAGGCGCCAAAGCGGTGATCAATCCTTTCGATCTTTACGCTGTCGAGGAGGCGTTACGCATCCGCGAGCGGATCGGAGGCGAGGTGATCGTTCTCACAATGGGACCCGACAACGCGAAAAACTCGCTGATAGAGGCTCTTTCTATGGGCGCGGACAAGGCGTTCCTCCTCTGCGACAGGGCTTTTGCCGGATCAGACACCTGGGCGACGAGCTATGCACTTGCCAAAGCGATAGAGAAGATCGGAAACGCCGACCTTGTGATCTGCGGCAAGCAGGCGGTGGACGGCGATACGGCGCAGGTGGGCCCAGGCATTGCCTCAAAGCTGGATATGCTGCAGGCCGCGAACGTTTCCGGAGTAGAAGATATAACTGCAGGCGAGATAACTGTCAGCAGGATGAACGAGACCGGCTACGACGTGCTGAAGCTGAAGCTTCCGGCCCTTATCACTGTTACAAAGGATATCAACGAACCCCGTATACCCACCCTCAGAAACGCCCGCAAGGCGAGGACCGCGGAGATCACCGTGTGGAAGCCGGACGACATTGACGCCGATTCCGATAAAATAGGACTTAACGCCTCGCCTACCAGAGTCGTCGGAACGGAACCGCCGGCGCTGAGAAACACGGTCACGCTGAAGATAGAAGGCGAGCCTTCGCAGGCGGCAAAAAAGCTCGCGGATGAGCTTATAAACCGCGGATTGATATAAGGAGGGCGGCGCAATGAGGATCTTAAGTGAAGCGGATAAAAACAGTTACAAAAACCTCTGGATACTGACTGAACTGACAGACGGCGCGATACATCCCGTATCCTATGAGCTCCTGAGCACGGCGAGAAAGCTTGCGGCGGAGCGGGGCTG
>JAGCZO010000003.1 GCA_017959965.1 Clostridia bacterium | reverse complement strand
TCAAGGCAGGTGTCGGTGAGCCAACCCTTTTCATTGTCCCACTCGGATAATCCGCGGTAGTAATATGCCTTTTTTGCATCCTCGATAAGAAAAGGCACAACACCAAACCGCAGGCACTCTTTCAAAGCGACAAGTCTTCCAACGCGCCCGTTGCCGTCCTGGAAGGGATGGATCTTTTCAAACTCGGCGTGAAACGCGATAATATCGTTGACCGTCACGTTTTGCTTAACATTGTATTCGTCAAGCAGTTCCTTCATCCGTACCGGAACATCTTTCGGTTTCACCGTCTCGAGCCCGCCCACCACGTTCGGGCGTTTTTTATAGTCACCCACGGCAAACCAATCAAGCATCGAATCTTTGGTATCATGCTTAAGGATATAGTGGAGTTTTTTGATGATCTCCTCAGAAAGAATTTCGTCCGCCGAATCTATTACATAGTCGATGGCGCGAAAATGGTGTATCGTTTCCAACACGTCGTCCACCCGTACTCCATCTCCGATATTCAGTGTGTTCGTTTCAAATATCAACCTGGTTTGATCTTCTGTCAAACGGCTTCCTTCAATATGGTTTGAGTTGTAGGTCATGCGTACCTGCAGCTCATGATAAAGCCCTCCGGAGATCTTTGCATCTTTTTCTTCCCGCAGCATTTGAAGGATCGGATTATCCGAGATCTCACGGCAAAGCGCTTCAGGAGCGCATCCGAAAAATGCGGCGAGTTTTTCCAGCACGCCCCGTGACAGTTTTTCCCCTTTGCCAATCTTCGCCACCGTCCGGGAAGAAATCCCCAGCAGTTTCGTAAGCTCGGATCGTCCAATGTTTTGCTCGCTCAGTTTTTGTTCCAGTCCATCATATGAAAACATAACGCAACCCTCTCTTTTATCTTTACTTATTATAACGTTTGGGAAAGAAAAAGTAAAGATATCTTATGTGATCTTAAAAAAAAGTAAAGATACAGGCATAAACCGAAATTTTTTTCATTATGAGATTTTACCGGATAAAACTAAAAAGACAAATACCGCCATCCCACATGCTTCAGCTACAAAAACTGCCACATGACATATGCTCAATACTAAAGTTGTTGTTTTTCTTTATTAACCATTCCGGCCTCCTCAAATCCCGGTTTATCGTTATGGTTATGTCACATCAAACTAAGTATTAATATTGAAAACAAGCCGGATCTGCCCCCTCCTAATGTGCGGATCGAAAAAAAAGCGGTAATCTGCCGACAGACAAATTACCGTTTTTTGGTGACCCCTACGAGAATCGAACTCGTGTCGCAGCCGTGAAAGGGCCGTGTCTTAACCTCTTGACCAAGGGGCCGTAATATGGTGGCTGCGGTAGGACACGAACCCACGACCTTCCGGGTATGAACCGGACGCTCTAACCAGCTAAGCTACGCAGCCATTCAACGCCTTAAAAAGCAGCCGCTTTCAAAGGCGAAGGTTATGATATCACTTTGATGAATTCTTGTCAACTACTAATTTTGGCCCGCTGCAGGCCTGCAAAGGCTACTCTGCTTCTGATAAGCCCTCCATAATGCCCAGGATCACTATGCCGGCGATAACAAGTCCCACGGCAATATACTGCTTCCAGCTGAGCCGTTCCTTCAGGAAAAGCTGACCCAAAAGAAGGCTGACGACGCAATAGCTGGCAACTATCGGGGCAGCCGCGATGGAATTGCCGCTCATGGCGTAAACGTAGGCAAACTGGCCGCCTGTCTCAAAAACCGCCGCCAAAAGCCTTGACAGAGGAGCGCCGGTCATCACATTCTCGCCCTTTTTGAAGAAGCTGAGCTTTTCGCCCTTGATCTCGTATACGTAGATCGCGAGAATGATGGCCACGATGGCAAAGGTGAGCTCGTAGGAGATATTGGCAATGTCCTCGATATTGTCTGCCGTCACGCCGACAAGCGGAGTCTTCTCAAAATCATCAAGATACAGACCGTCAAAGAAGGTACCCAGGGAGTCTATGATGCAGTAGAATATGGGCATCATAAACGCGATAAATCCGATCTTGTACTTTTTGTCGGTCTCCTTGAGGTACTTGACTTCCTTCTGATGCTCGAACACTCCCAGAAGGACAACACCCGCAGAAATTATCAGGATAGCGATCATCGTCCATATGTCAGGCAGCTCCCGAAGAACGATCATAAGAAGAATCGCACTGACCGCGCCGCTGGCGTTCTGGATTGGCGACGAAACTGATACTTCAAGATACCTGAGGCCAAAGTAACCCACCGTCATTGACAGTATGTACATTGCGGACACAGGGAAGTAAATGAGAAGATTTAATGGATTGAATTCTATCCACTTTACGAAGATCGTGACAACGGCGGTGATCCCCATCACCGCGCCGACGATCATTGACGTTTTCAGATGGCTGTATTTTTCATTCTCAACGGACCCGCGCTTGTAAAACATGTCCGCGGTTCCCCACAAAGCAAAGCAAATAATCGCGCAAACGAACCACATTACCGATACACCTCTTTTGAACCCGTTTTACTGCGTGAAAAGGCATCTGTCATGAACATAAAGTCTGCCGTAAAAAAACATCCGCAGTATTAAGCGTTATGTGAAAAACGTTCATACAAAAGACAAGCCGGATCACTATGAAGTATTCGGCTTGTTTTCTTTGTTTTTCCTGTCAATAAAGCTTCGCACCTGCGGGGATATGGGGGTCCACCATAAGCAGATGCAGTTTTTCATCCTTGCCCTCCTTGTGGACGGCGGATATGAGCATACCGCAGGAATCGATACCCATCATTGCCCTTGGAGGGAGATTGGTTATCGCTATGCAGGTCTTGCCGATAAGCTCCTCAGGCTCGTAGTAGGCGTGGATTCCGCTGAGTATGGTGCGTTCCTCCCCCGATCCGTCGTCAAGAGTGAACTTGAGAAGCTTCTTTGATTTCGGCACCGCCTCACAGGCCAGCACCTTCACGGCTCTGAAATCGGATCTTGAGAAGGTCTCGAAGTCAACCGTTTCCGAGAAAAGCGGTTCGATAACGACATTTGAAAAGTCGGGTTTTTCCGCCGAAATGATGGGAGCGCCTTCTATCGCCGCGGGGGCAGCATTGGCGGTTTCCGAAGCTTTTTCGTTCTTCTTCGGGTCAAGGGATTTCATCGTGGGGAACAGGAGAACGTCTCTTATAGCCTGGCTGTCGGTAAGAAGCATGACGAGCCTGTCTATGCCGTAGCCAATGCCTCCCGTGGGGGGCATGCCGATCTCCAGCGCATTGAGGAAATCCTCATCGGTGTGGTTGGCTTCCTCGTCTCCCGCGGCAAAGGCAGCGTCCTGAGCTGCGAATCTCTCCCTTTGGTCGATGGGGTCGTTAAGCTCCGAATATGCGTTGCACATTTCCCAGCCGTTGATGAAGAGCTCGAAGCGCTCAACATAGTTCGGGTCCTGGGGCTTGCGCTTGGTCAGAGGCGAGATCTCAACCGGGTGATCCATCACGAACGTAGGCTGGATCAGGTTGGCCTCGCAGAATTCCTCAAAGAAAAGATTCAGTATGTCGCCCTTGGTGTGGCGCTCCTCGAAGGCAACGCCCTTCTCATTGGCGAGCTTCCGGGCCTCTTCCAGAGTCGTCACATTGGAGAAATCGACGCCGGAATATTCCCTGACAGCATCCACCATCGTAAGCTTTCTGAAAGGCTTGCCGAGGTCGATGACGTTTTCGCCGTATTTAATCGAGGTACCGCCGCAGACCTTTTCCGCAAGATACCTGAACATGCTCTCCGTGAGCTCCATCATGCCGTGGTAATCAGTGTAAGCCTGATAAAGCTCCATCAGAGTGAACTCGGGGTTGTGTCTCGTGTCGACGCCTTCGTTCCTGAACACACGGCCGATCTCATACACTCTTTCAAGGCCGCCCACAATAAGTCTCTTGAGATAAAGTTCAAGAGATATGCGGAGCTTCACGTCCTCGTCAAGAGCGTTATAATGAGTCTCAAAAGGCCTGGCGGCCGCGCCTCCGGCATTGGCCACAAGCATGGGCGTCTCCACTTCGATAAAATCGCGTCCGTCAAGGAATCTCCTGATCTCCCGGATAACGTTGGACCGTTTCATAAAAGTGTCCCTGACTTCGGGATTCATGATAAGGTCAACGTAACGCTGACGGTAGCGCATGTCCGTGTCGGTGATTCCGTGGAACTTCTCCGGCAGCGGGTTGAGCGACTTGGTGAGCAGGATCAGTTCTTCCGCGTGGACGGAGATCTCCCCTGTTTTGGTTTTAAAAACGATGCCTTTTATGCCGAGGATATCGCCAATATCGCAGGTCTTGAAGAGCTTGTAGCATTCGTCTCCGAGGGAGTCCTGAGAGCAGTAGACCTGTATCTTTCCTGCTCTGTCGAGAATATGAGCAAAGCTGGCCTTGCCCATGATCCTTTTGGCCATAAGTCTTCCTGCAACAGATACTGTCTTTCCCTCGAGTTCCTCGTAATTACCGAGTATTTCGGAAGAAAGGTGAGTCCTGTCGTATTTTGTTATAGTATACGGATCTATGCCCCGGCTTCTCAGATCGGCAAGCTTTTGACGTCTGATCTGCATCTGTTCGGACATAGACGGTACTGTGGTCTGGTTTGTATTATCCATAATTACTCCTGCGGGGCCTGTCATAGTATGCCGGCCTTGTCATCTGATCATAGCCAAAGCCCGGGCCCCAAATATTATTCCGGCAGTCTGATCTCGGTGATCTTGTACTGTCTGACGCCGGCGGGGACCTCTACTTCCACGGTATCCCCAAGTTTCTTCTCAATGAGCGCCTGTCCTATGGGGGACTCGTGTGAGGTCTTATGCTCAAGGGGGTCTGCTTCTATGGAGCCGACGATCTGATATTCGATCACTTTGTTGTTCCACATGCAGAGCACGCTGACGTAGCTTCCCAGCTGTACACTGTCGGTTGATGTGGGCACGTCGTACACCACCGCGTTTTCAAGCACGTTCTCCAGGTCAACGATATCCGCCTCGTTGGCCCTCTGCTCATTGCGCGCCTCGTCGTATTCGGAATTCTCCGAAAGGTCTCCGAAACCTCTCGCCGTATCTATCTTACGGATGATTTCCTCGCGTTTAGCGCCCTTAAGATAAGCGATCTTATCCCTCAGACCGTCCAAGGTTTTTTGACACATATAATACTTTTTGCCTTCAGCCATTTTTAAATCAGTCTCCGTTTCGTAAATAAATAATCAGTCAAAAATCATTTAAGCTTGGCGTAGCCGTTGTCCTTAAGGATCACGTCGTGGGCGCCGCCCTCAACAATACTTGTGGAGCTTACAAGCGTAAGCTTGGCGTTTTTGTGCAGCTCCTCGATAGTGAGAACGCCGCAGTTGCACATGGTGGATTTGACCTTTCCGAGGGATAGGGCAACGTTATCCGCAAGCGGTCCCGCGTAAGGAACGTAGGAGTCAACGCCTTCCTCAAACGAAAGGCTTGATTTGCCGCCCATGTCGTACCTCTGCCAGTTTCTCGCCCTGTTGGAGCCCTCGCCCCAGTACTCCTTGTAATAAGTGCCATTTATGTTGACCTTGGCGGAAGGGCTTTCGTCAAACCTGGCGAAGTATCTGCCGAGCATTACAAAGTCAGCGCCCATTGCCAATGCGAGAGTCATGTGGTAATCAAAAACGATGCCTCCGTCGGAGCAGATGGGAACGTAAATGCCTGTCTCTTCAAAATACTTGTCACGTTCCTTGGCCACCTCAATGACCGCAGTAGCCTGTCCCCGGCCGATGCCCTTCTGTTCTCTGGTAATGCAGATGGAGCCTCCGCCGATGCCTATTTTCACGAAATCAGCTCCGGATTCGGCAAGGAATCTGAAGGACTCGCCGTCCACAACGTTGCCGGCGCCGACCTTAACGGAATCGCCGTAAACACTTCTGATCCATTCAATGGTCTCCTTCTGCCACTCGGAGAAGCCCTCGGAGGAATCGATGCAGAGCACGTCCGCGCCCGCCTCCACAAGAGCAGGAACTCTCTCCTTGTAGTCTCTGCTGTTTATACCTGCGCCGACCACGTACCTTTTGTTCTCGTCCAGGAGCTCGTCCGGATTTTCCTTGTGGGAATCATAGTCCTTCCTGAAAACGAAGAACCTGAGATTGTCGTTCTCATCGATGATCGGAAGGGAATTCAGCTTGTGGTCCCAGATGATATCGTTGGCTTCCTTGAGGCTTACGCCCTCTCTGGCATAAACCAGCTTTGAAAAGGGAGTCATGAAGCTTTCCACCTTCTCAAGCCCGGTCATTCTGCTGGGTCTGTAGTCGCGGCCGGTGACGATGCCAAGGAGTTTTCCAGAGCTTGTACCGTCCTCCGTCACAGCCACAGTGGAAAAGCCGTTTTGCTCCTTCAGGGCAAGGACGTCGTTGAGAGTTGCGTCGGGTCTCAGATTTGATTTGCTTACCACAAATCCTGACTTGTAGTTTTTAACCTTCCGGACCATATCGGCCTCGGATTGAATGCTCTGAGAACCGTATATAAATGAAAGTCCGCCGCACTTGGCAAGAGCGACAGCAAGGTTATCATCCGAAACAGCCTGCATTATTGCCGAAACAAGAGGAATGTTCAGCGATATGGCCGGTTTCTCACCTTTTTTGAATTTAACGAGAGGCGTTTTAAGCGAAACGTCCGTGGGGATGTGCTTTTTGGTGGTATACCCCGGCAAAAGCAGATACTCGTTGAAGGTATGTGATGGTTCGGAATAAATAAAAGCCATTTGTTCTCCTTTCAAGCCGTCCCGACAAAAGAAGTCCGGGAAAACGTTCATATATAACAAAAAAGCTTCGACGCAGTGCAATACTGAACTGCGTCTAACACTTCCGGCGTATTTTACAACAAATATAATTATTCGTCAAGACGAGTGAAGGCCAAAGGCATTCATATCTTCACGTCAAAGTCAAGCTTTGTACCTAAAACATTGACTGCCCCGGCAGTCACCGTGCTTCTGTCATGTCAGTCCGGCACGTAACCATGCCAGAGAAGGTCCTCCTCAGTCATGAACAGATATTCCTGATTGAAGGCGCGGTAGTCGGCAGAGGGAGTCTCAACGTCGAACCAGGTCACGTCGATATAGTATGCCGTTCCGTCCGCTTCTATCATATTCCATGCGTGTCGCCCTCCTCCAGGAGCCTCGCCGGTGATCACCTTGCAGAGAATGCCTTCGTGTTTGCAAAGCTCAAGAAAAGCGTCCGCGTATCCCTTGCATACAGCCTCGTGCTTCACAAGAACGTTGTACGCCTGATAAAAATCGAATACCGAAGCCTGTTCATCTTCGTAGACAGCGGCGGAGGCGATCAAAAATGCAAAATAACAGCACTTTTCGTAATTGTCAAGGCCGGCAGGCATCTTGGCGATGATCCGGTCCACCACCTTGTAATAAACATCCACAGCCCGTTTTACGGCTTCAATGTCGTCCGTGGTCTTAGTGAGCCACTCGTTTGGCATATAGTACGCCAGCTTGTAGGAGTCTTGGTAGCCCTCCGTAAATCTCTTCATGTGACAGTACAGATAGAGATCGGGCCGGTCGATACGCAGCGCGTCCGTGGCCTCGACAATAGGATAAAAAAGATCCACGTTGTAGTCATCATGTCTGATCGTATAGTCAAGGAACCTGGAGGCGCAGCGCTCTATCTCATCGTAAAACAAAAGCGCAAGCTCGTCTTTTATTTTTGACCTTTCCTTCGGCAGCGTTGAGTAGTCAAGAAACTCAGGCTCGCCCTTAATGAACCTGTCTCCGAGAGAATTCATCAGAGCCACTGCATTCATTATCGAAACATCTATCAATTCAGCGGCTTCCTTTGAAAGCTCGTCCGGAAATACTTCGTCCGGGTCAAAGCTCACGGAATAGGTCTTTTTTTCTTCAACTCTTCCGTTATTTCCCGGATCGGTCCCGTTAGGCCCGGGGTCCTGAGTCGACAGAGAAGGAGCATCGGTACTTATGGCGTTAATAAGGTCGGAAATAGTAATGAGCCCGCAGCCTGAGGCGCCAATGAGCATCACCGCCGCAAATGCCAAAGACAATATTCGCAAACAAATTTCAGTGCCAGTTTTTCTTTTCATAGCATAATCCTTCTGAACCGTACAGACCTTTGGCGTTCACTCTTCTTCAACGCTTTTGCGAGGTTCGTCAAACGTCGGTTCGTTGCCGAGAACGCGGCGGGCGTCAAAGCTTCTTGACGCGATCTCCTTCATGACCCTTCTGTCGGGAGCAAGGAAAATATCATAGGTCACGCCCTGCTCTTTGTCTCTGGCGTTAAAAAAGAATATGTCTTCATCCTCATCGCCAAAGCAGCAAAGCACCTTGTGCTGGTTTTCCTTGGCCATTTCGGAGACCGCCTTCTCGTCTTCGGGCTTTGCTTTTCTGAAATTCTCAATGTCTCTGATGTCAAAGCACAGGACCTTTTTCCTCCAGGTCTGGTTTCGGATCTCGGTTATCGTGAGTTCGCCCATGACTATGGATATTTCATATTCAAGCCTGTTTTTCTTGATGAGGGTCATCGTCGCAAGAAAGGCTATGACAAACGCCAAAAGCGCAAGCAGAAAACCTATCAGCTGAAGAAACGCGAAGATCGCAATGGCAAACACCAGCGCGCCCGCGGCGATCAGCACACACCACACCGGCAGCATCTTGTTCTTCCTTGCTTTTATAAACGTCTCAATGATATCGTCATTCATCGGTACACACGGTTCCTTTTGTTTATTTATCTGCGGTTCGGGAAACGGAAGCGTTAAGCGCCAACTGTTTCCGCAAACATCCGGTTTTAGAACTTGCTTTATTTTTCAAACACCTCCGGGACCGGCAAAGCCTCCGAAGGTGTTTATTTGAGAATTTCATAATCAATTATAGCTCTTTATTATCTTCACTAAGCAGTGATACATTTTGCTCAGTAATTAAATAAAGTCCGGTTTCTTCTTACCGCAGTTATTATCTCTCGTTCAAGCGCAAGATGCGTAAAGAGCCTGAAATCGGCTTTCTGCGGAAAATGCTAAGTTCAGAGCTATTTTTGCGTGCGTGCACCCGACGCTGTACGAAGGTACTGCGAGCGGTGCACTCGCGCAAAGCATCTTGCGCATTAATCAAATAAAGTCCGGTTTCTTCTTACCGCAGTTATTATCTCTCGTTCAAGCGCAAGATGCGTAAAGAGCCTGAAATCGGCATTTTCCAGTCATCTTGTAAGCCAGCTTGCCTGTGCATTTTCCTGCAAAGTCTGCAGACTCTCAAGCATTGTCCTCTCCCCGGAGAAATACCCGTTCAGGGCATACGTAATGTCGATCTCTTCTGCCGACATTGTCGGCATAAAGCATGCGAGGGATCCGGAGAAATCGGCGCTC
>JAGCZO010000059.1 GCA_017959965.1 Clostridia bacterium | reverse complement strand
TTTTGCACAGTTTTGCCGAGCGGTTTTGACCTTTTTGGGAAGGCCGCTTTTTTATTTCCGGGAAATGATTATGATATTTCCGGGAAATAATTCTGACATTGGCGGGAAATGTTTCACATTGCCGGGAAATGTTTCACATTGCCGGGAAATACTGTTGACTCTTTCCTATTGGCGGCGGGTGTGATAAAATCAAAGCACGGACAGCGGCGCGAAAGAACACTGTTTTTCGCATTGGTTGCCGCGGGAAAATAGTTTATTTTATGATCGGTTGACGGAGAAAACATATGAAAAACGGAAAGACTTTTAAAGTTGGCGACAGGCTCGAGGGCTTTGTTGTCACACGCGTTCGGGAGAGCCGCGAGACGGGCGGCACCTTTGTGGAATTTGAGCATGAAAAGACGGGGGCGGAGCTTGCGTTCAACGACTGCGGAGAGGAGAACAAGCTTTTTTGCGTTGCTTTTAAGACCCTGCCGGAGGACAGTACGGGAGTGTTCCATATACTTGAGCATTCCGTTCTCTGCGGCTCCGGAAAATTCCCGGTGAAGGAGCCCTTTGTGGACCTTCTGAAAAGCTCCATGAACACCTTCCTTAACGCTATAACGTTTCAGGATAAAACGGTATACCCTGTGTCCAGCAGAAACACGAAGGATTTTCTAAATCTGACGGAGGTCTATCTTGACGCGGTGTTCGATCCGGCGCTTCTTAATAACGCCAATATCTTCCGCCAGGAGGGGCATCATATCGAGCAGGACGACCAGGGAAAGCTTTCGTACAAGGGCGTCGTGTTTAACGAAATGAAGGGCGCTCTCTCGGACGTGGACAATATGGTCTCTGAGAAGATGCAGACCCTGCTGTTCCCGGGCTCGCCTTACGGTGTGAATTCCGGCGGGGATCCGGAGCATATACCGGAGCTGACCTACGAAAAGTTCAGGGAGACCTATAAGAAGTACTACCATCCCTCGAATTCCCGCATCTATCTTGACGGCGACGTGCCTCTTGAGGAGACCTTGAAGCTGATCGACAGCTACCTGTCGCGGTTTGAACGGGGCGTTAAGATCCCGGACCCGGATATGTCACACCCCGCGGGCGGTGGGGAGACGATAAAATACGATCTGGCAAAGACTGAACCTACGGAGAACCGTGGAATACTTGCCATGAGCAGGATCATCGGTACCTGGAAGGACAAGGTCAAGTGCATGGCGGCCAGAGTCATTGGCGATATTCTTCTGGGAAGCAATTTCGCGCCCCTTAAGAGCAAGGTCTTGGAATCGGGCCTTGCCCAGGATATTTACATGTACACTGACGGCTCCGTGCTGCAGCCTTACTCTTTTATTCTCTGCAGGAACGTTGTTGACGGTAAGGCCGACGAGCTGAAAAAGCTGATATGCGACATCGCCCTTGAGATCGCGGAGAAGGGCATCGACCGTGAACTGCTGCTGCCATCGATCTCCAGATACGAGTTTGGCGTGAGGGAGCAGGAGGAGCCGAGAGCTTTGAGGCGCGTCCTGACGGGACTTACCGGCTGGCTCCACGGCGGCGATCCGCTGAGCTATATGGAGTTTGACAAGGATTTCGCGGAGCTGAGACGGCCGGCGGAGGGGGGCGGCTTTGAGGCTATCGTCAAGGAGATCTTTGACGGTGGAGAAGGGTTGGCGACTATACTGGCGCTTCCGGATCATAACGAGGGCGACAGGCTGAGGGACGAGGAGAACGCCCGTCTGGAAGCGATCGGCGCGGCATGGACCCCTGAGGAAAGGGCTGAAAACGCCGAAATGAACCGCAGGCTGACCGCATGGCAGCAGACCCCTGACAGGCCCGAGGACGTGGCGAAGATACCTGTCCTTGACGTTTCGGAGGTGGATCCGGAGCCTTCTTTGGCGCCAACGGAGGAAAAAACAGAGGACGGCGTAAAGGTGCTCTTCCACAAAATACCCTCCAACGGCATCGTTTACGCCAATATGTATTTCAACCTGTCCGACTTCACGCTTCACGAGCTCACGATTTTGTCGAGAGCGGGACTGTTTTACGGGACCTTGCCCACGAACAAATACGGGCCTGAGGAGCTGCAGAACGAAATGAAGAAGAGGCTGGGAAGATTCAACGCTTCGATCCTGGCCTGGACCATGAACGGAAAGGAAAGACGCACAACGCCAATGCTCTGCGTTTCCTTCAGCGCTCTTGAGAGCGAGTACGAAGGGGCGGCGGAGCTTGCCGCGGAAATACTGACGGGCACCAGGTTTGACGACAACGCCAGGATCCGTGAGATCGCCCTTCAGAACGACGAGAACGTCAAGCAGACCGGAGTGAGCGCAGGCCATTACCTTGGCTTTATAGAGGCCCTTGCGGGGTATTCGTCGGCGGGAGCCGTGTCGGAAGCGATCTCGGGGCGCAGTATGATACTTTACGCCCATGAGCTGGCTGAGAATTTTTACGGAAAAATAGACGAACTGAAGACTGTGTTCGGAAAGCTTGCCAAGGCATTCGTGAAGGAGAGGCTGGTCCTAAGTCTTACAGGGACCGACGAACCTGACGCGGGCGCCATCGTAAGCCGTCTCGGAAACGCAGAGCAGGGCTCCGTTATTCCGAAGGACGCCTTGTATAAGGCGGACGTGCCGAAGAGGCTGGGCCTTGAGATCCCCGCGCAAATTGGCTATGCAGCCCAGGGATACAATTTCCTTGAGGAAAATATCGAATACGAAGGAAGCTTCTGCGTGGCGGCCCAGATCGTTTCACTTGATTATCTTTGGAACGCGGTGAGGGTGCAGGGAGGCGCATACGGCGCGGGACTCTCCGTGAACATCTACAACATGTTCACCTATTCCTACCGTGATCCGTCGCCTTCATCCACATTGGAGGTGAACAGAAACATTGCCTCCTACCTGCGGTCGCTGCGTGAAAAGGGAGAGAGCCTTGACAAGTACGTCATATCCTCCCTGAGCGAGCCTCTGCAGTCCCCGAGACAGATGGCTTCGGGTGCGGACAATGCCTGGTTCCTGAGTTTGTCCAGAGATATGATGCGCCGCCACCGTCTCCAGGGCATAAATACCACCTGGGAGGATATCGAGCGGTTCTGCGTGCTGATGGAGCACTTTGCCGAAAAAGGCGCGGTCTGCGTGGTGGCATATAAGGAGGCCCTTGAGAAGTGCGGAGACCTGGACGTCCGCGAGCTGTGAACGTCTTTGAAAAAGGAGGATCTTGTCATGAAAAAAGTACTGCTGCTTGGCGATTCCATAAGAATGGGCTACGATGAATACGTAAAAGAACTGCTTGACGGCGAATTCGAGGTCTTCTACGACAACGACGACAACGGCCGCTTCGCCGCCTACACTCTCTGGCAGGCCAACCATTTCTTCAAGCATTTCGGGCATTTTGACATCGTGCACTGGAACAACGGCTACTGGGACATGAATATCGAAGCGCCGATGACTACCGCAATGCACCCAGTTGACGAGTACGTTTATTTCCTTGGCAGGATATTGGCGGAAATAAGAAGAAACGGCGCGGTGCCCATCTTTGCCACCTCGACGCCGATACTGTCAAAGGAGGCCGCCGCGGACATCGTTATTGAGGGAACGAAAAGCTTCGAATACGACAACAGCTGGGTAGTAAAATACAATGCGGCAGCGGTAGAGTTTATGCGGAAGGAGGGGGTGGCGGTGAACGACCTTTATTCGCTTTGCCTCGAGGATCCTCATTTCTACAAGTGCCCTGATCTCCTTCATCTTACGGAGAAGGGCTACCGCAGGTGCGCGGAAAAGGTTGCTGAAGCGGTCAGGGAGGCCGCAAAACGCCTGTGATAAAAGGCGGTATTTGATTTGAAGGCCTCGCGTTTAGCTCTATGCTGTTGGCGGAGAACGCCGGGCCCTTGGGAGTAAAAAATGATCAGACTTACGGAAATAACCGAAGACAACTGGCTCGAGGCGGCGTCTCTTTCTGTGAAAGAGTCTCAGAAGGGCTTCCTTGCCCCGGCGGCGGGGATCATTGCCAGAGGATACGTTTACAGGAACTGCGGAGGCAGAGTGCTTGTTATCGAAAACGACGGCACGATAGTCGGCCTTGCGCTGGTAAGAGAGTTCACGGATGAGCCGCTGGGGTATGACCTGCAGCAGTTTATGATCGACAAAAGGTTCCAGGGCAGGGGCTACGGCTCCGCCGCTCTGTCTTTGATACTTGACATGCTGCGGAAGGAAGGCCGCTATGACCACGTTGAGGTCTGCGTGAAAAAGGACGATAAAGAAGCCCTCAGACTTTACGAAAAACACGGTTTCACCGACTCCGGATATTACGATGAGGACGCTCCGGATTCGATCAATATGATCTGCAAGCTGTTTTAATGAGCATTGAGGCTGCGGGGAAATATCACATGGATCTGGAATTACTGTATCGTCAAGTGAAGGAAGCGGTTTCCAAGCTTGACTTTAATAAAATATGGCCCGGCTTCGAGCCCCTGAAGTTTGCCCTTTACGACAATGAAAAATGCTTTTTCGACGGGCAGTACACCGAAAAAACGGATGCTTTCTGCGCCAATACGTCCATCAGTTTTCAGGGGGAG
>JAGCZO010000058.1 GCA_017959965.1 Clostridia bacterium | reverse complement strand
TTATTTGCGCTTCGACCTCATCGAAGGATCTGGTGACGTCAACGTGTAATGCAATATAATCGCCACCGTCCACTTGGGTGAGAACGTCATTGATCGTAAGTTCACGCTCTGCGTCACGTATCTTCTGATCCTTGTCAGTGTGATAACCTTCGTCGCACTCGATGCCGATCTTTAGCTGTGGAAAATACATGTCGATAAAAAATCGGTTTCCGTCCCGATCCCTGACGTACTGCTGTGTGACCGGTACCAGACCGGCGTTGTTTACACGGTTCCATATTGCGTTTACAACGTAGTTTTCATAATCTTTTCTTTTCGTTCTTGATAGAGTTTTGGCAATGTATGTTACTTTCGGGTCCATTTTTCATACCTTTCTGACTTTTTTATTCTTCCTGCTTGATCTTGAATTTCAGATTGTTCCCGTCCACTGAGAAACAAATGAATTTTACCGTGGTCTTCTTGACCGTGATATCGCTCGCCAATACCTTCTTAAGACGGATCAACAGTTCGTCGAAATCATTGGCGTCGGCAAGGGCGTAGAAGATGTCAGTTTTGTTGTAGGACCGGTTGTGTTTCAGCGCATCAAGCGAGAGTGCAGTACGGTCATCAGTATAATAGGCAATAGAATCTTTGATCATTTCGACTTCCGCTTATCACAGCTCCTTCGCAAACAGGTGATCCACACCGCCGCCGTAATTGACTATATCCTTTATATAGGCATATCCGTACTGCTCGTACAGACCGAAAAACTCGGAGGCGATGTAGCTTCTGCGGAACCCTTTTTCCTTCAGATACCCATTGGCAAATTCGATCAGCCTGCCGCTGAGTTTCTGTCCCCGGTATTCCTCGGATACGAAAATACAAGACACCCAGGGGTATATGTCCGGCAGAGGGTAGTAGTCCGTCTTCAGCGCTGACGCCATGCCGGCAATTTTACCGTCCACCAGGGCAACAAACATAGTCTCCCAATCTGAAAACTCCCGGGACCTGATCATTTCCGCAATGTGATCCTTGACGCCGGTCCAGGAACAGTTCTCAACAAACGAAAGAAGCCTATCGGCGGTGTCCGTGTTCCCGTCCACCTTTATGATAGTTGCCTTGCTTTTCATAGTTTTATTCTTCCCGGGGATCCCGCTTTTACGAATCGAAGAAGCTCCGTCCGTTCTTTACTTTGAGCCTTTCGGTCTTGGGGTACTCGAAAATGTGCGCGTTTCCCCCATTGGCTTCAAGGTAAGCGACAAATTCCCTTGCGTACCATTTGGCCATTTCCAGATTGTGCATGAGGTAATTGCCGCAGTTCACGGGGGCGGCTCCGGGGACCTCGGTCGCGTCTTCCACGGACTTGAAAGCTTTCAGGATCAGTTGATAAAGCTCACGGGGAGGGCGGCTGCCCTTGAGGATGAGATAAAAACCCGTGAGACAGCCCATGGGGCCCCAGTAGACAACGTCGTCCTTCCAGTCCGGCTCGTTGCGTAGAAAGGTCGCGATGATATGCTCAAGCGAATGCATTGCCGCAACGTCAATGGCAGGCTCTTTGTTGGGCCTTTTAAGCCTTATGTCGTAGGTCGTAACAGTGTGATCGCCAAGGTGATCCTCCCGGCTCTTAAAGATACCGGGAACTATGAACGTATGGTCGACCGAAAAGCTTTGTATCAATTCCATTTCTGATCTCCTTTGCCGGAAAAGTATAGTTTTATGCAAGAGCTGCGGGATCCTTTTGCGTGAGAAAGATCCGTTGCCCGTAACGTTGTCCGCGTGATGTGATCTGACGTTCAATATATCACATTGGCGTGTGTTTTAAACGCTCTTTTATTTCTTCCTGAGAATGTCAATAGTGTGATTGGAGGCGCCAATGAGATCGCTCCGCTCGCAGGTCGAAAAGTGATATTCCATCCATTTTGAAAAAGTCGGGGCGTCCATCCGGTCTATCATTTCTTTCAGATAATGAGCGGCGCCGTCCGCGGCCACCAGCTTGAGCCTTTCCACAGGAAGTTCGGCATCAAGGGAATCGATGTCCTCCGTCCTGGCCAGGTCTATTATCTCCTTCGGCTCGCTTTTGCAGTGCCAATCAGACGTCAGCATATCATTGGCAACGATCTCCTCAAGGTGATCCCCTCCGAAAACGTACTGGATGACTGTGGGCTCGTTCATGCAGTAGGCGACCATAATGCGGCCGCCGGGCTTGGTGACGCGCACGGCCTCCGAAAGGGCCTGCAGCTTATCCTCCCTCGTGTAAAGGTGGTAAACCGGGCCCAGAACCATTGTAAGATCAAAAGCTCCGTCAGGGAGGAAGGACAGATCCAGCGCGTTGCCCTGAATAACGTTTATACGCTCGGAGCCGTCAAGCTTCGACTTGAGAACGTCAATGTTGTGCTTGATAAGCTCCACGGCGGTGACGTCAAGGCCTTCCTTCGCCAACGTCACGCTGTACCGGCCCGTGCCCGCGCCGACCTCGAGGATCCTGGGGTCAGAGCTGCCCGAAAGACACTCACGGATGTATTTCACGGTGGTCAGATATTCTATTTGACCGTGCCGAGAAAGAAGTCTGCTTTCCTCATCATGGGTGTTGTAATACTTTTCAAGATAATTCATAAACGCCTCACAAGAACATTCCGGCTTTAAATTCAGCTAAGGTCGTACATTTTCATTGTTTCACGGTCGCGGTATTCATGCTTTTCATAGTAGCCGATCAGCTCTCCGGCGCTGTCCCTGAGAGCCACCATGTATACGTCCTTGTTTTCCTTCTCGTTGTGGAACGTGTAAACGATGTTGTTGTCCGGAGATCTATTGAACCAGTCGAGGACCTTGATTATCATTTCCTTTGACTTTTCGCTGTGGCAATCCAGCAGATTTTTCCCCAGAAGTTCTTTCCCTCCGCGCTTTTGGTAGCGGCTGACGGCTGCGGAATTCATGTAAACAATGGTATGATCGAGACCGCAAATAACTACAGCGGCTCTGTCAGCATCAAGAACGCTCTTAAAAAAATCATTGAGCTCCATAATAGTTCTCCCTTTCCAAAAGTTCAGAGGGCCTTATCGACGGCACCGGGCTGTTTGTGTAGCCCTTAATATTCCTTGTAACGATATAG
>JAGCZO010000057.1 GCA_017959965.1 Clostridia bacterium | reverse complement strand
ACGAAAGGAGCATGAGCCCGCTCGAGGCTGTTCTAAACGTACTAGAAAATTAAAGGTGGTTAAGGAATGAATGCGAAGCGCTACAAAGAAATTGCGGTACAATACGCGCGCGACGTTGTAGCTGGTAAGGTAATAAGAGGAAACAACAAACGAGAATGCAAGAGATTCCTGGAGGATCTGGAAAGAGAAGAGCTCGAATACAGAGATTACGATCCGGATTTCGTCTGCGGCTTTATAGAGCAATTCTGCGTGAATGAAAAAGGTGAGGATCTACAAGGCCGGAGCCTGAAAGGAAAGCCGCTCAAACTTGAACCCTGGCAAATTTTTATTGTTTGCAATTTGCTCGGTTTTTGGAAGACCGGAACAAATGAAACGAGATACAAGGAAGCCTTTATATTTGTACCGAGGAAAAACGGGAAATCGAGTTTTATCGCAGCCCTTAGCTTAGCCCTGGGATTCCTGCGCAGAAGTTCAGGCTCAACAATCTATATAATTGCAGCATCGCTGAAACAAAGCCGCGAAGCTTTCGACAAGATTCTATTTTCGCTGAACGAAAGGAAATGCAGCAAAGAATTCCGGATCTTGAACAACAACCAGGAACACAGCATTGTAAAATCATTCGAGAACGCGAAAGGCAAATCAATCGGATCACTAAAAATCGAAGCGCTGGCAGCGAACCCGGACACGCAAGACTCCTTCGGATGCAATATCTGCATCGCCGACGAAATACACGCATTCAAGAAAGCATCGCAATATAACAGATTTAAAGAAGCGATGAAATCATACACGAACAAATTAATGATCGGCATAACGACGGCCGGAGACAATATGAACTCTTTCTGTTACGGAAGATTGCAATATGCCGAGAAAGTCCTCGACGGGACAGTTAAAGACGATACAATCTTCTGCTTTGTTTCCAAAGCAGAAAAAGACGCAAACGGGGATGTCGATTACTTGGACCCGAAGCAACACGAGCTGGCCAATCCATCTTACGGGACATTGATCCGGCCAGAGGAAATGATGGCGGATGCAAGGCAAGCGCTGAACGATCCGCAACAGAGAAAAGACTTTCTCAGCCGTTCATTGAATATATATACAACTGCAATGAAGGCATACTTTAATATAGAAGTTTTCAGAAGGTCAGATTCAAAAATGGATTTGACGATCGATCAGCTGGCAAAATTGCCCGTTGATTGGTACGGAGGCGCCGACCTTTCAAAGTTGCACGACCTGACAGCTGCGGCGCTTTTTGGATATTGGAAAGAAGAAAATAAATACATCATAATCCCGCACGGATTCTTCCCTGTTGTGGCAGCACAACAGAAAGCGGAGGAAGACCAGATCCCGCTCTTCGGATGGCAAGACGACGGATGGCTGACCATGACCAACACGCCGACAGTCAACACAGACGAAGTCGTTAAATGGTTTAAGGAGATGCGAGACAAGGGATTTAAAATTGTACAAGTCGGCCACGATAGAAAGTTCGCTCGGGAATACGTGATCGGGATGAAGAAGGCCGGCTTCGAAGTAGTAGACCAACCGCAATACTACTATATAAAGTCGGAAGGATTCAGATTCATTGAAAAGGCAGCAATAGACGGCTGCCTTTATTATTGCCATTCGGAAGCTTACGAATACTGCGTTGAGAATGTCCGCGCAATAGAAAAAAGTGACGACATGATCCAATACGAAAAAGTAGGAAAAACACTGAGGATTGACCTTTTCGATGCGTCAGTCTTCGCATGTGTTCGATATTTGAATAATTTGCAAGAACAAAATCTCATGACAAGTTGGTTCGGAGGATAAGCACATGAGCAAAAAACCAGTTAAAAGATCAAGCGAGCCGACGAAGGCGGACCTCGAAAAGAAAGTCTTCAGGCTAATGGAGCTGATCAATACGGAGGGGATCTCCTGCGCCGGCTACCGGTCTCTCGACAACGACCCGACGATCGTTGCAGGCTGCGAAGTTATCGCTGGGCTTGTCGGCCTCATTTCCTGGCATTTGATGGCAAACAAAGAAAGCGGCGGAGACGTCAGGATTAAGAACGAGCTTTCGAGGAAAATCGACATCAACCCTAATTCATTCATGACGCGCCAGCACTTCTATGAGGCGATCGCGATGAACCTGATCCTTTACTGAGACGGGAACTGCGTTGTAAGACCGCACACGGATAACGGATATCTGCGGGACCTCGAAGTTATACCGGCGTACAGGGTGAGCTTCCAGGCGGACCCTTCCGGCTATGGTTACTGGATATATATTGATGGTCAGCAATACGACCCGCACGACCTGATCCATTTTGCATTGACACCGGATAAAAACTATCCGTGGAAGGGAACCGGCTTTCGAGTAGCAATTAAGGATGTCGCCAACAACCTGAAACAGGCAGCTGCAACAGAGAAGGCATTCAACAGCGAGAAATGGAAACCGCCGCTAATTGTTAAAGTTGACGGAATCTCCGCAGAATTCGCTGACAAAGGCGGCCGAACGAAACTTGTAAAAGACTACCTGGAGACAAGCGAAGCAGGCGAGCCCTGGATCATTCCTGCCCAGCAAATGGAAGTTCAGAGCGTGAAACCGCTTACGCTTCAGGACCTGGCGATTTCGGACACAGTGCAGCTGAACAAAAAAACAGTCGCATCGATCCTCGGCGTACCTTCCTACTTTGTCGGAATCGGAGATTTCAAAAAAGAAGAATTTAACAACTTTGTCGTTACAAGGCTACGAAAAATTGTTGAGTGCATCCAGCAGACAATGACAAAGTCTCTGATTCTAAAGCCGGAATGGTACATAAAAGGCAATATCTGGCAGCTTCTGGATTGGGACCTTGCAACAATTACGGCAGTATTTACGGCATTCGGAGACCGCGGCTGGATCACGGGCAACGAAGCACGCGACAGAATCAACATGGAGCCGAAAGACGGACTCGACGAATTGAAAGTGCTCGAGAACTACATACCGGCCGAAAAGTCAGGAGACCAAAAGAAGTTAATACAGGAGGAATGAAAACATGAACAAAATCGAAACACGAGAAGCGGACAAGCGATTTTTGCGAACACGTCCGGAAAATTTCAAAACGCGGGACGACAGCGGAGATCCAATAATCGAGGGTTACTTCGCTGTTTTTAATAGTGATTATGAACTTTGGGAAGGCGCCACGGAATCGATCGCACCTGGCGCCTTTGACAGTTCAATCGCCGGAGACATCCGAGCATTGATCAACCACGACACGACCTTAGTCATCGGACGGACCACCAACGGGACGCTCGAACTTAAGGTAGACGCGCGCGGGCTTTGGGGTAGAGTCAAGATCAATCCGAAAGATCAAGACGCTATGAATCTGCATGCGCGAGTTGAGCGCGGCGATGTGTCTCAATGTTCATTCGGATTTTTCATTCGTTCGGAAGAGACCGATCTGCTGCCGAACGGAGACATCCACTGGACGCTCACGGATGTTGAACTTTTCGAAGTTTCATGCTGCACTTTCCCGGCATACGAGGAGACAAGCATTTCTGCCAGAAAGCGAGACGCAAACGACCTGATCAGCCGAAAGCTGGACGCATGGAAGGCAAAAGCGCTCCAAAGAATCAAAGGAGGACAAGACGATGGCATTAAGAACGATGATCCTTCGCAAGAAGATCTCGGACAAACAGAAAGAGATTGAAGCGCTCCGGGCCAAAGCCGCTGAATTGGAAACTAAAAAGGCGGAATTCGAAACCCGAGAAGCTGAGCTCGAATCTGCAATAAACGAGGTCACGAACGAAGAAGAACAGAAAGTCGTTGAAGAAGAAGTCGAAAAGTTCGAAGCGGAAAAAGCGGAAAACGAAACTGCGGCTTCCGAAGTCGAACAGCAGATCTCCGACATCGAAGGCGAAGTCACCGAAATGGAACGACAGCTCGAAGAAATCGAAGACCAGCAAAGAACAGTACCACCGATGCCGAATTCACCGGCAGAGGAGGAGAAACCAAAAAAGAAATCCACAGGAAAGAGAGGATTCACAAACATGATTAGAACAAGATCACTCAGACAGATGGGCATTGCAGAGCGTGAAGCTTTTGTCAACTCTGACGAAGTACAGAACCTTTTGACAGAGATCCGCGAATGCATGAAGGACCACAAGCGCTCCATCACCGGCGGCGCTTACACAATCGGCGAACAGATGATCGGCCTCTTGAAGGAAGACATCGGCGATTATTCGAAGCTGTATAGATATGTAACAGTTAAGAAGCTGACCGGCAAAGGCCGCGAGATCGTAATGGGAACTTACCCGGAGGCTTTCTGGGAAGAGTGCTGCGATCCGCTTTATGAGCTTGACCAGGCTTTTTCAAAAGTTGAAGTTGACTGCTTCAAGGTTGCAGGATATTTCGCAGTATGCAACGCTTTGATCGAGGACTCCGACATTAACCTGCTGGACGAGCTCATGATTGCATTGAACTACTCCATCGGATATGCGCTTGACAAGGCGATCCTTTACGGAACCGGCGTTAAAATGCCTCTCGGTGTAGTAACAGCAATCGCAGCGGACACGACAGGCCTGGCACTGACCAACCTGATCACCATTTCCTCTGCAAATTCCGTCGGCGTGAAGTTGTTCCAGAACTTCCTGACAGGCTCCGGAGTTGCAGATCAGAATTACTCCAAGGGTGACATGGTATGGGTAATGAATAACAAGACATACAAGACCATTAAAGCGGAATCCTTGAGCGTGAACGCAGCAGGCGCGATCGTTGCGGGAGTAGACAAGAGTATGCCTGTTGAAGGCGGACCGGTAATTGTCCTGGCATTCGTACCGGACAACAACGTCATCGCCGGTTATTTCGAGCTGTACATCCTCGGCGAGCGCAAAGGAATGACGATTGACCAGTCCGAGCACGTAAAATTCATTGAGGATCAGACAGTTCTCCGCGGCCGTGCACGCTATGATGGTAAGCCGGTCATCCCGAAAGCTTTTGTCGTGTTTGGCATCAACAACACAAGCCCGACGACGGAGATTGACTTCGCAAACCCCTCGCAGGGCTGACAGTAGCGCCGGAAGCTGCATCAGCCCAAGTATATGAAGTTAACGTATCTGACATTCAGTCAGACGTTGCTGTTACCGGCAACAAGATCACAGGAACACTGAAATATCTCGACGGCTCCGATCCGATTTCCGGATATTGGGGAGCAGGAAACTTCCTTGTATTGAAGTTCTCGAATGTTGACCCGAAGGCAACCTCGGTCAAAGTCGGACTCGATCCGAGCGAAGGCTCCGGACTCGTTGAGCTGCTCGGCGATCCTGACATGAACTGCGTTGCAAAAGTCACAAACAAGACGACACAGAAATTCAAAGTCGTTACAACAGACGGACATGCAAAGAAGGTCCAGACGTTCGACTTGTCTGATTTGGTTTTGAACAACGCATGATAAACGGAGGCAAGACGTATGGAGATTCTACTCGCAAGGCTGAAGATTGATCTCGGGATCATAAATTCGACAATTTACGATGCAAGGCTTCTAAGCCTTTTAGAAGTTGCGAAGAAAGAGATCGAGAAAGAAGGAGCCACACTGGATCTGGAAGACATATCGGACTCGGAACTCGTGATCGATTATGCCCGCTATTTGTGGCAGAGCCGCCGCGAGCCGATGACCGAGCCGCGATCCTTGAGATGGCGAATCAATAACCGAATCTTCGGAGGAAACGGCAATGCATGAGACAGAGATCAAGTTGATCAGTTACATCTCAACAGGAACGGACGAAATGGCGCAGCCGATAAAGACGAGAATCGAGACGCCGATCCTTGCGATCGACGTCCCGGTCTCCCGGTCAGACTATTACCAGGCAGGCCAGAACGGGATCCTTCCGGAATTCGAATTTTTGATAAACCCTGCCGAGTATAACGGCGAGGAAGAAGCAGAGATCGAAGACAGGAACGGAAACCCGATCAGCCTGAAGATATATCGGACTTACGACAGGAACCCGGACCAGTTAGAGATCTACTGCCATCGCGCATCAGGACTGAATCGGAGGGAAACATGAACCAGCAAGAAGCAATCGCAATTCTGAAAGAGTTGAGCTTTCCAGTGTTTTATGGACACGCGAAAATTGGGACGCTTGTTCCATTCGGCATTATAAGCATTACTCAGCCGGATAATTTCTTCGCAGACGACGAAGTCTATTGCGAGAAATGGCAACTTAGCTTTAGCGTTTACACGACCGGGAAGGATCCCAAAGTCGAGCGCGAAGTTAAGAAAAAGCTGAAAGACAACCACATTCCCTGGACCAGAACCGAATCAATTCTGGAAGATCAAGAAACTCTACAATCAGAGTTTCTTTTTTCTATAGCCGGAAACGAGGACGAAGAGGACGAAGACGATGGCACAGAAGAACATTGAGATCAGCATCGGAGACCCGCAAAAGTTCAAGACGACGATCGATTCGTTTTTGAAAAACCTTGGCGTCGATGTTTCAGATTCGATGGACGAAGCCATTACTGAGATCGGAAAAGAAGCCGTTGAAAAGTTGAAGATGACTTCACCGGTCAGAAAGAAAGGCAAATCCACCGGATATGCCAAAGCCTGGAAATTCAAAAAGAACATGAAAGGCAAGACCGGCGCCATTGAATCGAAAGTCTATAACGAGCAGGGGAACCTGACGCATTTGCTCGAGAAAGAGCATCCGATCGTTTCAAACGGCCGAGTCGTAGGCCGCGCGAAAGCACATCCACACATTAAGCCAGTTGAAGAATGGGTACAGAGCGAACTCCCAAAACGAATCGCTCAAAAAATACGAAAAACAGGAGGATAAAAGCACATGAGTAAAAAAGTGAAATTCGGATTGAAAAATGTGCATTATGCAGTTTTGACCGAAACAGTCTCCCAGGGCTCGACCACTTCCTCATACGGAACAGTGAAAGCATGGCCCGGCGCAGTCAGCATGTCGATGCAGGCGAGCCAGGACAAGACAGTATTCCGCGCCGATGATTCGGATTACTACGTTTCATACGGAGAAGGCCAATACACCGGAACTCTGGAGACAGCCCTGATCCCGGAGGACCTGAAAGAGGACCTCGGATGGGTGAAGAGAGACGATGATGACATCGCCGTCGAATCTTCCGACGACTACAAGGTCACAAAGTATGTCGCGCTTTTGTTTGAATTTGACAACGATGAAAAGGCTGTTCGTCATGTCTTTTATAAAACGTCGTTTTCACGTGCAGACATTTCCGGCCAGACCACAGGCGAAGGCGGAACGATTGAGCCGCAGACCGAAACTGTCAATATTACAGCAGTTCCAAGAGCGGACAGCGATCATTACATCCATGCATATGCCGACGCAGAAACAGACACAACCAAGTACAACAGCTGGTATACAGCTGTTCAGGTCCCGACGTTCACTCCGGGCGGCTAAATAACGAGTTTTTATTTTGAGACGGGGAGGTCCTTCGGGGCCTCCCCTTTTTTATAAAGGGAGGTCCAAATGTACAAAAAAATCGAGATCAAAGGAAAAGACGTTGATTTCAAATGCTCAGCTGCAACAAGCATTCTTTATAAAAGGCTTTTCGGAAAGTCTTTATCGGCAGAGGTCACAGAGATGGCGAATGAATCCGCCAAAGCATACAAGATGCTGGAACAGCTGAACAAACTGCAGGAAAATAAAAACGAAAATACAGAAGCGATCCTTAATCTTTTAGCGGATAATCCGTCATTGGTATCAGTTACAGAGAAGACAGAAAAGATCGGACCGCAGATGGCATATATTATGTGGCTTGAGGCAAACAAGCCGCAACGCGAACTGTTCCAATGCTTGACGGAGGACGCATACATTTCATGGCTTTCTGATTTCGACAAAGGAGACATGACAAACGTATATTCTGAGCTTTTGAATTTTTGGAACGGAACTAATAAATCATACAGTAACCCAAAAAACCAATAAAGCCGAAGGACCGCAAAAGCGATCCGGAGGCTTTATTCATGTTAAGAGCATATCAAATGGGGATAAGTTTTCTCGAACTTTTTGATCTTGAAGTCGGCGAAGTATACGACATGATGACCGAGTCGATCAATGACCATGAAGAATACGCGGAACTTGCATCACAAGACGATTGCGACAATTTCTTAAAGTAGGAGACCGAGCATGGCAGGGAATAAGATCTACGGAATCACGATTGATATTGAGGGGAAAAACGACGGCCTGGTCAAGAGCCTTTCCGACGTCGACAAGAGCCTGGGCAAAACTAAATCTGCCCTGAACGATGTCAATAAAGCCCTGAAACTCGACCCGAAGAATACAGAGCTCCTGACCCAGAAACAGGCGCTGTTAAAAAAGGAAATCTCGAGCACCGGCGACAAGTTGAAGCTCATGAAACAAGTTGCAGAGGAAGCGGCAAAAGGACTTGAGACCGGAGCCGTGACGCAGGAGCAATATGCGAAACTGACGGCGGAGATCTCCAAAACGGAGCAGTCGCTCAAAGCGATGACTTCGGAAGCGGAGAAAAACGACAAAGCTCTGGAAGAGTGCGGATCCGAATCTGCAAGGCTCAAAGAGCAGATGGATGCGCTCGATAAGAATATCGACAAGACCGACAGAGCTCTCAAATCCGTAAATGCAGCACTGAAACTCGATCCAGGCAACACGGAGATGATCGCGCAGAAGCAGGAGCTTTTGACGAAACAGGTCGCGCAGACGAAAGAAAAGCTCGACCTGATGAAGAAATCTGCAGTCGAAGCGGCGGAAGGCCTGGAGAAGGGCACAGTCACGAAAGAAGAGTATGCCAAGCTGACAGCAGAGATTGCCACGACAGAAAAACAGCTGGGCGAACTGGAGACGGCAGCATCTACGGTTGACGATTCTTTGAAGGATGCAGGAGATGCGGCGAAGGATGCCGGCGAAGACATCGAAGACGCAGGCAAAGACACGAAGGACACGAAGACGGCCTTCGGAGACTTGGACAAAGTGACAGGCGGCCTTGCATCAACGATCAAGAATTTCGCAACCAACCCGCTTGCGCTTGCCGCGGCCGCGATCGCTGCAGTCGTTACGGCTGCAAAGAAAATGATCGACGAATTCAAGAAGATGGCAAACACGATCAAAGAGATCGCTACAGCAGCCGTGAAAGGATTCGTTGAGGCGCTGCAAGCCGTTTCTAAACAGATAGAAGACACGCTGGTCGCGCTCGGGAAACTGACGAGGCAGGGCGCGTCGTATGCGGATGAGATCCTGACTCTGTCAGCAACCACAGGATTGACGGCAGAGAAGATCCAGGAATTGAAATATGCCGCTGAACTGACAGACGTTTCTGTTGAAACGATGGCGGGATCCCTGACCAAGCTCGAAAAGAACATGGCATCTGCCGAGAAAGGATCCGGCGCTGCAGCAGATACATTCAAAAAGCTTGGCGTGCAGATCAAGAAAGACGACGGCACTTTCCGCAATCAGTACGATGTCATGATGGACACAGTCAAAGCTTTGTCAAAGGTTGAGGACGAAGTCGAGCGCGATACTCTTGCGATGAACGTCTTCGGCAAGTCTGCAAAAGAGCTGAATCCGCTTTTGAAAAAATCAACCGAAGAACTCGACGCGATCACGAAGGCCGCGCATGATTCCGGCTATGTTCTTTCCGACGAAGTGCTGGAGCAGTACGGCGAATTTGATGATACCGTGGTCATGCTCGAAAAGGGCCTTGAATCTCTTGAGCACGGCTTCGGAATCATCCTTCTTCCGTTCCTGAACCAGATCGCCACGGACGGCGTGAGCCTTCTGAATGAGTTTGCAAAAGGCGTCGTAGACGCTAACGGCGACATGGAGAAGATCGGGCAGACGATCACGACGGTTTTCCCGAAAGCGATGGAAAAGCTCGTGAAAAACATCCCGCAGGGCGTAGCGATCATCAAACAGCTGATCACCACATTCCTGAAAACGATAAATGATAATCTTCCGGTATTTCTGGACGCCGGCATGGATATCCTCGACGCTTTGGTCGATGGTCTTTTGAACCAGGAATCGATCAACAATATCATGGACGGAATCTCAATGATCGTATTGAGATTCACCGACTTTTTGAAGGAACACGGCAAAGAACTGGTTGATTTGGGCGTATATGTCATCACTTCACTGATCAACGGACTTTCTGACACGTTGCCTGAACTCATCCCGGCGGTAGCGGATGCGATCATGACGATCGTCGATGCTTTGACCAGTGATCAGAACCTTGACAAGATCATTGACGCGGCACTGTCCTTATTCGAGGCCATGACAGACGGCCTTGAGAAGGCGCTGCCGATCATAACCGAAAAGCTTCCGGGCGCAGTGAAACGCATCTGCGATAAGCTGATCGAGTCAGACATGATCTCGAAGATCATCGACGCAGGCATCACATTATTCCAGGCAATCCTTGATTCTGGTGTTATTGACGAGGTCATTCGTGTTCTGTCCGAGAATGCGGGACCGATCACACAGCTTTTGGTCAAGATCGGAACGGAGATTGTAAAACTCAAAGCAGCGATGGCGGACATCGTGCTTGATGCCATGAAAGACATCGGAAACCAGATGGCATTCGAACTTGCGGCGGGAATGCTGGAAAAAATTCCATTCATTGGCGAAAAACTGTCCGTGTTCTTCCGATCTATTGCGGCGATGCTCCCAGGCGGCTCGGCTTATATCGGCCCGACAAATGTCCCGAGCTATCCGGTACTCGACAATAACGCACAGCCTTCCGGACGAAGCGCTACAGCTGTTCCGCTGTCGCAAGGTGCGGAGCAGTACAACCAGACGACAAAGACGCAGGCACAGCAGAATCTTCTCAACAACGCATTTAGGAACAGCAACGCGACGGATTCGTCAGGGACGCCGACCATTGTGGTTAATTCGTATATTGGTTCAACCAAGATGGGAACGGCCGTGGCGAAAGCTCAAAACGAAAACTCATATGTTTCAGGTGGGAGGTAATTAGATGCTTACTGATCAATATTTCCGTTGGGCGAACGAATACTACATCGCGCCGACGACCCTTTCCATCACGTACACAAACAACGAGCGAATCCTTTTATCCGAGGCGGGGACTGAGGTCGGCGTGATCACAAGGCTTCAAAAGCAAGTGATCACTGCCGTCTGGCAGTGCACGTCAACGCTCAAGAATGACATCTTGCAGAAGTGCACGGCTCCGAAGTCGCTGATCCAGATAGGCACGTCTTCCTCGTTCTACGCGCGTGCAAGAGTGCAGAGCTGCCAGCTTGCGGATAATTCGCTTTACGCAGACCGGACCAACGGCCTTTGGATCGTGCAGGTGCAATTCACGGAGGTATAACATGAAGAATGTATCACAACCGTTCCTGACCGAGAACAAAGTGGTCCATTACGGCCGGTTCTTCGGCGAGGTCAAGTTCGACCCTGTACATTCGGGAAACACCGGCTTCAACTTTGATGCTTCGGACATCCTGGATGACTCGGTCAAGATCTCGCTCGTGGCATCCGATCAGACGGACCTGACGATCGGCGGCGTGTTTCTTGGAAAACTCGACATCGCATTTCTTCCCGATTCAGCAGGCGACGGAAAAGATAACGACTACTACAAGCAGGCCATGATCTCCTTGTGGTACGAGATCAGTGACGGCACGTCTTGGGATTCGGTCAAGGTGGGCGATTACTACGTCAAGGATGTCGTCTACGAAAACAGATGCGTATATCTGACGGCCTACGATGGGCTTTGCTTGTTCGATGTGCCATTTGATGGAAGAGAGTCGGGGACGTTCTTCCAGATGATTAAGCAGGCCGTTGACCGTGTCACAATGCTGACGTTCGACATATCTCTCCATCTCGGTTTCACGGAAGACGAAATCGAGGCGCTGCCGAACGGAGACCTGAACTATACAAGGTACCCGATCAACGATATCGAAACATATCGTGATATGTTGTTCTGGATCGCGCAGTCGCTCGGCGGGTTCTTCTACATTGACGAAAACGGCGGGCTTCGGCTGTGGTCCTATTACAACTTCAGGAACAAGACCGTCACGGCAACCATCCAGTACGACGAGCGCATCGCAGGCGCGTCGAGAATATATGACTTCGTAACAGGTTACGATGGCCTGCAAATCAATGACCTACAGAACAACCTGATCATCACGGACGACGTTGATGTGGTTGTTGAGAAGAGTTACAACCTCGGAAATAATCCGTTCTGGCAGTTCCTGACCGACGAGCAAAAAGAAGCATGGCTCGATAATCTGAAGTGGATATTGTACAGGGATGCAGTAATAAGGCCGTACAAGGTCGAGCTAATGAGCGCACCAATCTATGACCTCGGTGACAAGCTTCTTTTCACCGGCGGAGACTGGACGGCATTTGAGGAGACGCCGACGATCGTACATTCCTGGGAATGGTCAAACGACCGCTTGACGCTTTACGCGTTTGGAGCCGACAGGAAATCAAACTCGACCAGCTCGAACAAGATGGGCCAGCTTGCGGACCGCTCCAAAACAATCGAGTATTACTACTACGAAAGCACCAACGAGAAAACGTTGTACGACGATAACCCGGAAATTTCACTCGGAACCGTGACCTTCACGGCGAATGCTTCCACGTCGGTCGACATCATCGCGCAGTCGAATCCGGAAGTAAAAAGATGGTCGCAGCTCGTGGACGATATGGACTACAAGATCGAATACTTCTGGGTATATGACGAGGAAGAGGTCCATCAAGCTTATGCAAGCCAAGACCTGGCTCCGGAGGGATATGTCATTCATTCGCTTCCGTTCTTTGCGCATGTCCAGAACCCAGGCGTTCATAATCTGACGCTTAAAGCTCGCTGGATCTCCGGCAACAACTGCCGCATGTACTGGCGCGACACGATCAAGAACCTAACTATTCTGGTCAAGGGTCAGAACCTTGCAACGATTGACAGATGGAACGGAGTCATCGAACTGGCTGACAGATTCAACCAGGTAATCCCGACGAACCCACTTTGTACTTACGACTGGGACTGCAACATTGACCTGTTGCATTCGATGCTTATCAGGATCGAGGAAGACATGGGTCAGATCACGCCGAAAAACGAACTTCACACTTACACAGAATCATTCGACTTAACCATTGAGGAGGCTTGAAGATATGAAAGAAGAATTTAACCCTATTCGATCCGTACTGGAAGGAAAGAAACTCAAGGGAACCGCGAAGCTGACGATCACCAACACGAAGACCGGCAAGTCAAAAACCACGGTACACGAGAACATGATCACGAACGCGGTCAAAGACTTATTCGCTTCGAATTACTCAGGCCTTGCGAATTTCCAGGAGATTTTACCTGTCCGCAACTTCTTCTCCGGCTGCCTCATGTTTGAGGAAGAGGTCAACGAGGACGCTTCCTCGTATATGCCACCGGCGGACGAGGATAATAAAATGATTGCGTGTGCGGGGTCGGAAAGCCACAGCTCAGCCAACCCATACAGGGGCAACCCCGACGGCTCTCAGACAGAGTTCACTCCAACGTCAGCGACGTTCGTGTGGCATTGGACAGAGGGGCAGGGAAATGGCGATATATCGTGTATTAGCCTTTGCCCGGGCATTTTTGGCAATATGGGCCTCAAGCCGTTTGATAATACGTACCATCCGTTTAAGTCGTTCAATGTTCAAGTTCAGGACTCAGGATGGGGAAGCTCATGGACAGAAGACCACGCGATCTGTCACCCGCTTGGCATCACGCCGAGCCAGAACAAGACGAAGTCCATTTTTATTGATTCAGCAGGCATGAAAATTATCGAATGCCTGCACGACCTTTCGAAGTACGGAATTACTCGAGGAATAACAGACTTCGACGAGATCGATCGCCACAACGTCACATTACCATCGGATCTGTACGAAAGCACAAAGCTCAGGATCTTTGAGACTTCTTCACTTTATGCTGTAGTATACCCGAACGGTGAAACAAGCTTAACATGCTACATGATTTCCAAGTCAGATTTTTCCGTTACAACTCGTACTTATTCCGGATCGGCTGGTCAGTTCCTGAATACTGCACACGGCAACCTCTTCAAGAGCTGCCCGGAGTTCCTTTGTAACGATACGTTCTTTTTCTGGCCGAACGCGGCGGAAACAACCTGGAATAAGTGTTATTGGAGCAGTGCATTGAACTCTGACCACACGCAAACCCCGCGCTCAAAGAGTTATCGCATGAGTCCGATGAAGATCAACAACAAGCTCATCCTGGCGGAGAATTTTTTGTACAACAGCGGCACGATCTATCCGCTTTCTATGCCGGATGTCCCGCTTGGAGGTCAGAACTCGTCCAACACGGCGATCTCTGCTTGTGTCAATAGACACATGGTCGCGCTTTTCGGTACCAACAACACCCAGCAGCAGTTCTACGGCATCGGTACAACAAATATGTTTCTGTCCACAATCAACAATCTGGACGTAGTAAGAACGAAGACAAGCACAGACGTAATGAAGCTTGAATATGTAATTTCGGAGGTGTAAAGGAGGTATAAATCATGAGCGCAGATTTTGAAAAGTTTTTCAAGGCGGCAGGGATCCGCGCGATCCGGACCATTGCGCAGACAGCGATTGCAACGATCGGCACGGCGGCTGTTGTTGAGCAGGTAAACTGGCTGATGGTAGTTTCCGCATCCTGCCTCGCCGGTATACTTTCCATTTTGACTTCGATCGTCACGGGACTGCCGGAGGTGGAGAAAGATGAGTGATTCAATCATAGTTGCAATATTGTCACTAATCGGAACCGCGCTCGGCGCTGTCGTTTCAGTTTTGACCGCAAACCGATTAACAATCTATAAGATCGACGAGCGTCGAAAAGTTGTTGAAAAACACAACGGCCTGATTGACCGAACCTACAAGCTCGAAAAAGACGTAACGATTGTAAACGAAAAAATGGATGTTTTAGATCACAGAGTCGACGCGCTGGAAAGGAAGTGATCAAATGGGAAAGAACAACTTCCAGGCGCTTCAATATTGCAGGCACTTTTTGAAGCTTAGGGCTCCGTACTGGTACGGATGTTTCTCGCAGCGGGCTGATAAAAATTTGCTGAACGAGAAGCGGCATCAATATCCTTCACAATACCCGCCGCAGAAATGGACCGAGGAAAGTTTCACTTCGCAGTTCGGGCAGCGGGTCTTTGACTGTATCGGGTACGCGGTTAAAGGCTATCTGTTTAATAAGGATCAAAACTGGGACAGTAATCCCGTCTACCAATCAAAGTATGATGTCTCTGCAGACGGCTTCTATGATCTTTGTACCGAAAAAGGACCTTTTGACCAGATCCCGGACATCCCCGGCCTGATCGTTCACAAGAAAGGACACGTCGGCATCTATGCCGGAAAGAAAGACGGCAAGAAGATCGTTCTCGAATGCAAGGGCCACGCTTACGGCACGGTCTCCGGCAGTTCGACAAAGTGGGAGCATTGGTGTAAGTGCCCGTGGTGGCAGTATATCTCGATTCGCTCATGGCTGACGTCTTTATACATGGATATCCTGGATAGGACCCCGGACGCAAGCGGCCTTGACTACTGGAGCGACGAGCTCGAAGAAAAAAGACAGACCCCGACGCAAGTGATCAAGTTCTTTTTGACGTCTCCGGAGTTTAAGAACAGGAAACTATCAGACGAGGCTTTCCTGGCGATCCTCTACCAGGTATTCTTTGACCGGGCTCCGGACCGAGCCGGATATAACTATTGGCTGAACGAGCTGAAGAACGGAAATACGAGGGAATCTGTCATAGATGGCTTTGTCGGCTCGAAAGAATGGACCGACATGAGCTATTATCTGACATATATCCTGAATTCATAAAAGGGCAGGTGATTTATGAAAAAATACTCCACAATCGAACTAGACCATTTGATAAATGAATGGGTGATCGGAAGAAACGCGACGCGAAACAAGAAGATCATAAAAGACAAGCTTATCCACGGGATGACGATCTTGCAGGTCGCGAACAAATACAAGCTTTCCGAGACCAGGACAAAAACTGTTATTCGAACCTTCCGCAAACATATAGAAAGCCTAGAGGCGAACTAATACCATCTCCTTTTTCTGTAGGGCAGCACGCTCGAACGTGCTGCCCGCTTTTTTTATGTCAATTTCCGTCTGTTTTCCGTCTGTTTTCCGACTGAAAATCGTCTGAAAGTCGTCTGTTTTGTTACTTTCGGAGGGTCCGCAAATCCGATATAATCAACACAAACAGAACAGGGAGCCCAAAAAGATGTGGAAAGAATACAACCCAAACCCGACCGGAAGAAATATTGAAGATTGTGCGATCCGCGCAGTCGCAAAAGCGCTGGGCACGGACTGGGACACGGCTTTTATAAAAATAGCAGTGAACGCTTTTCAGATGGGCGACGTCATGCACAGCGATGCCGCCTGGGGCTCCGTGCTCCGGCAAAATGGATT
>JAGCZO010000056.1 GCA_017959965.1 Clostridia bacterium | reverse complement strand
TCCGAAGGACCTTAAGAGCGCAAGCGTTGTTATCGGCGCAAACGTTCTCGTTTATTACTCCGGCTTGATCCCTGAAAATGACAAAACAGACGCTTCCGAGCTCCACATCTATGCCAGCACGAAGACCATTGGACCGGAAGCCTTCCGGAACCTCAAAGACACGATCGTTAAGATAGACATTCCCGCCAACGTTGCCAGGATCGAAAAGGGCGCGTTCAAGGATTTCGACAAACTCAAGGAAGTTAAGATACCGAAGAACGTTTCGGTTATCTCCGAGGAAGCTTTCGCGGACTGCGATCTTCTTGAGAGCGTAGTATTCAACAATGGGCCCACCGAGATAGGTGACTCCGCCTTCAGAAACTGCCCGGCGCTTAAAGAATTCAAGGCGCTGACCTCCGGGACCTCGACCTCGACAGCAACGGCCGCTCCCGAGGTGACCGCTGATCCTGACGCCACGGCAGATCCCGAAGCTGAGGCTCCGGCAGAAACCGAAAAACCCGCAGAGACCGCAGAACCCGAAAAAACAGATACTTCCGATCTTAAAAACGCTCTTGTTCTTCCCGCTATCGTAACGAAAATAGGCGATCATGCCTTCTCCGGATGCACCTCGTTTGAGAATATCGTACTCGGAAAGAACCTGACTGTTATAGGCAAGGAAGCCTTCTCGGACTGCACCGCCGCCTCTAACGTAGTGTTCGGCGACAAGGTCGCCGAGATCGGTGTAAACGCTTTTGCGGGCACCCTCTGGTTTGAAAACAGCGCGTGCGACGAAGAACACCCGATGCTCATCGTGGGCGACGGAGTGCTGCTGAAGGTATTTGACGATGACATAAAGAAGGCGGGCGTGAAATCCGCTTCCGTCATCCTCGAAGAGGGCTTTACCGAAATGCCCTCAGGCATGTTCAGCGATAACGACGTTCTCTACAGCATTGTAATTCCCGGCACGGTGAAGACCATCAGCGACTACGCCTTCTATTACGCCGAGAACCTTTACGAGGTCATAATCGAGGACGGCGTTGAGAATATCGGAAATTCCGCGTTTTACGGGTGCAGGAATCTTGCCCGGGTCAGACTGCCCGAGACCCTTGTTTCCATCGGCGACTATGCCTTCTACGGCTGCGCGGATCTTACGGAGATCGATCTTCCCGAAACAGTGAAGAGCATCGGCAAGATGGCCTACTACAACTGCCTTGGCGTTAAGACCGCGAATATTCCGGCAACGGTGGAGAACATCGGCGCATATGCTTTCACCAACACCTACTGGCGTGAAAACGCTCCCGACAAATATCTGATCGCAGGCGACGGAATTCTTGTCAGGTATAACGCGTTTGAGACAGCCACGGTCATCAAGGAAAGCGACGGAATAAAGAGGATCGCCGGAGGCTCCTTCTCGGGCACCTACGTTCTTTCATCCCTGACGCTTCCCGAATCCATAACGGAGCTTGGCGAATTTGCCGTCAGCGGCTGCAACACTCTTGCGGAAATTACCGCCAAAGGCGTTGCCAAGATAGGGCCGAGAGCCTTTAACCAGTGCTCGAAACTGACGACGGTCAGCTTTGCCGCAGGCTTCACCGCTGAAGAAGACTCCTTCGCGGGCTGCACTTCTCTGGCGAACTAAAACAAAAAGACCCGCGTAACCGACGCAGGTCTGAAAATGATCCGGCCGGATCTTTCTCGGATCCGGCCGGTCTTTGTACGTATAAGGATCAGTACCGATCCTGTCAGCCTTTTATTCTTGCTTTGATGGCGTTGAAGGTGGTGTCGCTGATCACGTGCTCGATCTTGCAGGCATCATCGGCGGCGGTCTTTTCGTCTATGCCCAGCTGAAGCAGCAGGGCAGAAAGCACCTGATGCCGCTCATATATCTTCTCCGCGATCTCACGGCCGGCGTCTGTGAAAAAAATGTGGCCGTTGTCGTCGATCACGATATAGTTTTCCTCTTTGAGCTTCGACAATGCTCTGCTGACGGAAGGCCTTGTTACGCCGAGTCCCGCGGCAACGTCCACCGAGCGGACCTCTCCGCCCAGCCTTTTGGATTCGACCAGTATAGTTTCGAGATACATCTCTCCTGATTCTTTCATGGGTCATTCCTCCGTGATCAAACTGTGTAAACATATTACTGTATCCGGCGCTTAAAATCAATAGGGACCGTTTTTTTTAAGCCAAAAAGCATCCTCCGGAAAATGCCTCGGCTTGGCGGGTCCCTGCGGTTCATAAGCATGACGGATCGTTATACGTAAGGAATAAATTAATCTTTTTTTTTAATAAACTATTGACATGCCGTAAAATCGTAGTATAATGCACTTGTTAGCTGAAGCTAACAAAAAATAACTCAAGCAGACTATGCCGGAGAAGCAATAAAGAAAGAGGGTGAATTGATGCTTCCGCTGAGTTTTGCGGCTGCCGATGAAGAAGCGATCATCAAAAAGATCGGGGGCAGTCAGGAGATCAGAAGACACCTTGAAGACCTTGGCTTTATCGTTGGCTCTGTGGTGACTCCGGTTGCGGTCAGGGACGGCAACGTTATTGTAAAAGTCAAGGAATCGAGAATTGCGATCAGCAAGGAACTTGCTCAGAAAATATATGTCTGACGAAAGGAAAGGGGTAAATGATGGAAAACGAGATGCTTACTTTGAAGGATGTCAAGGTCGGACAGACTGTCAAGGTCGTTAAAGTCCGGGGCGAGGGCGCTGTAAGGCGCAGAATCATGGACATGGGAATAACCAAAAACACTGTAATATTCGTTCGCAAGGTGGCGCCCCTTGGCGATCCTGTGGAACTGAATCTGAGAGGCTACGAGCTCAGCCTGAGAAAAGCCGACGCCGCAATGGTCGAGGTCGCTGAGTGTGAAGATAACGTTTAATTTTTTTGCCACGTATGTTAGTCTGGGCTAACTGAAACGAATTTTTTTTGTTGTATAAGTTAGCCAAAACTAACTAAATTGTCCAAAGGGCCGAAAGGCACCTGACAGACGGAAAGGATCTTTATTATGAGCATTCGTATAGCCCTTGCGGGCAACCCGAACAGCGGAAAAACAACGCTGTTCAACGCTTTGACAGGCTCTAACCAGTTCGTAGGAAACTGGCCGGGCGTTACAGTGGAAAAAAAGGAAGGCCGTCTTAAAAAACGCAGCGACGTGATAATCACGGACCTTCCGGGTATTTATTCTCTCTCTCCGTACACTCTGGAGGAGGTCGTTGCGAGAAATTATCTCATTGGCGAGAGGCCGGACGCGATACTTAATATAATCGACGGAACCAATCTTGAAAGAAACCTGTATCTAACTACCCAGCTCACTGAACTCGGGATACCGGTGGTGGTTGCCGTGAACATGATGGATCTTGTCAAAAAGAGCGGCGACAGGATCAATATGGAAGAACTTGGCAGACAGCTGGGCTGCAAGGTGGTCGAGGTGTCCGCCTTGAAGGGAACAGGCGTCATGGAGGCCGCAGAAGCCGCTGTTGAAGCCGCAGAAAAGACGAAAACTATTCCGAAACATTCCTTTTCGGGCCCGGTGGAGCACGCCATTGCCCACATCGAGGAAGCGATCGTCCACGAGTTTCCGGAGGAACAGCAGCGCTGGTATGCGATCAAGGTTTTCGAACGCGACGAGAAGGTCCTGGAACAGCTGAAGCTTCCGGAGGAGAAGCTTGCTCACGTTGAGGAAGACATCAAACGCGCCGAGGATGAGCTTGACGACGATGCCGAGAGCATCATCACAGGCGAAAGGTACGTTTACATTGCAGAGGTGATAAAAGCCTGCTACAAGAAAAAGTCAAAGGGGTCGCTTACGGTCTCCGACAAGATCGATAAAGTCGTGACGAACCGCTGGCTGGGCCTGCCGATCTTCGCGGTGATAATGTTCCTTGTCTATTTCATTTCGATGGTGGGCGTGGGACTTGCGTCAACGGACTGGGTAAACGACGGTCTGTTCGGAGACGGCTGGTATCTGTTCGGTATCGGCAGACAGGCCTATGAAGCCGACGCCGGTGAATATGAGGACGCCTGCAAAGCCGTTGCGGCGTTTTATGAAGACTTTGATCCTTCCGCTGAGGGCTTTGACGGAGATGCGGCTCTTGCGGCAATGAAAGCCTTGTCCCCTGCGTCAAAGACAGGTACTGTTGACGTGGAGGACGAAGAAACTCTCGCAGTCACGACCATGACCGCGTACTACGACGAGATCCCCGCCAACGCCAATGAGGACGAAACCGTGGGTGTAACTTATCTTGACGCAGTCAAGTATTTTGAGAATCACGGCTTTGAGGCTCCCGACAACGCCTCCTACGGCGTGTGGGTCCCCGGCATTCCTGTTCTTGTTGAGAACGGACTTGACGCTATTAACTGTGTGGACTGGCTGAAAGGTCTTATCATCAACGGTATCATCGCCGGCCTTGGCGCCGTGCTGGGCTTTGTCCCCCAGATGCTGGTACTGTTCCTTCTCCTTTCACTGCTTGAGGGCTGCGGATACATGGCCCGTATCGCCTTCGTCCTGGACAGGATATTCAGAAGATTCGGCCTGTCCGGAAAATCCTTTATTCCGATGCTTATCGGCTCAGGCTGCGGCATTCCGGGCATAATGGCCTCCCGAACCATTGAGAACGAACGTGACCGCAGGATGACCATCATGACGACAACGTTCATCCCCTGCAGCGCCAAGCTTCCCTTCATCGCAATGATAGCGGGCGCAATATTCGGCGGCAGCGCATGGATAGCCACCTCTGCTTACTTCATAGGAATGGCAGCCATCATTATTTCAGGTATAATGCTGAAGAAGACTAAAATGTTCGCCGGCGAGCCCGCTCCCTTCGTTATGGAGCTTCCGGCTTACCACTGGCCGACCATCGGCAACGTCCTCCGCTCCACCTGGGAACGCGGCTGGTCCTTCATCAAAAAAGCCGGCACGGTCATCCTTCTCTCAACGATAGCAGTCTGGTTCACAAGCTATTTCGGATTTGTCGACGGAACCTTCAGAATGCTGGCTGAAGAGGAACTTGAGTTCTCGATGCTGGCATACGCCGGCAGGGCGGTGGCCTGGGTATTCGCACCCCTCGGCTTCGGCACCTGGCAGGCGACCGTCGCGTCGATCACAGGCCTTGTGGCCAAGGAAAACATTGTGGGCACGATGGGCATCCTTTACGGAGGCGGCGAGGTGTCAACTTACGCGGCGATCCGCGGAGCATTCTCGGGCCTTGCAGGCTTCTCCTTCCTGGTCTTCAACCTCCTTTGCGCTCCCTGCTTCGCTGCCATCGGCGCCATCAGGCGTGAGATGAACAGCGCCAAGTGGACATGGTTCGCCATCGGATATCAAACCCTATTCGCTTACGCCATCTCCCTTATGATCTATCAAATAGGAAGCGTATTCGCGGGCGGTTTCAGCGGTGTCGGACACGTGATCGGATTTATCGTCGCACTCCTTCTCCTCGCAGGTATGGTCTACATGCTCTTCTTCAAAAAATACAAGGAAGCTTCGAAGCTCACTACAAAAGTGAAGGTGTCAAAATGACCGCCAATTTCAACCGGAGGTGATGACAATGGCAGAATGGCTTGCTCAGAATTACGGATCGATAATAGTTTTTGCGGTCCTTTCCGGGATCGTGGCCGCGATCATAGTGGGCATGGTACGGGGGAAGAAAAAGGGCAAGAGGACCTGCTACTGCGGATGTTCTAACTGCCCCATGTCAGGCAAATGCCACGGAACGAATAGTTAAGGCTCTTTACGCATCTTGCGCAGAAATGATCAAGAGATAATGATGAATGAAGATTCCGAACTTCATTTAATTACTGCGCAAGATGCTTTGCGCGAGCGCACCGCTCGCAGTACCTTCGTACAGCGTCGAATAAAAAGACGGGGTCCCCGCATCCACGCCTCATTTTGGAACGGTTCTTCGCGGAGCGAAGCTAGTGGAGAAATGCGGGGTGGTGCGGGGCGCGCTCGCGAAAATAGCTCTTAACTATTCGTTCCGTTTAAGCGGAAGTCAAGAGGCTCTTTACGCATCTTGCACGGAAACAAAAAGGTAATGAGATAATTAGTTAATTAGTTAACTTGAGAGTTGATCGGTTTTCATAACTGATCATTCCGGTTAAGCGAAATTATAATAGCTCTTTACGCAGACCGCCGGGGAAATAAGGCACAAAGCGGTGCCATGAGACGAGCCTCCGGCGGTTTGTTTTGTGTGCATGGGCAGGGTACTATTGTTTCTTGACAAAACCGCTTTTCGGGTGTATCATAAGGCGTAACTTAGAAAAGACGGAGGTGTTTGACTATGGCATACAAAATTTCTGATGAATGCATCGCTTGCGGCGCATGCGCTGCGGGTTGCCCTGTTGAAGCTATCAGCGAGGGTGACGGCAAATTCGAGATCGATCCTGATCTCTGCATTGAATGCGGAGCTTGTGCCGAGGTCTGCCCTGTAGGTGCTCCCTCGCAGGAAGACTGATACGGCGGTCCGGGCAGCGGACTCCCCGCGGAATCCTGCTGCCTGTTTCTTTGATGACAGTTTCATTGCTGCCGCGGAATTCCCGCGGCTTTTTTATCGGGGCTTTGAGGCTCTTTTTTGCCGGAGGTAGGTTTGGCGGACGGTCTGCTTGAAAATGAACAGCTTGACGATCTGCTGACCGGCGGACGTGTCATTCTGCAAAAAAAGGACGGATTCAGGTACGGTACGGACGCGGTGGCGCTTGCGCAGTTTGCGCGCATTGGCGTAAACGATAACGTTCTTGACATCGGCACCGGCGGAGGAATATTGCCAATGCTCCTTTCGCTGAAGGGCGGCGCAGGCTTCATGGGGATCGACATCGTGCCCGAAATGGTCGATATGGCCAACCGGTCCGCGAAAATGAACGGCCTGACCGACAGGGTCAGGTTTATCTGCGCCGACGTCAGAAAGCTGCCTGAGGTTTTTGCCGGCGAGAAGTTTGACGTTGTTGTGACAAATCCTCCGTACAAAAAAGCCGGCAGCGGGATACCATCGAAAAACTACAACGCATACGTTGCGCGGCATGAGGCTCTTTGTACCCTTGAGGACGTTTTGGCGGGTGCGGCTTCCGTTATGAAGACCTGCGCCAGACTTTATATGGTGAACAGGCCCGACAGACTCTGCGACGCCATGGAGTTGATGAGAAGGTACGGGATCGAACCCAAACGGCTCCGCTTTGTGCACGCCGATCCACTGAAGGCTCCCGTGATGTTTCTGGTCTGCGGAGTTAAAGACGCCGGAAGCGAGCTTATCGTGGAGGCACCCCAAGTGCTGAGCGGAAACGGCGGAACGGTGGGCTTTTCGGACAGAAAAGAACTTGAATGCACGCTTTAAAAGGATAAGAGGATGCTTTATCTTGTAGGAACGCCAATCGGAAATCTCGGAGACATGACCGTAAGAGCCATCGAAACTCTTAAAGCCGTTGACTTTGTGTGCGCCGAGGATACAAGAGTCACCGCCGGACTGCTCTCCCATTTCGGCATCAGGAAGCCCCTTATAAGCTACTACGAGCACAACAAGCTTGAACGCGGGCCGCAGATCATAGAAAGACTGAAAAAAGGCGAGAACGGGGCCCTTGTGACCGACGCCGGCATGCCGGGCATTTCCGACCCGGGCGAGCACATAGTGAAGCTTTGCATCGAGGCGGGGGAACAGTACAGCGTCGTGCCGGGACCTTGCGCCTTCGTGACTGGGGCGGTGATGTCGGGCCTTTCGACCTCGGCTATACTTTTTCTCGGATTTTTGCCGGAAAACAAGAAACAGGCGGCGCCGATGCTGGATATGATCAAAACGTCTGAAGCAACGGTCTGCCTTTACGAGTCGCCTTACAACATCCTGAAGACTCTTAAGGCTCTTGAGAATATCATTGGCGGAAGAAAAATAGCGCTTTGCCGTGAGATAACCAAGATCCACGAGGAGGTCGCAAGGGGGACAGCATCAGAACTGCTTGAAAAGCTGGAAGAGAATCCTCCCAGAGGCGAATACGTGGTGGTGATAGAGGGCGCCGCGCCGTCGAAGGAAGATCCTGAGACTGCCGAAAAGGCGGAGAAGCTCAGGACAGGCGATGAAAAAACCGTCGCACGCTTCAGGGAAGAAGTGAAAAAAGCGATCGACAACGGAATGAAGCGCAATGAGGCCGTAAAAGTCATCGGCGCATCCTACGGGCTCTCCAGAAGCGAGGCGTACGGGATCTACGGCGGCGGAGACCGGAGCGCGGAAAGCGGCAATATGTGATCATGGAAAAAAAAGACGTTCTTTTTATTTGCCAATTCTACAGTCCTGAGTACGTGACGAGCGCGGAGCTTGCCTCGGAGACCTGCGGCGCCATTGCGGAAGCGGGCCTGTCTGTTGACGTGCTTTGCGGTTATCCGGGGGAATATATCGGAGAAGACGTTGGCAAGGTGCCGAAGAGTGAAACAGTCTCCGGCGTCAGCATAAAGCGCCTGAAATATCTCACGGTCTCGAGAAGGAACGCCTTCGGAAGGCTGGTGAACTACTTTTCCTTCTATTGCGCCGTTCTTTTCCGTCTCTTTTCAATGAAAAAATACAGACTCATCGCGACTTACTCAAACCCGCCGATGGTCACGAATATACTGAATACCGCCGCGAGGCTCTTTAAGGTGAAAACCGTTTTCATTGCCCACGACGTCTACCCGGAGATCGCGGTCAGGACCGGAAAAACAAGGGAAAAGGGCATAATGGCCCGGACTATGAACCGGATCAACAGAAGGCTTTCCAAGGTCCTTAACGGCGTAGTATGCATCTCCGACGAGATGGCTGACTTTTTCGAAAAGGAAAGATCCATACCCCGGGAAAAGATCGCTATGATCCCCAACTGGCACAGGGACTTCTACCGTGAACACGCCGATGCGACGGAGAACAAGCCCTTCACCTGCGGATATTTCGGCAATATGGGCATCTGCCAGGACATGGAGACTATAATATCCGCCGTGGAAAAGCTGGCTCCGCCAGAAGAAAACAATATTGAATTCGTTTTCGCTGGCCACGGCACCAAGGCTGAGGAGATCGGAAAAAGACTCGGCGGCAGATCGAACGTGAAGCGGTACGGCTTTCTGCGGGGAAACGAATTCAGAGACGCAATGGAAAAATGCGATGCGTTCGTCGTAAGTCTCGAGGAGGGACTCGGCGGGCTGTGCGCACCCAGCAAGGTCTATTCCTACTACATGATGGGGAAGCCTGTTATTGCCGTGACGGATGAAAAGGACATTGCCGCGGATCTTGAAAAGTATCGGTGCGGCCTGGTGGTGAAGAACGGGGACTCCGAAGGGTTCATCAGGGCCGTGAAAAAGCTTGCTTCGGACAGAAATATTGCCGCCGAAATGGGCGCCGGGGCAAGGCGCTGCTACCTCGAAAACTACACCCCTGAGATCTGCCGCGGGAAAATAGGGCGGTTCTTCAGGCGCGTGATCGACAAGTGACCGGACCGCACGGGATCTGAAGGCAGGCCGCGGGCAAAAGCTTTTGAAGCGCCCCGGGAAATGTCCGGAAAACCGAAAATGAGAAAAAACCTCCGTTTTTCTGTTCTTTTTCTTAAAAAAGAAGTTGCAACGGAGTTTTAAAAGTGTTATAATCACCGTCGCGCCTGTTTTGACGGCGCAAAAAAAACGCAAAAATCACCTATTTGGTGCCTAAAGGAAGGTGACATATATGAAACAGGGTATCCATCCTAAATTTACGGAGGTTACGGCTAAATGTGCTTGCGGTGAGACTTTTACCACCATGTCCACAAAAGGTGCGGTGAACGTAGAAATCTGCTCTAAGTGCCATCCTTTTTATACCGGAAAGCAGAAGCTGGTAGACACCGGCGGCCGTGTTGATAAATTTAAGAAGAAATACGGTCTTTGATTTGTCCTTTATCCGTAACAGAAGAGGCCTGCCGTACCTGCAGGCTTTCTTTTTGTAAAAACACGAGGCCGGAAGGCCATTGAATAACAGGAGGAATTGACGCAAATGAGCGCTAAATTTGAAGTTACTGAGAAAAACAAGGTTCTCGTCACGGTAGAAGTTGACCCGGAGCGTTTCGAAGCCGCTCTGGAGAGATCCTTCCAGAGAAACAAAAAGAAATTCAAGATCAACGGATTTAGGGACGGACACGCTCCGAGAAAGATAGTTGAGAGAATGTACGGCGTGGAAGCCTTCTACGATTCCGCCTTTAACTCCCTGATCCCCAGAGAGTATGAAGAGGCTGTTAAAGAGCTGGGACTTAAGCCTGTAAGCGATCCCGAGTACACCGTTACTGAGGTTGAAGGAAACACAAAGCTCGTATTCACCGCGGCTGTTTTCGTTGAGCCTGAGGTGACTCTCGGCGAATACAAGGGCCTTGAGGTGAAAAAGATATCTACTGAAGTCACGGACGAGGACGTGGATGCCGAGCTTAAGAGACTTGCCGAAGAGGATTACCGCCTTGAGAGCGTCGAGGACAGACCCGCGCAGGACGGCGACACCGTGATCATTGACTACAAAGGCACCGTTGACGGCGTCGCATTTGAGGGCGGCACCGCCGACAACCAGAACCTTGTTCTCGGTTCGGGACAGTTCATACCCGGCTTTGAGGAGCAGGTGGCGGGCCACAGCATTGGCGATGATTTCGTCGTTTCGGTGACCTTCCCCGAGGATTATCACGCCAAAGAGCTCGCGGGAAAGGCCGCTGAGTTTGCAGTCACTCTCCACGATATCAAGACCAAGATTATTCCCGAGATCAATGACGATTTTGCCGCTGAAAAGAGCGAGTTCGAGACTCTTGACGAGTATAAGAAGGACCTTGCGGTGAAGCTTGGCGAGAAGAAGGAAAAGGACGCTAAGATCTCCTACGAGAACCAGCTGGTGGAAAAGGCCTGCGCCAATGCCGAAGTCGATATCCCGGAGGTCATGATAGACACCGCCGAGAAGAACATTATCGAATCCTACCGCAGACAGATCGGTAACTACGGGATCAAGCTTGAGGATTATCTCCAAATGAGCGGCCAGACCATGGAAGGCATGAAGGAGCAGATCCGTCCCAACGCCGAGAGACAGGTCCGCGAGGAGCTGGTGCTTGATGCCATAACCAAGGCGGAAGGCCTTAAGCCCACCGACGAACAGATCGAGGCTCATCTCAAGGAGATCGCTGACGCTTACAAGATCGATTTCGAGGAGTTCAAGACCAATCTCACCGACGAAATGAAGAGCTTTGCGGAGCATGATCTCAGTCCGAAGCTCGCGGTGGATTTCATCGTTGCCAACGCAGTTTATACTGAATAAGCAAAGCTGAAAAGATCCGAACCAAGCAGTCCCCAGGCGGCAAGAAGACAATTGCGGAGAATGATTTTCCTTCGGTTGTTTGCATTGCCGCCTTTTAAGCGCTTTAGCGGCGCGGCGGAAAGACCGGTCCGCGGCAGAAAGGCACCGGCCTCTCGCACGAAAAATGGCAAAAGGGCGGAAAATAGTCTTAACGATACCTTGATTTTTGATAAAATTGCTTTTTAAGACGGCCCGGATGTGGTAAAATACGATTTCAGGACGATCCCGGTTCAGGCGCATTGGCATGGACCTCAAACCGGGGAATTAATGACAGATAGTGAGAACGCGCTGAAGGCGGGGAGCCCTGCCGCGGCGCATAATAACTGGAGGGAAACCATGGCACTTGTACCCTACGTTGTCGAACAGACCGCTAACGGCGGCGAACGTTCCTACGATATTTTTTCAAGGCTGCTTAACGAGAGGATCATAGTCTTAAGCGACGAGATCAATGACGTTACGGCGAGCCTTTGCGTTGCGCAGCTTCTTTATCTTGAAAGCACCAATCCTGGAAAAGACATTTCGCTTTACATTAACAGCCCCGGGGGAAGCGTTTCCGCGGGCCTTGCCATCTACGACACCATGAACTTTATTAAATGCGACGTTTCCACGATCTGCATCGGCAGGGCGGCCAGTATGGGAGCTTTCCTTCTTTCCTCAGGCACGAAGGGCAAACGCTTTGCTCTCCCCAACAGCGAAATAATGATCCATCAGCCAATGGGAGGCTCAAGGGGCCCGGCCAGCGACATAGTCATCGCCACGGAGCACATTAAGAACGTCAGGGCGAACATGAACCGTATCCTGAGCGAGAACACGGGAAAGCCCATAGAGGTCATTGAACGCGATACAGACAGAGATAACTACATGACCGCCGAGCAGGCTCTCGAATACGGTATTATCGATAAGGTCTACAAAAACAGAGTGTGAACCGTCAGGCATCACGGATAAGAGGATTGACTTTAACGCTGATCTTTCAACTTAAAAGCATCACAATTTCCACGGGAAAAATCTTTTAAGGACATTGACATGAATGATAAAGACAAAAAGCTTTACAGATGCTCTTTTTGCGGCAGAGAACTGACGGGAAACGTTGCCGTCGTGCAGGGACCCAACGTCAATATATGCGAGGACTGCATTATGGTCTGCATGGAACTGATCGGGAAGGATCCTTCGCATGCCCCATCCATAAGCGAAACCCAGGATCCGAGATCGGTCTTTTCGGACGGATTCGTACTGCCTAAGCCGGGCGAGCTCAAGAAAAAACTTGACGAGTACGTCATCGGCCAGGACAGTGCCAAAAAAGCTCTCTGCGTAGCTGTATATAACCACTACAAAAGAATACTTGACAATGAAAGACGGTCCGCGTCCGGGAAAAAGCGCAGGGCCAGGCCGGTCGAATACGCAGCCCAGGACATTCCCGATGACGTCAAGGACACGGAGCTCACCAAGAGCAACGTCCTTTTCATAGGCCCCACAGGCGTGGGAAAAACGTACCTGGCGCAGACCCTGGCGAAGATACTCGACGTTCCCTTTGCCATTGCGGACGCCACGGCCCTTACCGAGGCGGGATATGTTGGCGAGGACGTTGAAAATATACTTCTGAGGCTCATACAGGCGGCGGACGGAAACGTTGAAAAGGCGGAGAAGGGCATTATTTTTGTCGATGAAATAGATAAAATTGCTCGTAAGACCGAGAACGTTTCCATAACGAGAGACGTCAGCGGCGAAGGCGTTCAGCAGGCGCTCCTTAAGATTCTTGAGGGCACTATAGCCCAGGTACCGCCCAACGGCGGAAGGAAGCATCCCCAGGCGCAGTTCATACAGATCGACACCACCAATATCCTTTTCATCTGCTCCGGCGCCTTTGACGGACTGCCGAAGATAATCGAGAACAGGCTGGGAAAGTCCACCATGGGCTTTGGCGGTAAGATCATAACCGAAGAGGATATGGACGTTAACAAGCTTCTCGCAAAAACGGAGCCCCAGGATCTGCTTCGCTTCGGGTTGATCCCCGAGTTTATCGGAAGGGTGCCGACGGTAGTTACACTTGAAGCTCTTGATAAGGATGCCCTGATAAACATCCTGACTGAGCCGAAGAACGCCCTGGTGAAGCAGTACAGAAAGCTGCTTTCCCTTGACGGCGTGGACCTTGTGTTTGAAAGAAAGGCTCTTGAAGCCGTAGCGGAGCTTGCCATGGAACGGAAGACGGGAGCCAGAGGCCTCAGGGCCATCGTTGACAACGCCATGCGGGAGGTCATGTTCATGGTGCCTTCCGAGAAAAACGTTGTAAAATGCATCGTGACGGAGGATACGATAGTAAACGGCAGCGAACCGGTGCTTCTGTTTGCGGAGGAGACCCCCGGCGAGGTCCCCGCTTAACACAGTGCTCAACACAGTGCTCAACACAATAAGGACACCTTAAATAAAGCCAATAAAAGAAAAAGAGTGCGAAAAATACCGGTTTGTGCGATAATATCGATCGCACAGCGGTCTCCGTCGGGACCGCACCGGATCGAAAAAGATTTTGGAGAGTTTTAGAAGTATGAGGATTTTTACATCAGAATCGGTAACCGAAGGTCATCCCGACAAGCTTTGCGACCAGATCGCGGACAATATTCTTGACGCGGTGCTGGCTCAGGATCCTTCTGCGAGAGTTGCCTGCGAGGTGACTGCCTGCGAATACATGATCCAGATCATGGGCGAGATAACGACGACTGCCAAAGTCGACTACGCCGCCATCGCAAGGGATACCGTTAAGAAGATCGGATATACCGACGCCACCGGAGGAAGCTGCGTGAGAAATATCTCCGTCATGGTGGCCACACAGTCTCCGGACATTGCCATTGGCGTTGACAACGACGGCGCGGGAGACCAGGGAATGGTGTTCGGCTACGCTTCCAATGAGCTCTGCGAAAACGGCGAGTACATGCCCGCCCCGATCGCTTTTGCCCACAGACTTACAAAAAGGCTTGCGGACGTCAGAAACAGCGGTCTCCTGGGATATATCCGTCCCGACGGAAAGAGCCAGGTCAGCGTTGCCTATGACGAAAAGGGCAGGCCCTGCAAGATCACCGCGGTTGTACTGTCAACTCAGCACGACGAAAGCGTCGCCACCGAGCAGCTCAGGGCGGATATCGAAAAGTACGTCATAAGAGAAGTGCTTCCGAAGGAGCTCCTTGCAGATGACACCGCTTTTTACATCAACCCCACGGGAAGATTCGTTCTCGGCGGACCTGCCGCAGACACGGGACTTACGGGAAGAAAGATCATAGTTGATACCTACGGCGGAGCAGGGCGCCACGGCGGCGGAGCTTTTTCCGGCAAGGACCCCACAAAGGTCGACCGCTCGGGAGCGTATATGGCCAGGTATATAGCTAAGAACATCGTGGCCGCGGGTCTTGCGGACAAATGCGAGATACAGATCTCCTACGCTATCGGCGTAAGCCACCCCGTATCGGTCTTCATAGACACCTTCGGCACCGAGAAGATACCGGTACACGACATAGAAAGAGCCGTATTTGACAATTTCGACATGTCTCCGAAGGGGATCATCGCATATTTTGACCTGAGGCGCCCGATCTACGGAAAAACCACCTGCTACGGCCACTTCGGTAAGGTGGGCTGTGATCTGCCCTGGGAATATACTGATAAAGCTGAGGAACTCAGCAGACTGATCTGACGCTTGTTTCATTGGCGTCGTGCAGGGACGGAAATGACCGACCCGTGACAAAGGTAATTTTTTGATAAGTTAATTAATGAAGGATGAGAAAAATGAAAAGCGTATTGAACTCTAAAAGATTTAAAGTATTAACGACGCTGTTGGCGGTGCTCATGGCTCTGTCGTTCTGCGCCTGCGCGGTGACGACCGATCCATCGGGCGACCCTACTGCTGAGCCTGCGGGACCCACTGACTCCCCTACGGCAGCACCGGTGGAGGAGGACCCCTCTCAGATCCCCAAGGTGGAAGCTTCGGAACAGTTTTCGGAGTTTGACACGACCATCGCGTACATTCCGGATGAGTGCACAAAGATAGAACTCAAGCAGGACGGTACCGTGGTGACCGGACAGGGCGCGACCGTCAGCGGGAACACCGTTACGATCAAAACGGCGGGCTCCTACCTCATAAGCGGAACTCTCACCGACGGCCAGATCGCGGTGAACGTTGAAAAAACGGAAAAAGTCAGGCTCATTCTTAACGGCGTGAGCGTCACCAATACGAAGACCGCCTGCATATACGTTATGTCCGCCGACAAGGTGGGAATAACCCTGGTGAGAGGCACCGAAAACGTGTTTACCGATGCGAAAAAGTACACCGAGATCGACGAAAAGGGCAATCCCAACGCCTGCATCTTCAGCAAGGATGACCTTACGATCAACGGCTACGGCTCGCTTACCGTGAACGGAAACTACAACAACGGCATCGGCTGCAAGAACGACCTTGCCATCGTCACCGGAACGATAACGGTAAAAGCCCCCAATAACGCTGTGAAGGCAAAGGACAGCTTCAGAATGCACGACGGCGTGCTGACGGTCAAATCCGACGACGACGCGATAAAGATCGACGGCGAGGATGACGTCGCCAAGGGCTTTATTTTCATCGAAGGCGGTGCTCTTAACCTTACCGCGGTGGATGACGCGCTCACAGCCACGTACAATATTACGATAACAGGCGGCCTGGTCACGACCTACGCCGGAGGCAAGTCCGTCAACTGTAACGGCAAGGTCAGCATTGCCAAGGGCTCCCTGGTGGAAAAATGACCTGATAACTACCGGCGCTTTCAGAGATAAACGGCGGATCAGGATGCCGGTACATATGAGAAAAGGCGGGTATTTTTGCGACTTTAAGGTTTTTGGTTAAAGAAACCAAAAAAACGCTTGCACAGATCGATATAAAGGAGTATAATCTGTCCCGCTGTTTGATAATTCCGAGAGGAGGTGCTTTAAATGGCAAAGTGTGAGATTTGTTCAAAAGATATGATGTTTGGCCGTCATATCAGCATTACCCGTTCCCAGGTCAGCAGAAGAGCAAAGAGAGACTGGAAGGTTAATGTTCGCCGTGTCAAAATAATTGACAATGAGGGTGTTACCCGTTACGCGTATGTATGCGCAGCATGCCTTAAAGATAAAAGAGGTCTTGTTAAGAGACCCCCGAAAGCTATCAAAGGCGAAGCTCAGGCTTGATCCTGACAGCGCAAAGGCCGCGAGGTCATGAAGGCTTGAACTGACGCTTCGTCGTCTGCCGGATTCCTCAAAATCAAATCCTCGGTGATCCTGCGGATAAAAATACCGTGTCCGTATGTGAATCACAAAAAAGAGCCGAAGCGGTCGGCTCTTTTTTTGAAATCAAAGGGTGAATGAAAAACGATTTCCGGGAAATAAAAAATGTCAGAGAGTTATCTGCCTTGCCTTTTCGGTGACCGCGTTAAGATACTGCCCGCACCCGGTGTCGGGATCGCCGGCGTGAGCTAAAATATGCTCCGCCGAATACCTGACCGCTTCCAGAAGCTTTGGACTTGCGGAGGCGGCGAGGATCGCCTCGTCTCCCGCGCCTGTCTGAGCCGTGCCGAAGAAATCGCCGGGGCCCCTAAGCTCAAGATCCTTTTCCGCTATTTTGAAGCCGTCGTTGGTCTCGGTCATTATACTCAGCCTTTCGGAGCTCTTGTCGCTTATCAGAACGCAATATGATTTATTGCCTCCTCTTCCGACCCGTCCCCGGAGCTGATGAAGGGTCGACAGTCCGAACCTTTCCGCGTCTTCTATGATCATCAGGGTCGCGGAAGGCACGTCAACGCCTACCTCAATAACCGTAGTCGCAAAGAGCACCTTGGTTTCGCCTTTCGCGAATGCCTCCATGGCAGCCTGCTTTTCGCGGTCGCTCATTTTTCCGTGGATAATGCCTGTGGGTATCCCCGAGAAGATCCCTGCGGAAGCACGCTCGTAATTTTCAACGCAGCCGATCAGCTCATTGCCGGCTCCGGAGGGAGCCTCGTCATTGTCGTTTTTGTCTATTTTCGCGTGAACGATATAGGCCTGACCGCCGTTCTTGACCAGATCCAGACACCTTCTGTATATCGCGGGCCTGTCGCCGGAACCGTACAGATAAGTTCCCACCGGGATCCTTCCGGCAGGCTTTTCGGACAGTACCGATATATCCATGTCGCCGTAGAGCACCAGCGCCAGGGAACGGGGGATGGGCGTGGCTGTGAGTGACAGAACGTCGGGCACCGCGCCGCCGGATTTGGCAATAAGACTTGCTCTTTGGAGAACTCCGAACCGGTGCTGCTCGTCGATGACCACAAGCCCCAGCTTTTTGTAATTCACTTCCTCGCCAATGAGACTGTGGGTGCCGATGAGACAAATGGGGTCGCCGTTTTCGATACGCTTCAGTATCCTTTTCCGGTCGGAACGGCCGGTGGAGCTGTAAAGCATCTCTGAGTCGATCCCAAGACTGCCTAATATGGCGCTGATCTTGGACATATGCTGCGACGCAAGAACGGTGGAGGGCACCATGAGAGCGGCCTGAAAGCCGTTTGAGACCGCGTTGTAGATCGCCGCCAATGCCACCACCGTTTTACCGGAGCCTACGTCGCCGTTCACAAGACGGTTCATGGGCCGGGGGGAATTCATATCCGCCATTATCGTATCTATGACGGAGGTCTGTCCGCCGGTCAGCGTGAAAGGAAGCTTGGCGGTAAAGCCGGACAGGTCGCAGCCCGGATAGCTTATGCCCTTGAGCCCGGAATTACGGGCTGTTTTGAGGGCCTGTATGTTGAGAGCGATGACCAGCAGCTTCTCGAATTCTATTCTTCTTTGAGCGTTTGCAGCTTCTTCAAGGGTCTCGGGGAAATGTACGGATCTGAGAAGTCCCCGTCCCCGGGGCAGACCGTATCTTTCAAGGATCACGGAGGGAAGGTCGGGTACGTTGCCGCCTGAGCCCGGAAGGTCTTCTCCGCAGAGAAGAAGGGCGCCCTTGACGGCGTTTGAGACTTCCTTGGCGCCGAGCTTTCCGCCGGTCCGGTAAACAGGGGAAAGAACGAGAAAATCAGAGACCGCTTTGGCGTTTGCGGCGTCAGCGAACCTCGGCTGCTGCATGGAAAGAGCGCCGAAAAAGTCCGGGCTCTTTCTGAGTTTACCGTAAAAATAGTACGTCCTTCCGGGACGGATGAGACTCTTTACGTATTTGTTGTTGAAGAAGACCACGTCGACGGATCCGGACCTGTCTGAACATGAATATACGAAAACGGGATTTGAGGGATTGCCCCGCTCGGCAAGGCTGCCGACCTTCAGGACCAGCGTGGCGGACCTGTATTCTCCCGGCTGCATCGTGCGTGAAAGCCCGTCAACATCCGAAATGAGCTTCCGGTTTTCATACCCCGAAGGATAGAAAGACAGCAGGTCTGATATATTGTTTATTCCCAGCTTCCGGAAAGCGGCTTCGGTTTTGGGACCGACGCCTTTGATCGCGGACACCGGGGAGAGAAGACTGATCTCCGAAGAATCGTCTGACGCATCTTTTTCCGCCGAAGAAGGTTTTTTTTCGGATACCTTGGGGGAAGCAGCGTCAGGTGAAATATCTGAAGGAGAAGTGTCCGGAACAGCGGCTTTTTCCTCAAACTTCACTGTTTTTTTTGCATCGGACGCGACAGGCAGCGTGGGAACCGCCGTTTTGGCGCTCTCAGACGTCTTACGGGCGTTTTCCGGGAAAAGACGGCCCGATATGCCTCCGAAGTCCGAAAGGCCTTTAAATGCGTATAAAGCCGCTTTATGGGCCGCAAATTCCGGATCGCTTTCGGAAATAACGACGCCGGTCCTTGCCGCGGCAACGAACCTGTCCTTTCCGTCAAGGTCCTTGATGACCTGAGAGCGGCCGAAACCTTTGGCTCTTAAGATAGCTGTCACCGCCTGCCCCTGGTCCTCGCCGATCTCAAATACCGCAAGACCGAAGCCCTTGCAGACAGAAGCAAGCTTTTTTGCTATTTTTTCGTAGGGACCAAGACCTCCCGCGCCTCCGTCCAGCGCCAGCCTGGGCTCATAGTCCCGGACGTTCAGAGGGAGGGTCTTCATGACCTCCGTGGCCACGTAGGGAGGATTTGAAAGTATCACGTCAAACAGAATGCCTTCCGCTTCCGTGAAGGGATCGAGAAAGCTTCCGAGAACGTAATTCAGCTCGCCGGACGAACCGAGTATCGCCTCCGCGTTCCGCTTCGACATTGCGATCGCCCCGGGGGAAACGTCGCTGAGAGTCACATCGCAGCCGGGACACCTTTTCTTCAGGGCGATTCCGATGGCGCCGCTTCCGGAGCAAAGATCCAGGACCCTTACAGGTCTTTTAAGTACCGCCGCCAATGAGGAAACGAGCTTTTCGCCAATATCGACAAGTAGCTCCGTTTCAAGCCTGGGAATGAGCACCTCGGGCCCCACCTTGAATTTCAAACCGCAGAAGTATGAAAAGCCTACCGCGTACTGCACCGGGGCGCCGGAGCACACAGAGGCAAGAGCCTCCTTGAACATTGCCAGCTTTTCGTCCTCGGCAATTTCAAAGTCAGGCTCGGAAAGAATGAAATTTCTGGAAAAATTAAAGGCGTACTCAAAAAGGAGCTCAAGCTTCGTCGAATCGGCATCGGGAATGCCGTACCCGGAAAGGCTCTTTTTTGCGTAACGCCTTAACTCTTTTAATTTCATCGGTATCTCCTGGGAAACAACTGTCCGGCGATCCGTCAGGAGTCAGTTGCCTTCGGAAGCCGGTTCGGGATCTTTGTCAGGGTCTGCGGCCGGATCCGCGGAAGACTCGGGAAGATCATCCGTGCCTGCGGCTCCGGCTTCTCCGGCGGACTCGTCATTGGCGTCGGATGCCGCATTTTCGCCGCTTCCATCCGTAGCGGGCTCCGGTGCGGATCTTGCCGAATAATCGGGAGCTTCATCAAGCTTAAGCGCTTCATTCAGCGCCACGATGGCAAGCTCGATCATGCTGTCGTCGGGCTCCTTTGTCGTGAATCTCTGCATAAACAGGCCCGGAGCTCTCAGCACCTTGACCAGACGGTTCTCGTGGCTTCCGGCATATCTGTTGAACTCGTAGGCGATGCCCGCGATGATGGGAAGGGTAAGGAGTCTCGCCAATACGTTCAGCAGAATGGGAACTATCGGCGCCATTGCCGGGAGAATATCCCTGAAGTCGGGCAGCAGCGAATGGATAAAAATACTGATTATCATTACCACGAAGAGAAACGCGGTGCCGCACCTTGGGTGGTGCTTGGACTGCTTCCTGACGTTCTCGACAGTCAGCTCCTCGTAGTTTTCATAGCAGAAGATGGTCTTATGCTCGGCGCCGTGGTACATGAACACGCGCTTGATATCCTTCATGTTAGATACCAGGGCGAGATAGCCCACAAACAGAAGCATGCGTACAATGCCTTCAATGACCTGCTTCAGAGGCCATCCGGGCATGCCGGGAATCAGACTCCAGCTGAGGAAGCCCGGGATCTGCTCCAGCCCCCAGACGATGACAAGAGGCAGGACAAAAAACAGTCCGATGGCAATGGCAAGAGCCAGTATAAGTGAAAGAGTCATCACAACGCCCATGGCCTTATCGCCAAGCTTCTCCTCCACCCAGAGGTCGAATTTCGAGGGCTTGTAATTCGGGTCGTCGCCGGTCGCGGTGACCTCGGCGGAGTTGAACAGCGCTTTTGTGCCGACGATAAGCGAATCGGCAAGGCGCACCGTTCCTCTCACCAGAGGAAACGACAGGAACTTGTTTCCCGCTCCGAAGGGAGCCTGACGCTTTGTCTCAATAAGAAGCTCGCCTTCCGGGGATCTGATCACCTGGGCGTACCCGGAGGGTCCTCTCATCAGAATTCCTTCCATGAGAGCTTCTCCGCCAACGGCGCATACTCTTTTTTCGCATTTTCCTGACGGAACGGCGTTGCTTTTCTCTTCTTTGATCTTTTCTTCACTCATTTTAAGATTTCCAATTCTGCCGCAGCCGCTTCTTCCGTTATGTTCCGTAACTATTTCGCCATCGCTCCGGCAATGCAAATTGTATAATATTTTGCCTTGATTTACAATGTAAAAAGTCAAAATTTCCCGTTGACACGTTATTTTTCTTTTGCTATAATGGCACGGCTGTCGCCAGAAACGCATTCCCGTTGCGCCGGCAGTTTATAAGGACGGTCCTCTGCCATTCATTGCACGAACGTCTACGAGGAGAGGAGTGAATAAGGCATGGATATTATTAAAGCAGTCGAGGCTGATTATCTTAATAAGGACGCCGTGAAACTCAGGATCGGTGATTACGTAAAAGTTCAGTTTAAGGTTATTGAAGGCAGCCGCGAGAGAATCCAGGTATTTGAAGGTACCGTTATCGGTATGCGCGGAGAAGGTCTGTGCGAGACTTTCACAGTTCGTAAGATCTCTTACGGCGTAGGCGTTGAAAGAGTTTTCCCGGTACATTCACCTAAGATCGCCGGCATTACGGTCGTAAGGCACGGTAAGATCAGAAGAGCTAAACTGTATTATCTCAGACAAAGAGTCGGTAAAGCAGCGAAGATCAAAGAGAAACTTTGATAAAAAGCTCAGAAGCGAATTTCGCTTCGCTGAAAAAAAGCATCCGTTTTCCGGGTGCTTTTTTGATGCTTACGCGGGTGTTTTTCCGATGTTTTCCCGGGGGGCCGGGCGCTCTTATAACACTCCTGAAACGCTGCTGAAACCGCCAATGATTCTGTTGAAAAAACAGAAGCGATTTGATAAAATACGTTCCGTAGAGCATGAGCGAAGATATGCTGTCTGCTTTCTTACTAATCTTAGAAACGGAGATCGAAATGAAAAGCGGTAAATCTTCTATTCTGAAAACGGCTGCTTTATTGCTTGCGCTGGTAATGATCGCGGCTTTCACCGCGTCCTGTGCAAAGCCAGACGAGGAGAGCGGCACGAAGGAAAAAGAATACAAGCCGAGCTTTAAGATCGGTGAAAAATTTAAATTCGGCGAATACGAGCAGGATAACAACGAAGAAAACGGCAAAGAACCCATCGAGTGGATCGTTGTGGGTAAGGACGGTAAAAAGGCTCTGATCTTAAGTGTGAAAGGCCTGGATTCCATTCCGTTCAAGGATGCTCCTGACGGCGACGCCTCCTGGGACAGCTCCGACGTCCGTACGTGGCTCAACGACGTATTTTACGTGAACGCTTTCTCCGACGAAGAGAAGAGCCATATAGTGAAGACGACTGTTCCCGCGGATAAGAATCCCGAATATGACACAGAACCCGGAACCGCGACAGAGGACGCGGTGTTCCTTCTCAGCGTTGCCGAAGTTGAAAAGTACCTGGAAAGCGACGACGTCAAAAAATGCCAGCCCACCGCCTACGCGGTCGCGAAGGGCGTCTGGTCGGCCGGCGCCAAAGGAAACTGCTGGTGGCTCTTAAGGACCCCGGGAAGCGACAGAAATAAAGTTGCCGACGTTAACGTTTACGGCTCCGTCAGAACGGCCGGCGAATACGCACAGACCACCGTTGACGCCGTGCGCCCCGCGTTCTGGATCGACATGGGCGAGTTCCCGACGCCCACTCCCGAGCCCACTAAGGCTCCCACCAAAGCTCCTTCATCAACTCCGGCTCCGTGACGGACCTACGCCGGGGAGTTTAACGGCTCCGGCCGCGGATATACAGACATAAGACAACAGTTACGGTTGCCGGCGCGGTCGTAACTGTTTTTGTTTGACCCCAGCCGATCCGAACGGGGGAGAGACACTTTTCGGCCGCTGATTGTGTTTTACATGAGGCGGTTTTTTTTGTATAATCTCAAGTAAGAAAACGACGGAGGGATATCTGTTATGAAGACTGTTAAAGATAAATACCTTGTTGTCGGCGCCGATTTTGCGGGCTATCCACTGAAGGAAGCTGTATGTGCCCATCTTCGCGCCAAGGGCTGGAAGATCACCGACGTTGGCGTTGTCGAGGGCAGCGACCCTGACAAGGACACCGACCTCATGTTCCACCGCATAGGACTCAAAGTCGGAAGCATGATCGCTGAGGGAGAATTCGAAAGGGCTCTGGTCTTCTGCGGCACCGGCATGGGCATCCACATCGCTGCCGGCAAGTGTCCCCACGTCCACGCGGGAGTGGTGGAAAGCGTTCCGGCGGCTCTCAGGGCCATAACCGGGAACGGCGTGAACGTATTGGCAATGGGAGCGTTTTACGTTGCGCCTCAGATGGGCTGCGACATTGCCGACGCCTACCTGGGAGCTTCTCTCGGCTCCGGCTACGAGTGGTGGAAGAACTTCTACGAGTTTCACAAGCTTGCCATCGACGAGCTTGAGGCGTTCAACTACGAAGAGTACAAAGCCAACGGCTTCAAACTCAAGCACCTGGGCGACTATCCGCTGAAGCTTGAAACTAAACCTGAGGACTGAAAATAAGATACGTTCCCGGGGAAAACCGCAGGAGCGTGATCTTGCGAAGATCATGAGAAAAATGAAAGAACATAATTCAATTACGTCAGTGAAAATCAAACTGAAAAAGCTGCGTGAAAATGCGGGAATGCCTTACTACGGCACGGATTTTTCCGCAGGAGCCGACCTTTGCGCGGCTGTTGACGAGGCTATTGCTATTGGCCCCGGGGAAACGGTTGCCGTAGGGACCGGGATCGCTCTTGAGATACCGACGGGGCTTGTGGGCCTTGTTTTCGGAAGGTCGGGCCTTGCGTCGAAGAGGGATCTTGCACCCGCAAACAAGGTGGGCGTCATTGACAGCGACTACAGAGGCGAGATCACCGTTATGATCCACAACCACGGCAAGGAGCGCAGGGAGATAATCCCGGGAGAGCGCATTGCCCAGATCGTTTTTGTGCCCTATATTAAGGGCGTTTTTGAGGAGACCGACAGCCTCTGCGAAACAAAGCGCGGAGAGGGCGGTTTCGGCTCTACCGGAAGAAAGTGACCGCCGGAGGATCAGAGACCTGATCGCGAAAGGAGAAAAAAAGTGTGTCTCTTTAAGAAAAAGAAGGAAATAAAGAAGGATAAGCCCCTCAATACAAAAGACAAGGGCGAGGATATTATTTACTTGAAAAAGCCTGCGAAGAACGCCTGCGGCGGAACCACGGAAACTCTTGACCGCAACGCCCCGAAGGAGATCGGATCACACTCTATCAAATCGTTCTGCGTTGAATCTTGCATAAACAACCGCACCTACGGCCCCGACGCAACGGACGGCACCGACTGCCCGTATTATATCTACGCTTTCGCTGAACCGGGACAGGAAGGCTCGTTCATTTACTTTGAGTGCCTTGAGGAGCCTTATGAGGACAGCGAAAGGACCGTTGGCGTCGCTTACGTCAAGGAGGACGTTTTTCCGGAGCTTGACGGCCTTGTACGTGAGCTGGGTCTGGTGTCGGAAAACGGCCACCATTCCAGGACCCACGGCCTTCCCCAGGACTTTGGCGGCAGCGTTCTGATCCGGTACGAGAGCGGCGAGAAGATAAGCTTTTCCGACAATCAGGCACCGATCATCTCCAAGAAATCGGCGATCAGGCTCACCTCCTTTTTCAAGAAGGCGCTGAAGGGCAGACAGCTTCCGCTGCCCGATGCGGAAAAGCTCAGCTCGATAGAATTTGAAGAGCTTCGGGAGAACGGCGGCTTCACCAGAGCGACGCTTACCTTCAACCCCGACGGCACCGGGACGAACAAAAAAACGTCAAAGTACGAAGATCCCACAGTCTACCAAAGCGAGAAGCCGGTGGACGCTCAGACCATGACTGCGATCAAAAAGACCGTTGCGGAAAAAAGAATGTTCTGGTGGCCTTCTCTCCCCGAGTCAGAAGCGAAGACTGTTTTTAACCGCCGCAAGACCCTGACGCTGGTCCTTGATGACGGCACCGCATACAAGTTCAGCAACGCGAAAGAGCTCCCCGATAAGATCGACAGAGGCTTTTTCAATATTGAACTTGAAATGACCACAAAGCATTGACAATGTCCCGCGGGGAAGCCCGGAAGATTTATGATAAGAGGTGTATAATATGAAGAAGACCGGTAATGAGCTAAGCGGCGCATGGGAGGAACCCGGAGTTATCGGAACGAGAGTCGAGATCGAGGGCGGCAGGATCACCGTTCTCTGGCGGGGAGGTCCCGTGCTTGTCACCAAATTCAAAACAGTGGAAAAGAACGGCTTTACGGAGCTTGTGCTTGAGGACAAAGGCCTTCGCTACAGGGGTGCCCTGACCGACTACGCCACGGTGACCTCCGTGACCGTAAGGGACGATATCATTGAGCTGGAAAAATCCTTCCCGATAACCGGTCCAAGCAAAGATATCCTGAAAAGGACCGCCAACAACCGATATGGAAACTACGATATCGAGGACGGCGTTCTTGAAGAGCTTGCGGGCAAATGGAGGAACGACGATATGGACGCGGAGGCGGTCTTTTCCGGAGGGACAATGACATTCTTCGGCACCAAAAGAAAGGTCCACGTTTTAAGACCCGGGCGGCAGTCCTCCGGACCGTACATCATTGCGGATGAGGATCCGTCCGTAGATGACATGGGAGGCTTCAGCCGTTTTGAATATCTGAACGGAACGCTGACAACGCGAATGCTCATTTGCGACGGTCCCACCGTCACGCTGGTCTTTAAAAAGATCAAGTGATATTTCTTTGTAGATTTACTTTTTTTCCGGCCCCTTCGGGGGCCTTTTTTATGCCTTTCAAGCCTGTTTGCTGCCGTCTGTTATATTGCGATATATCGGTGTGGACGCGATTTGATATTTACCTATTTTAAGAGCATTTCCGGGAAATAAAAAGAGCTGCCCGGGGATGTTGACAGGCGCTTCCTCAGAGTTTACAATCCTTTCACATCGGAGTTACCACGCGGCGTGAATAAAAAGCTGGAGGATCAATATGGTTTCTAAAATTACTACGTTCGGGTTGTCCGGGACCAGATCGTTCCGCGTGATCGTGGAAACTGACATTGCCCGGGGCATACCTTATTTTGAAATTGTCGGCCTGGGGAGCGAGACAGTGAGGGAGTCGAGAAAAAGGATCAGATCAGCCGTTCTGAACCGGGGCTTTGAGATGCCCCCCGGCCGTGTCACACAGAACCTGGCGCCGGCCGACGTGAGAAAGCTGGGGACAGGCTTCGATCTACCTTTGGCGGCGGGACTTCTGAAGGCATGGGAAGGGCGGACGGAAAACTACGAGAACATTGGCGTCATAGGAGAACTGTCTCTTGACGGCAGTCTGGTGCCTGTAAAGGGGGTGCTGCCCGCCGTTGTGTGCGGGAAAAGCTGCGGGATCGTGGATTTCATAATACCCCGGGACAATTACGGGGAGGCGTCGATGTGCCCCGGAGTGAATATTTATCCGGCGGGGGACCTGCGGGAGGCGATGGAGGCGCTGGACCTCTGGCCAGGGAAGTTCAGAGAAAAATGCGAAGCCTTTGAAAAGGCAGAACCGGTAAAAAACGCTTCCGAAGGCGCGGAGGGCGGTGAAGCGGATCCGCCGGCAGGCTTCGAAGAATACGGGCGATATGATTTTATGGACGTGTTCGGTCAGAAAAGCGCCAAACGCGCTCTCGAGATCGCGGCCGCCGGAAAGCACAACGTGCTCATGACCGGCAGCCCCGGTTGCGGAAAGACGCTGCTTGCAAAATGCTTTGCGGGGATACTCCCGGAAATGAACTTTGACGAATACTTCGAAGTGATGCAGATCTACAGCAGCTGCGGAGTAAGGAGACCGGAAGAACAGCGGTTCAGAAGACCTTTCAGGACCATACACCACGGCATCACGAGATCGGCTCTTACCGGGGGCGGAAAACCTCTTGAGATAGGGGAAGTCTCCCTGGCGCATAACGGAGTTTTGTTCTTTGACGAGCTCTCGGAGACTCCGAAACAGGTGGTGGAGGCTCTCAGGCAGCCTCTTGAGGATAAAAAAGTATTTGTGAGCAACTACGGGACCAGGGAGATCCTGCCCGCGGATTTTATACTTGTGGGGGCGGCGAACCCCTGTCCCTGCGGAAATCTTTTTGAAAAGCCGGGAAAGTGCGTCTGCACCCAGGCGGCGATCGCGAGCTACGCTTCCAGAATATCCGGAGCCGTTCTTGACAGGATCGACATAAAGATCAACATGAGAAGCGTAAGCGGGGATAAAATAGGCGCCGAAAAGGATGAGCCCTCATCGGTCATTCGCGAGAGAGTGAAAAAAGCCAGGAATATACAGACCGAGAGATACAAGAGCGAAGGCTTCAGGGCAAACGGCGATATCGACAACGTAAACTACGTGAAGGCCTGCTCCCTGACTGATTCCTCAGTGAAGATACTTAAGAAGGCCGCCGACAGCATGGGCTTCAGCGTGAGATCCTACGAGAAGGTCATTAAGATCGCCAGGACTGTTGCTGACCTTGACGGAAGGGAGTCGGTCTCGGAGGACGACATACTTGAAAGCCTGTCTTACAGAGGCTTTGAAAATGCGGGAGGCGGTTTCGCTTGACGGACGTTAAAAGGTACGCTGAATACTATTGGTTCAACAGACTCACCAGGGGAAGGCGGGCGCTGCAGGAAGAGCTTCTCAGATTGTTCGGTTCGGTCCCGGAATTCAGGATGGCGTGGGAAAACGGAGAAGTTGATATTTGCGCCGTCACGGGGGAAAAAAGCCCGGAAAAGACAGACCCTTCCGTTTTCATGGAGGAAGCGGTAAAGGTAATGAACAGGGCGTCCGGGGCAGGTATTGAAGTTGTCTGCAGAGACGATCCTGACTACCCCGCGCTTCTTTCGGAGTACAGGCACAGTCCTCTTCTGTTGTTCTATGAAGGAGACATCGGAAGGATCAACGAATGCAGCTCGAGGATATCCGTGGTGGGCTCGAGAAAATGTACGTCATACGGACGTGAAATGTGTGTGAAAACGGTCTCGGCACTGAGCGGAAGGAATATCTGCGTCGTAAGCGGCATGGCCAGGGGAATCGATTCCTTTGCCCACAAGGCCGCCCTTGACGCAGGAATTTTCACCGCGGCTGTACTGGGGTGCGGCACGGACGTGATCTATCCCAGAGAAAACGCCGGACTTTACGCCAAAATCAAAGAGAACGGCGTTATCATATCAGAACAGCCCCCGGGCACTCAGCCCCTGAGAACGTATTTCCCCGCCAGGAACAGGATCATAGCGGGGATAGCGGAGGCGACCTTCGTGGCGGAGGCGGGGCTCTCTTCGGGGGCTCTGATCACTGCTGATTTTGCCCTTGACGCGGGGCGGGACGTGCTGACAATTCCCCACAGGATCGACACGCCGGAGGGGGCGGGCTGCAACGACATGCTGAAAAACGGAGCGTTATTCGTCACGTCGCCTATGGACGTGCTCCGGGCTCTTGGCTTTGATGGCGGTACGGCGGGCGCGTCGGACGTAATGGCTGAGGCTCTCGACAAAAACCAGGCGGAGATACTGAATCTGATCAAACGAAACGGCGAG